>JAISIL010000132.1 GCA_031262035.1 Spirochaetaceae bacterium | reverse complement strand
TCCCCTGCCGGGATATTCCGAGATCCTATTCGAGGTTGCGGGGCCTCGACCCCGCACCTCATTTTTGTCTTCGGACGCCCTTGCGATTATTATTCGTGCCGAAGTCGTCTTTATCTGATTCCTCAAATAAAGCGTTCCTTCCCCCGCACTACCAATCGACGCCGGCTCCCGTATTCCGTCGAATACAGGATACCCTTTTTGATATAAATATCATATAGTATTCGTGGTTGTATAAAAAGTAAATATCTTTGCCCCGCCCTTGTCATTCCGGCGCAAAATGCATTATAATAGGGAATATGGATAGTGCAGACGAAATGGATATACTCACCTTGGAAAGCAGCCCTGAAAATGATGCAGCATTGCGGACAAAGGCCGAAAAGGTTCAGAAAATCGGCCCTGAATACAAGAAAATTACCCAGGAGATGTTTCAACTTCTTCGCGATGGAAAGGGAATCGGGCTTGCAGGCCCTCAGGTAGGCCGAAACGAAAGGATTTTTGTCACAGAGGTAGACAAGGACCAGCCGCGGGTCTTTATAAACCCGACTATTGTAGGCACCTCGGAGGAAACCGGCAAGTATGAGGAAGGCTGTATGTCCCTTCCCGGAGTTTTTGCCGATGTAACCCGTCCCCTTGAAATAAGGGTGCAGGCCTGGAACGAAAAAGGCCGCCCCTTTACCCTTGATGCAGAGGGCCTTTTGGCCCGGGTTATTCAGCACGAGAATGACCATTTGGAAGGCATCCTTTTTATAGACCGCCTTTCCGAGCCAAAACGGGCAAGCATCTTACGCAAATACCACAAAAAAAGGCACAATTGATGGCCGCAAAACCATTACGCATTGTGTTTGCCGCCAGCCCGGAAATTGCAGTCCCGTGTTTGACGGAGGTTGCCCAAAGGGCAACCGTCGGGGCAGGTGTAAGGGCAGGTTTGAAACCTGCCCTTACACCCGCCCCGACACCTGCCCCTGCAATAATCCCCGTTGCTGTCCTTACCAATCCGGATAGCCCTAAAGGCCGTTCGAAGGAGCCGGAACCAACGGACATTGGGAGGGCTGCCATGGAATTGGGCCTTCCCCTGCTGAAACCGGCCAAACTGGATGCCGAAGCCCGTTCGGCAATAGCCGCTTTTCAGCCTGATTTGCTTGTCTCCTTTGCCTATGGAAAAATCTTCGGGCCCAAATTCCTTGGCCTCTTTCCCCTGGGCGGCATCAATATACACCCATCGCTCCTTCCTAAATACCGTGGGCCGACGCCGATTAATGCGGCCATTCTTCGGCGGGAAGGGGAAACAGGCCTGAGTATACAGACCCTTGCCGCAGAAATGGATGCCGGTGACATACTGGCACAAAAGGCAATACCCTTAAGCACGAGCGAAACGGCCGAGACATTGAGCAAAACCATTGCAGAACTTGCCCCCAGTATGCTCATTCCCCTGCTGCAAGAGATTGCTGCAAATGGCATTACTGCATTACCCAAAACCAAACAGAATGAGGCAGACGCCACTTACTGCAAGCTCCTTACAAAGGACGACGGCCGCATAGACTGGAACAAAAGCGCCTTGGACATAGACGCCCAAATAAGGGCCTACAAACCCTGGCCGCCCTGTTACACCTTGCATGGGGATAAATTATTGTATGTTTTGGAGGGTATGGTTGGTGAGACAGGGGTTGTAGGGACACGGCTAGCCGTGTCCCTACAACCGGGCGCATCCGGCGCGCCCCCCGGCACGGAGGTGCCAGGCACCATTTTGGCTGCCGATAAATCCCTTGGTGGTATTGCCATACAAACCGGCGATGGTGTTTATATTGCAACAAAACTTCAATATGCAGGCAAAAAAGCCCTGGGCTGGAAGGATTTTCTGAATGGGGCCCGTGACCTTACCGGCTACATCTTTTCTGCAATGCTGTAGCAGTAATCCCCAATGCCTTCAATCCGGCGCACCAGGTCGATAAACAAGAGCTCGGCCTTTACATTGGCGCCGCCTTCAATCTGCTTGCGGCCGCGTTTGCGGAGTTTGTTCCGTGTTTTGTTGATGCCGTCTTCCAACTGCTGGGCATAGCGTTCTTCGTCACGGCTGACCGGCCGGCCTAAATGGTTTTGCACAAAGGCCAGGAAGTTTTCTACATCCTTTAGGTAAGGGGCAAGAGCCTGTATTTCCTCGGCATCGGGTAATTGGTCTTTGCGTATGCCCCGTGCCAAAAGGTAACCGACACCGCAGCACATATCGGTCATTTCTTCAAGGTCTGCTACAATACGAATGAGCTTTCCTACTTTTTGTTCGTATTTCCGGTTTAACTGTCCTCGTTTTGCGCACTCAATTAAAAACATGGTCAGTTGTTCACGCATCTGGTCGGCATAATCTTCTTTTTCCTGCATCTCGGTGTTCATCTCATTGCATCTTTCCAGTGCCTTATCCCGGCCGTCTTTTTCAATGCGGGCATAGACGGCGCTGAGCCGGCCTGAAACATCTGCATACATCGAGGACACAATCCCCGCCATATCGCGAATTTCCTTTTCCGCACGAACCACATTCAGTTCCGGCGAATCGGAAAGGCCGCCGCTGCTGTATTCAAACACATACTTCTTTGCCGTGTCCGATGCACCGTCTTTATCTTTTATTATTATCTTTGCAAGGGCTGCAATCTGCCCGACAAAAGGCAGGAAAATAAGGGTGCAGAAAATATTGAAGATCGAGTGAAACATGGCAAGCTGCATAGGAAGATTCGCATGGGTCAGCGGGCCGGGTATCAGTAAATCGACCACAAAGATAAAAGGCCTAAAGAGCAGCAATACTATGATGCTTCCCACCACATTGAAAAGCACATGGACAAGGGCTGTCTGTTTAGCGGCAGGTTTCCCCCCAATAGCGGCAAGGATTGCATCAATGGTGGTGCCGATGTTTGCCCCCAGTATCATTGAGGCCGATATGTCATAATTAAGCACCCCGCCATAGGCAAGGGTAATAACCAGGGTGATGGTTGCCGCAGATGAATGCATCAGAAGGGTCACAAGGGTTCCCACGCCAAGGCCGATAAGCAGGGAAAGAAAGCCCAGGTCGGAAAACCTTGCGATAACAGACACCTGTTCGGCACTTACCGTAGGAAGGCCCTCTGTCATAAACTGCAAACCAAGGAAGACAAAGCTAAAGCCGATGAATACAGACCCCAGTTCCCGGTGCTTCCAGCGTATGTTCCCAATAATAAAGCCTGCAGCCAGGGCCGGCAAGGCAAAAGCGGCTATGTTAAACTTGAATCCGATAAGAGACACCACCCAGGCGGTAGTGGTGGTGCCTATATTCGAACCGAATATAACCCCCACTGCCTGTTGCAGCGTTAAAAGCCCGGCATTTACAAAAGACACCAGCATGACGGTAACCGCAGAAGATGATTGCACCATAGTAGTCACCACAGCCCCGGTCAGCACACCGACAAAACGGTTCCCCGTCATAAAGTTCAGAGCCTTTTGCAGGCGCTCCCCGGCCACCGCCTGAACGCCTTCGCTGAGCGTCTTCACCCCAAAAAGAAAGAGGCAGAGCCCTCCGCCGAGGCTGAAAAGTTTCGTCACAATATCCGGCATCTCTGACCCTGGGCTGAATCGAACAGCCAACCTACTCCTTAGGAGGGAGTCGCTCTATCCATTGAGCTACAGGGCCTAACGAAAATTTGCTACGCAAATTTTCTTACGGAGTTTTCTGCGAAAACTCCACACAAAAAAGTATAGCATATTTTGGAAAAAGCGTCAAGTGTTTTTGGTTTCAACCACGAATAACACGAATCGGCTAGGCCGACACGAATAATCTACGATAAGTAAGCAAAAATTCGTGTCGGCGCAGCCGATTCATGTTATTCGTGGTTAAATGATTTTGCCCTGCTTTGCTTGATGCTCTCTGCTATAGTGGTGGCCAGAGCTTCCAGCTCGGCTAGTTGGCTTTCTTTTAGGGCTGAATGGAGGGTGAGGGTTGGGGCTATGTAGCGAATGTCTTTTAGCTCATCAAAAAGCTTTTTCATGAGGGAGCCGGATGTTGGGGCCCAGGAGCCGTTTTCTATGAGGGCTATGTCGCGGTTTTGCAGGTTGTGTTTTTGCAAGTCAAGCAGGGTTTCTTCCATTTTGATGAAGATACCCATGTTGTAGGTGGTGCTTGCAAAGACAAGATGCGAACAGCGAAAGGCTTCGGCGACTATTTGCGAAGAATCTGTTACCGAAACATCATACATGGCAATGTTTTTTATGCCCTTTTCGGCAAGTTTTCCGGCCAAAATGTCGGCGGTATTGGCTGTATCGCCATAAACACTGGCAAAAGCTATCATCACAGCGGTCTCTTCGGGGGTGTAGGTGGACCATAAATGGTATTTTTCTATATACCAGGGTATATTTTCCCTCCAAATAGGGCCGTGAAGGGGGCAAATCATTGAAATTTTTAAGTTTACAAGCTTTTTATGGACTGCCTGCACCTGAACACCGTATTTTCCGACAATATTGGCATAGTAACGGCGTGCATCGGGGAGCCATTCATGCTCAAAATCGACTTCATCGGCAAAAAGATTGCCGTTTATGGCACCAAAAGACCCAAAAGCATCGGCAGAAAAGAGAATTTGCGAGGCGCTATCGTAGCTTATCATTACTTCAGGCCAGTGCACCATCGGCGCCATATAAAAGGTAAAACTATGCTTCCCAAAGCTCATTGTGTCACCCTCTTTGACTATCAGGGCGCGACTTTCTACATCAAAATCAAAAAACTGTTTGATAATCTTGATGGTCAGGGCATTCCCGATAATCTTCACCTCGGGAAAGCGGAGAATCAGTTCGGGCAGCGCTGCACAGTGGTCGGGTTCAATATGGTGCACAATGATATAATCAAGCGTGCAATCTTTTTCTTTTAAAAGATGCTCGATATTTTCAAAAAAAACGCCCTGAACCGCCCGGTCGACAGTGTCCATCAGCACCGTTTTTTCATCAAAAAGAAGATAGGAATTGTAACTTACCCCGCGCGGAATAGCAAAAACGCCCTCGAACACAGAAAGCCGCCTGTCGTTAGCCCCAACCCAATATAAATCATCATTAATTTTTCTTTCTTGATACATACTTTTGCCTCTTATTCCTAGTATAGAGCAAATTACATTTTTTTTCAAGGGTGTGGTGGTTTTACATTTCTCCAGAGGTTTTTATCCATTTCAGGAACGAGAGGGCGAACTTTCGGTTTTTTACGGTTTTCATAAAAATTGTAAAAATTTATTGACAAAGACTGCAAGATATGCTATAATAAACCAATCCAAAAAACCCAGAAACCAAAAAGGTTTGTATTTTCGGCAATTTTAGGAGGGTTATACAAACCTTAAGGTTTAGATATAACTAGTTATGCGACAGTTTTTGCCCCTGGCTTTGTTCGACCCAGAAAGCGGGTCGTAGTTCGAGGGACGCGGAAAAAAGGACTGAATTGGTTCTTTTAAAATAAGCCTTAGTTAAAGAGCTTACATCAGCCTAATGTAATGGGGTTACGTTAGGTTGACGTAATGGGTTTACGTTAGGTTGACGTAAGGGGGTTACGTTAGGCTGGTGTAAGGGGTGTTCATTAGGCTAATGTAAGGGGTGGGACATAGGCTAAGTCCAGTAGGTGGACTTAGCCTATGTTGACCTACTGGACTTAGGCTAAGTTAGGGGGTGTAACATAGGCTATGTTACAGGGGTGATTATAGGTTAGAATCAAGAGTGATTATAGGCTATAATCAGGTGAGATTATAGCCTATAATCATTTATTGTTATGGGGTAATGGTGGTTTATGGCGAAGAGGGGACAGCGGGTGGCGGCGGGGGTTTCCTTACAGAGAAAAAATAAAGTAAAAGAGTAATGGCAGCAGCCCTTTTTTCCGCTCCGTTAGGAGACGAGAGCGAAGCGTGGTTCGGGGGCAAAACCCATCGCATAACAGGGTGTTGGCGCAAGGGGGCTACGCCCCACATTTTTGCTACAGTCGGTCGCTTCGCTCCCTCCTTACGCAAAAACGTCGCCAACACCCGGAACGTTATGCGAAATTGCGGGGCAACTGGTTTGTAAAATTGGAAGCACTAACTTTCGCAAAATGTTTCGGAGGTTGGTGTGGAAAATATTGGAGCGCAGAAAAGCCGTGTGTTATGGGTTGATTTTGCAAAGGCTTTTGGTATATGGCTGGTAATAGTAGGGCATATGACCATTCCAAGCCATTTAACGCAATTTATATTTGCGTTTCATATGCCATTGTTCTTTTTTATATCTGGATATTTGGAAAAGAATAATAGGAGTGTAAAAGATGAAATATTACATGGTGTAAAAACATTATTGATACCCTATGTAATACTATATTTACTGTTTTTTGTTTATAATATTAGCATTGTTCAACATTTTGGAACTGAACAATATAGTGGAGGATATCCACTGAAAGATTTAGTAGTGAAACCGCTCGTGGGCATGTTTTTTGGCATAGGGCGTAGCACTCATTCTTCGACTATGCTTAATGTACCGTTATGGTTTTTAGTTGGGTTATTTTGCACAAAGATTATTCATAGGATTCTTTTTGTTATTGTGAAAGGGAATATAGATTACTATATTTTAGGTATTGGAGTAGTAATTATAGGAATGTTTGGGCTGAAGTTTATAAAATTGTCGATACCATTCTCATTATTACCGGCAGTAGAGGCATTTCCGTTTTTTGCTGTTGGTAATATATTACAGGAGAAAAACCGACTTAAAACTGTATTGAAAAATCGACTCATGAGTATAATTATTTCGATTGCTGGTTTTGTAATCATATTTATTGGAGTGATCTATAATGGTAAAGCGGATATTAATTACTTTATTTATGGTAAAGACGCTTTGTTATTTTATATATTGGGGTTTGTAGGTATAATATCAACAATGTGTATATCATTGTTGTATACAAAACAAAACTGGTTGATTACAACATTTTCAAATGGAACTATTATCATATTGGCTTTTCATGGACTATTGAACGGATACATATTCAGAATTACAAGTATATTTGGATTAGAACAAACATTACTATTAGTTTTTATTGTTTCCGTATTGAATATGTTTATAGAAATAATACCCATAAAGTTCATACAACGGTTTATCCCAATAATAGTAGGAGGCCGTAAGTGAATGAATTTGTAGTAAATGCCCCGCAACTTCGCATAACAGGGTGTTCCCGCAAGCCCTCCGCTTCGCTACGGGACATTTTTTGCTACAGTCAGTCGCTACGCTCCTTCCATACGCAAAAAACGTCGGGAACACCCGGAACGTTATGCGCCATTGGGGAAACCCTGATTCTGTTGGAACCAGCCCCTAGACGCTAAAGTTCCGGCGGGATTACGCAAGCGGTCAAAAAAGGAATTGGCCGTGGGGAGTTATTATGGCAACGACAGCGGTGAAACCGAAGTCAAAAATGGTTGCTTATCTTTTGTGGTTCTTCTTAGGTTGGTGCAGCGCCCATAAGTTCTACTTGGGCAAAACAGGAATGGGTATTTTATACCTGCTTACGGCACAGTTGGCTGGGATTGGTTGGATAATTGACCTGTTCACACTCGGTAATCAGGTAGACCTCTACAATGCTCTTCACAACAATAATGGCGGAGGGGTAAACACGCAACAGAATCAAAATGTTGTGGTTAATGTAACAGCGCCCGCTGCGGCTCCTGCCCCTGCCGCAAAAGTTTCCGCGGATAAACAAATACTTGCTTTGTCCCAGAAAATACCCACTTTGACCATTAAGCAAATTGTTTCACAAACAGACCTTGAAATGGACGAAGCAGAGGAAGCAGTTAAGAAACTTGTTGCGAAAGGCATGGCTAAAGAGCAAGTTGGTTCTGACGGCAAGATGACATACGACTTTTCATAAATGAACTGTGTAAATCATCCAGACCGCATAGCGAATAATCTGTGCATGAGTTGCGGTAATTGGTATTGTGATTCATGCATGGATAAATCGCATAATCCGCCGATATGCAAGCGGTGTGCGGCTTCTCAAGCCGGTTCTAATGCTGTCAACATAGCCAATATGTTTGTTGGGCATAGATTAAACCTGTCTGACAAAACTAAAAATATAATACGGGTTTGTCTTTGTGTAATATTTGCGGCGGGAATGGGTGTAACACTCTTTTTACAATCACAAGGATTTAACTGGCTGAGGGAACTTGGCTTAGGTTTTTTGACATTTTTGCCTGCGTTTGCGACAATGCTTCTTGGGGTAGGCGGTTTTGCATTTTTACATACAAAACATAAAAGGACGCCAATTATACGAGGTATTACAGAAGCGCAGGTAAACGCCTTATTACGAACTGGTGAAGATTTAACCGCTAAACGGCTTGCAAGCGCTACAAATACCAGTGTTGAATATGCGGAAAAGTATTTGAAGGACATGGCGATAGCGGGGAAATTAAATGTCGAGGCTGGTACAGGTGAATTAGTTTATACGAATAGCGGCCTTTTGCTCGGAGGCGAATAAATGGCGGAGGGGAAATGGTCCGGCGCGTTTGGTAAATTAATTACTGGTCTATTTTTTGTACTACTTGTTGGCGGTATAGGTTTTTTCGGAGGATATTTTTACAGTAAAAATGGTCATGATATGGCTGTTGCCGATACCGCCTATCAAGCGATTAGAGAAATTACGGCTCCTGTGGTTATTATTCCTGAAAATATAACCACAGGAGATGAACTAATAGATGCGCTTAATAATGTTATAGATAAGGCGCCTGATATAATAATGAAGGTACAAAAAGGAGATAAGAACGCAAGTAAACAGTTAGATAATATAGTAGATGGATTGTCAAAAATCGATTACAGTAAGATTGATTTAACCCCATCACAAAGTATTCGGTTAATATCAATGAGTGGGAAACTTTTACCCATATTGAAACAAGTATTTCCTGCTGATACAATAACGACTATTGGACTACTTGCATTATTGGGTGGCGGAAATTGAAAGGGGCTTTGTAAAGTTTCCCCAACGGCGCATAACAGGGTGTTCCCGCAAGGGGGTTCCAGCGGCTAGGTCAGTCGGGCTAAAGCCCTCCTTCCCACGCCGCTTCCACCCCACATTTTCCGCCGCCGAAACCGCTACGCGGTTTCTTTATAAGGCGGCGGAAAACGTCGGGAACACCCGAAACGTTAAACGAAATTCCCCCCGCCCGCGCTTGGGGAGACAGAGCCGAGTTGTTCGAAAGAACGCGAAAAAACGGCCAGAACTGGTTCAGGGACGGCGGACATCCGTGTCCGCCGCTTCGTGAAATATATTTTTAAAGGCAGGAACGCATGAACAGACGAAAAATGAATTTTAAGTATTCTTGGATGATTGGCTTATTGGCAGGCTGTATTGTGACAATTATCTCTTGTGCCACGGTTGCTTCACCGGTATCTACACAAACAAGCCCATCAAACTCGACAGTATCTACATCAACAGCTCCGGTTGAAACAATGGCTAATGATGTTTCAATTGACGATGTTATAAAAGAAGTTTCAGACTACCTAAACGGGAAACTTCAGCCAGGAATAAAAGTGTTATTTCTCAATTTGAAATCAGACTATCCTGACCTTTCTACATATATTATTGATGGTCTTATAATTAACGCAACTAATGATGGTGTGTTTATTCCTGTTGACCGTGATAATCTAGCCGCAATACAAAAAGAAATGGATTTTCAGTTGTCCGGTGAAGTAAGTGATGAATCTGCACAGGCAATAGGTAAAAAACTCGGAGCACAGAGTATCGTTTCGGGAAGCATCATGGATTTTGACGGCGACTATTTATTGGTAGTTCGAGCTATTGGTGTGGAAGATGCGGCAATTCAAGGGCAATTCCGTAAAGACCTACCACAAGGTGCGCGTCTGACTGCTCTGACAAGAAGCAAATCCATCTCTAATGAAATAATGCCTGATAATGAGCCCGGAGCAAATAATTCGTCAAGTACAAATACTAACAACACATCAAATTCTTCTACACCTACAGCTATCATACAAGAACCGAGTGACAATAATACTGCACTGGCGTTAACAGCCGCTACAATCAACAATCCAACAGACATGGTCAATTTTATGCAAACAAACTGTGCTGGAGGAACTCCGGACAAACTAAAAACCCTCAAACTTTCTGGTAACATAACTAGCGCACAACTGGCGAAGGTTATTGCCGAACTGGTAACGATTGACTCGTTTATTGAACTGGATTTGACCGATGTAACAGGCATTACGGCCGTCACCATAGGTGATTGTCTTGATGAAAATAATGACCGTGGAAAAACTTATGTGCTAAGTCTTTTATTGCCTAAGAGTTTAACGGAGATTGAAGGAGGAGGATCTAGGGGTACGAATCAGGCATGGAGTGGCTCTCCTGCTTTTATTAATTGTAATAGCCTGTTAAAAATAATTATACCGAATGGTGTGAGTTCAATTGGACACAAAGCTTTTGCAAATTGTTCAAATTTACGAAGTATTTCTATCCCTAATGGTGTAACTTTCATTGGTAATTATGCATTTGCAAACTGCAAAAATCTTGCCAGTGTTAGTATCGGCTTTGGAGTTTCAGAAATACAAGATTATGCATTTTGGGATTGTGTAACTCTTAACACTGTGATTATAGGTGGCAATGTGGCCACAATAGGTGGCAATTGGGCTAGCACTGTCTTTCCAGGAAATTTTATAAGTAGCTACAGAGCAGGCGGTAGTGGTACTTATGTGCGCGACGGTAATAGTTGGACAAAACAATAAATTCAAAACACGGCAAAACATCCGTGTTTTGCCGCTTCGTGAGCCGCCTGCGGCGGCCTGGCCGTTTTTTCGCTTGTTTCGGGAAAGATAGCAGGGAGTGGTATGAAAGCGGGGGGAACTTCGTTTAACAGGGCGTTCCCGCAAGGGTGCTTCGCACCACATTTTTGCCCCCGCCCTAACGGGCGCCCCTTCGGGGTTTCAGGGGCAAAAACGTCGGGAACGCCCGGAACGTCTATGAGAAATGTCAAGCGGTTTACCCGATTTTTTTTCTTTTTATGAAAAAAATTTCATGGCAGCCACTTTTCATGCCGACTTTCTGTGTATGCTTTCTTTTTCTGCCT
>JAISIL010000116.1 GCA_031262035.1 Spirochaetaceae bacterium | reverse complement strand
AATGGCCTTCGGCCACACGAATTTTTGCTTACTTAACATAGATTATTCGTGTCGGCGAAGCCGATTCGTGTATATTCGTGGTTGTTTTTTATGATTTCAAAGTTAAATGATTTTGCCCTAATATATTTGTTACTATAAATCAGGAGGAAAAGATGAAGAAAATTAGAATCGGGAAGGCTGGGCCGGAAGTGCCGGCGGTGGCTGTTGGGTGTATGCGCCTTGGCGAGCTTGATGACAAGGCTGCAGAAAGCTTTGTCAAATCGGCTCTGGATATGGGCGCCAACTTTTTTGAACATGCCGACATTTATGGCGGCGGTTCCTGTGAATCCATTTTTGCAAAGGCCATTGGAATGAACCCACAGGTTCGCGAAAAGGTGATTTTGCAAAGCAAGTGCGGTATTGTGCCCGGGAAATACTATGATTTCTCGAAAAAACACATCCTTGAAGCGGTGAACGGCATTTTGCAACGGCTTAAAACCGATTACCTCGATTTTTTGCTGCTTCACCGCCCCGATATTCTGGTAGAACCGGAAGAAGTAGCAGAAGCCTTTAGCATTTTGCACAATAGCGGCAAGGTTCGTTACTTTGGTGTGTCAAACGAAAAGCCCTCGCAAATTGAACTATTGAAAAAGTATGTTTCACAGCCCTTAGTGGCAAACCAGCTTCAGTTGTCTATTCTCTGTAGCGGCATGTTAAGTCAGGGTATCCATGTAAACATGGCCGATGCTGCTTCTGTTGAACGGGATGGTTCGGTGCTGGACTACTGCCGCCTTAACGATATAACTATTCAATGCTGGTCTCCCTTTCAGTATGGCTTTTTTGAAGGGGTCTTTCTGGATAATCCTAAATTCCCCGAATTAAACAAAAAGATTGATGAAATTGCCAAAAAATATGGGGTGAGTAATACAACTATTGCTGTAGCTTGGCTTTTAAGACACCCTGCACATTTTCAGGTAATTGCCGGAACAATGAAAACAAAGCGTTTGGCAGATTGTATTGCCGCAGAGCAGGTAGATTTGACTCGTGCCGAATGGTATGAAATCTACCTTGCCGCCGGCAATACATTGCCTTAACGTTTGGAGAACTGGAACCTGCGACGAGCTCCGCGTTGACCGTATTTCTTACGTTCAACCATGCGGGGGTCGCGGGTGAGGTATCCATTAGCCCGAAGGCTTGAGGTGTTATTCTGATCAATCTGGCAGAGGGCCCGTGCAATACCGTGCCTGCATGCTCCTGCCTGCCCGTTTGAACCGCCTCCGTAAACATTGATTAATATATCATATTTGTTTTCAGAAGAAGTAACCTGTAAAGGTTGCTTAACCATGATAACATGTTCAGTTTGGGGGAAATAATCTTCCACTGTTTTTCCGTTTACTGTAACCTTACCACTTCCATCCCGAATATACACACGGGCTACTGAGGTTTTGCGCCTTCCTGTTCCAATACCAATGTTTTTTACCACAATTTACTCCATTTCTATTTTTTGCGGGTTCTGTGAAAGGTGCGGATGTTCCGCTCCCGCATAAATTTTTACGCTTTTGAGCAGTTTCCGGCCCAATGGGCCCTTGGGAAGCATGCCTTTAATTGCCAACTCCATTGGTTGTGTTGGGTGGCGTGCTGACATACGCTCAAAATTAACCGTTTTAAGCCCACCGGGGAAGCCGGTATGCCGGTGATATAACTTCTGCTGCCGTTTTCTGCCGGTAATGGCTGCTTTTTCTGCATTAATAATTACCACAAAATCGCCCATTTCCCACATTGGGGCAAAACATACCTTTTCTTTTCCGCGAACAATAGATGCAGCCCGTGCTGCAACCCGGCCCATGGGTTTACCTTCAGCGTCAATTACAAACCATTTCCGCTCGACATCGGCGGGTTTTACATAAGTCGTCTTCATGATATTTTGAATATAACAAAATTGCAAAATTTAGTCAATAGGGTTTCGAAAAAAAAATCAGGGCAAGGCGGGCGGGGGGGGGCTAATGCTTCATTCCACTGATTCTCTGAATAATAATTCTTTCAGTAATATGTCGGTTAAATCCCTACGGGTATCAATGACCAACATAATAAAAACATTATTTTCTTCAACTTTATATATGATACGCCAATAATCAACAAGTAATTGGCGATATTTCAAGTAACCAAATTCCCTCAATTCTGGAACAACACGGTATTTTTCAGGAAATGTATCTAAATCATTGGCCTTATCTTCTATTTTGTCCAATTCCTTGATTGCATATTCAGGTAAAGTTTGATAGATAGAATCTATAATTTCTTCAAGGTCATCCCGTGCACACGCTGTCCAGCGCACATGATATTGTGTCATACAGATTTAGGCCCTATATTTATTGCGGATGCTGCTAAAAACCTCGTTCTGCTCGTGCAGTCGGCCTGCTTTTATGTCTGTTTCACCTTTTTGAAGCAATTTCATCAGCGTAAGGGCATTTATCATTGATTCATAGGACGCAGAATCGAGCAAAACGCCTCTGGCTTCGCCATGCTGGGTAATAATTACCGGGCTTTTATGCTCATTTATATAGTCCATAACCCCAGCCGTATGGTTTTTTATGTATGAAATTGGCCGAACATCCTGCATTAAATTCATATTCACCCTCCAATAGGTCTTTTAAAGATACTGTTTTTAGGCCCCTTTGTCAAGAGATTTTCAGAAAAAATTTTTAAAAATCCCTTGACAAAACAACTTTAATGTATTACAATATGTAATATCATGATAAAGAGGTTATAGCTATGGAAGCGGTACTGGAAGCTCCGGTCCGAAGGCCGGTTAGAACGATAGCACTTAGACAGACGGCGCCGAAAAGCCGGATAACGTCGGCACGGCTCAGTTATGATACGATGGCAAAACTTTCCAGCCTTGCCATCAGGTTGGGTATGAGCAAGTCGGAGGTAATTGCAATGGCCATAGAACGTTTGGGCAGAGAAGAAGAGAAAGCAGGCTTAAGTTCCTTTGAACTGTTTCAGAAATACTGCCACCCCTGCGATTTAGGCCCTGCCGATTTATCGCAAACCTATAAACAGCGCTATGCACAGGCTATGCAGGAGAAGTATGCAGACCATTTTAATTGACACCGGCCCTTTAGTTGCTTTATTCCCTTGGGGTATAATACCCCGCCGCTCTGCGGCGGTTAAAGTTTTATGTAAAAACCGTTAAACTGGAGGAATGAGTGAATATATACACAAGTCGCATAATGTCTCGGTATTGG
>JAISIL010000030.1 GCA_031262035.1 Spirochaetaceae bacterium | reverse complement strand
CCCCTGCCCCCCCCAGAGGGTGGGGAGATTCCATTATCGGATGACCAATTCTCCTCTCCCCTCTGGGGAGAGGCCGGGTGAGGGGTATTCGCATTTGCAGCCTTCACTGCATCCTGGCGAATGGCATCTATGATAGCCTGTTCTGCGATGCCGCTACCTGCTTGGCCTTTACGAATTTCGGTAGATTGGGCGCTCTGGAAAAAATACAGGGCATAGGCACCGCCAAGCAGCACGGCAATAGCGCCAAGATTTACCAGCAGAGGAAAGATGCCTCCCCGTTTTTTTGCTTCGGTTTTAATTTCAGCGTCTACCTGCTTGGCACTTTCTGCAATAGGGCTGCCCCCGGGTTGAACGGCACTGTCAATTTTGGAGAGAATTTGTTGCTGTTCGTCTAATGAGAATGGCGAGGATGAATCAAATTGAATATCGGTTTGTTCCATATAACACCTCTAATTCCACATGCAGATATCGGCGTAGGGGTGGGTTTGAAACCCACCCCTACGGTATGTAAGGGCGGATAATTATCCGCCCTTACATACCACGCCTTCCACCTCTTTATTCCCCAGCCTGATTCCGCCGGCTTTTAATCCACGGACGGGGAAGTCGGCGGACTTGAAGGCTTCGGTAAGGTTCTTTAGGCGTGGTTTTTTCACATAATTCACTGTAAAATTGAACTTCTGCCGCATATCGACATGGAGAACCTTGCTGCCTTCGGGCACCAGGGCATATTCGCGGTTCATTATCCAGCCTTCTATAACACAGCGTTTGATGAAGGGGAAGCCCGTTTTTGCATCTTTATAAATAATCGTAAAGACAATCTTATTGATGCTTTCCTTGTCGGCAATGCCGATATACCAGGCATGTTCGCCGACAAAGGACTTGTCGCTAAAGTCCTGCACAATCCAGTTGGCATTGTTCTTTACTATAAGCACACGGTCGAAACTGTCGGCATTACAAACCACTTCGCCCTGGACACCGGTGCCGAGGTAGCCTTTTTCTTTATCATACTTCAATTCAACGGTTTCGCGGGTTAGTTCCTTTACATCAATTTTCTGGAAGGGGCCCACCTGGGTGCGTCGTTTGCCCTTATTCACCTCGGGGTTGGCCTGCACCTTTGCAATAATACCATCAAGGTAAGCAATGGCATAGCCGACAATGTTTTTCAGGTGGGCATTAATAGCCTTGATGCGGTCATTGATAGCCTGCATTTCCTCTTTGGCCTTGTTAATATCGTAAAGCGAAATGCGGCGAATCGGTATCTGCAAAAGATGCTGCACATCCTCGGCGCTGACCCCACGGGGGCCGACCTCTTTCGCGAAGGGCTTGAAGCCGTCAATCACCGCTTTGTTCACCCCTTCGGCAGTCTTCATCGTTTCAATCTTTTTGTAAATTCTTTCTTCTATAAATATACGCTCGAGGGTGCGTTGGTGGAGCTTATCCTGCAATTCCTTTTTTTCAAGTTCCAGTTCGCGCGTTAGCACATTCACCAACTGCTTGGCATGATACTTGATAATCTCCGTCGCCGTCATGATAGCCGGAAGGCCGTCTTTGATAACCAGCATCTGGCAGGAAAGGGACTTCTGGCATTCGGTAAAAGCGTAGAGGGCATCAACAGTTTCCTCGGAATAGACGCCGCGAGCAAGTTTGATTTCCAACTCAACCTTGTCGGTAGTGTAATCGGTAATCGACTGAATTTTGAGTTTGCCGTTCTTGGCGGCGTTTTCCACACTAGCCATAAGGCTGTCGCAGGTAGAACCAAAGGGCAGTTCGGTAATGACAATGCGTTTTGGGTCGCTGGTATCAAGTTTTGCCCGCACCAGCACCTTGCCGTTGCCGTCCTGATAGTCGCTACAGTCGATAAGGCCGCCGGTTTGAAAATCGGGAAAGAGCTGAAACTTTTTGCCCTGCAAACAGAGTTTTTCCGCTTCCAGCACCTCTATCATGTTATGGGGAAGGATGTAGGTAGACATGCCAACGGCAATACCTTCGGCCCCGATAACCAACACCACAGGAATTTTTGCCGGGAAAAGCACCGGTTCCTTGTTACGGCCATCGTAACTGTCCGTCCATTGGGTCAACTTGGGGTTGTAAAACACATCTTTGGCAAGAGGCGTAATACGGCACTCAATATAACGGGGAGCAGATGCCCGGTCGCCGGTAAAAAGATTGCCAAAATTCCCCTGCCGCTCGATAAAGTATTCTTTGTTCGCCAGCACAACAAGGGCGTCGCCGATAGAAGCATCCCCATGCGGATGATACTTCATGCACTCCCCTACTACATTGGCCACCTTGTTAAAGCGTCCCTCATTTGCCCCCCGGTCCATATCGAAGAGGGTATGCATAATCCGGCGCTGAACAGGTTTCAACCCATCCTCCACATCGGGAATAGCCCTATCCTTAATAACATAAGAAGCGTATTCAAGAAAATTCTTGTCAAAAAGATTTTTTATGTATGCCACGGTATTAGTATAATGGAAAAAGCGGAAAATGGCAAGTGGGCTACACTTACTTTTTCAGCGTGAAACTAAACCTTGTGCCATTCTGTTCCGGTTCTAAGTTGAAACTTCCCATGGTGATGACATTCATTCCGATGATAAAGTTGTGTAGGTCATTTCCATCATATTCAACAGCAGGAATATTATATAGTTTCCTATCGTCCGGTAATGTCAGATCAATATAGTAATATGGCGCTTCTTTCCCATGTCCACCAAATCCACCCACAACCAGATTACCAGGGCTTGTCATATTAAGACTTTTTGCCAATTTTACGCTTATGGCACAAATCGGTGCGCCGGTATCCCATAATGCACGAATTTGTGATGTATTATACACATCTGTTTGCGGTTTCCATTCTTTTGATTCGGCAATCTTGCCATCAGTTATGATACAAGGTGGTTGATTGGGATAATGAAGAATGATGTTATTTATATCCATACATCTTCTCCGGTTACTGGAATAAAGCCCATGAAGACCTCAGGCTCGCCGGAGGGGCGGCAAAGGCTTACATTAAAGGTTCCCCGTTCATAACCCTTGTGAACCATATCCATTACACCCTGAAACCGATCTTTGTAATACCCGATTATATGGTTATCATAAATCCCTACATACTCGCCCAGATGGCCTTCGTTGATTTCTTCCTGGTTGGCCAGATAATAGTATAATGCCCGCTTCTGTTTATCCATTTTCTCCTCCACATCTTAACTATACTCTATCTTGCGAAAAAAGTCAAGTCTACAATGCAATGAAACGAAACGGCTCGCCTTTACCACTATTCGAGTTTGACGAAGGTCGGACTTTTTTTCAGATAACCTTGCCCAGACAGTAGACGGTATCGCTGTTTTCCTATCTTTTTTTACAATCAAGAAAAAAAAATCGAAAAAGAAAAAAAACTATATAAAAAAAATGTATTGACAAAAATCGAAAAATATGCTATAATATAACCGTTTGAAGGAGATAGTTATGAAAAAGAAGTACTGCTTTCGTAAAGTCAGGGGATTGTGCCTTTGTACAATAGCGTTAACATTGTTTGCTCTTTTATCAGCATGCACAACCTTAGTAAAACCGTATCCATTTGATGCGGCAGCGACTGCTGTGGAGGGACGATGGGGATTTACAGCGAGTGATTCACGTTATTATAGGGGAGGACTAGTCTTTTCAGAGCAGCCTGATCCTATCAGAATCGGAGAAACAATATTTGATTTTAATGGTAACTCATATATATCTTATGTGAATGGAAATCCGGCATTCAAAGGTTCTATACGTTTTGAAGGCGATGTTCTCTGTCTTTTGCCGACGGAAAAACACTTCAATGGAGACAATCCACGTTGGGCAGGGCTTGAAAAGGATATATTTGATGACATCAAATCAATGGAAAGACGCTATAGCTACAAGGTAAACGGTGACAACCTTGTGCTCAGTATAGAAGGTCTTGATTATACTGGAACCAAAATGGATAGTGCCTCAGAGGTAACGCCCGATTATTACAAAACATTACCGATAGCTGCAGATCAAAGCTATGTTAAGGTTATTGGGACTGATAACTTTCACACCATCATGA
>JAISIL010000018.1 GCA_031262035.1 Spirochaetaceae bacterium | reverse complement strand
ATACGCTGCCTTACCGCCATTTATCAGGAAGGCCGCGAAAGTGGAATACTTCAAACAAATACAAATGCAACCTCAAACCCAGCTACTGAGGCTTAAGTTTATGATGTTGCATTCGTGGTAAAACTCTTAATTCAAATTAGCATCTTCAATAAGATTGAGCCTTCCCGGCCGGACTTCTACATTTTTAAACACAGAGCTTGTTCCGTCGCTGTAATGCAGACTGATGTTGTAGGTTCCCGGCTGCAGGTTGATGCCTCCGGTCCAGGCCTGACCGGGCAGGTTTTTTGAACAGCGGAGATCGGCCTGTTCGGTCACATCGGCTAATACCTTTGCTGCAAGTACCGACATATACACCGCCGAAGGGGGAGCATCATTCCGTAAAGCAGCTTGTGCGGCAGCTTCTACCGAGGCATACTTGATAGCGGCACGGACATAGGTCTTTACAAAAATATCATTATAATGATACAAAAAGGTATTTTCGATAACACGGGAAATATTTTCAAGGAGATTCAGGTTAAAACGAAGCGTTTCGCCGGTATTATTCGGTGTAAGAGGCTGTATTTCTACTTCTACATTGTAAATCTTGCTGGGTCGTTCCTTTAAAACGGGTAATGCTATCTTTCCCAGGGCAAAACCACCAAGAACATCCAGCATAACAGGGTAAAAATAGAGATTCATTAATTGAACTTCCTGTTCTTTTACAGGCGCCCGGCCTGTCCAGGAAATAAAATTAAGGCGGGCCATTCCGGCAGGGGTTTGTATCTCCTCGTCGATGGAGGCGGGGACTTGCAAGCCCTCGTAAACAGGCGAGGCCGCATAAATTTCTTTTAATTTATCAATATCGATGCGGGCGTCGTCGATGCGGCCCTCCGTGCGGTAAAAGATGGCGCTGATGTAACGGGCAAGGGCCGAATCGTTATACAAAACGGCTTTTGTGGTATCGGGAAGCTGCAAATTAAAGGCCCCAATGCCCAATTTGGACACGGATTGCAGAAAATAGGCCGTTGTATCGGCGGCAGAAGGGCCTTCCTTTGCATACCTTTGTTCAAGGACGGCCAATTTTTCACTGACACGGCGGATTTCTACCAATGCGCCTTCCAAATCGCCTTGGTGGTAGTAGTTCAGGGAATTAAAGACATTGATATAGATATCTTCGTAATCTTCGCCTGCATATTCTTTTGTATTATCATTTATAAAATACGATGCCGCCTCGGCGCTGATGCTTTTTGTCCAGGCTTCTTCGATTAAAACTTCAGCCTCTTGCAGCTTTTGGGATGATGCAGGGTATTCACCGGCATAGTGTTCCGCTAAACCACCATCGAGGTTCTGTATTATCGGGCTCTTGCTGCTCGGGTCGGTCGCACAAGACAGAAGGAGCAGCACGCAGAGCGCCGGAAGGCAAAAACGCATCAATTATAATATCTCGGCTTAGAGCTTATACTTGGGCCGCTTGACAAGCTTCTTGATATCGCTATTCTGCCCCTGCCATACAATTCTGCTTGTCTCGATATTGATTAACTGGGCGTCGACAAAATAGGAACGGACCGATTTCCCCTCTACAGTATCGACTATTGAACGAACCGTGCCGGTAAGCATGAAGGCGGCTCCGGTTTCTTTGCCCAACTGAACAGCCTGAGCGTCGTCGACATAGCCCGATTGTTGATAATCCCGCTCATCGTTGATTTCGTTGCGGAGGCTGGCGTCGGCCACAAAGTCGAGCTTACCGCTATTGATAATCGCCGTCTGCATCATCGAGCTGATAATCGAAGTATCAATATGCTCGCTTGAAGTGTTCCGGAAGGGCCGGACTATGACGGTGGGCCTCTGCTTATCATGGGCAGCCTTATAATCTGCAATAAATTCCGTTACCGAAGGGCTTTCAAGACAGGACTTAATGAGAGTATCGCAGACCAGGCGAACATCGGTATCGTTCCAGTTTCCCGAAAGGTCTAGCTGACTGTCTGCATCCACCCGCTTTACCGTAGTGCCGCATGCAGCAAAGGACAGGACAACAAAAGTCCCAAGAATGAGGGCCAAAAAATTAGTTCTATTTATCTGTTTCATAATATTCAATATAGCAAATTATCCCAAAAAAATCAAGGGCTCTGATGATTTCGCTCTGCGTATTGACTAAGATGTCTACAAACTATACAATCTATACCAGGGAGAAGATAGAATATGCCATCGACAAATAGAATCAAATGCCCTGAATGTGGAGCAGAGATTGATGTAAGCGAAGTGCTTTATCATGATATTGAAGAGAAACTGAAGGCGCAGATTGCACAGAAGGATGCAGAGCATCAAAAAGAGATTGCCGCACTCAAGAAAGAAAATGCTCAAGCGGAGGAGCGTATCAGGGATGAGAAAGATAGAGAGCTTAAGCAGTATATAAAGAAAGAAGAGGAAAAGCTGCGGAAGCAACTAGCCGAGGAAAATGAAGAGGCCATGAAAACAATGCAAAAGAGCCTTGATGAAAAATCGGCGCAAGTTAAGGAATTCAATAAGACCAAAGTAGAATTGGAAAACATAAAGCGGGAAAAAGATGAGCTGGCAGATAAGATTGCCGCTGAAAAAGCAAAAGAATACAGCAGGGCTCTTGAAGAAGCGACAATAAAAATCAAAAAAGATGCCGATGAAGCCAACACATTAAAAATTGCAGAAATGCAAAAGGTAATTGAAGACCAGAAGAAACTTGTTGACGAAATGAAGCGTAAAGCTGAACAAGGTTCCATGCAGACTCAGGGTGAGGTGCAGGAATTGGCAATAGAAGATATTCTGAAATCAACATTCCTCTACGATAAAATTGAGCCTGTTCCGAAAGGGGTAAATGGTGCGGATGTCATTCAGCGTGTATTTAACAATTCTGGCGAAGAAGCAGGCATCATTGCCTATGAAAGCAAACGCACAAAGGCATTTAGCAAGGACTGGATTAAAAAATTAAAATCCGATGGCGCTCTTGTTAAGGCTGATATCTGTGTCTTGATAACAGAAACTTTGCCGCCCGATATGGAAGAAAGAATAGGCCAGAGAGAGGGCGTTTGGATTTGCACTTTTAATGAATTCAAAAGTTTGGCGCTTGTCCTTCGGGATAGTATAGTAAAAGTAAGCGAAGCATATACATCGCAAACAAATAAGGGCGAAAAAATGCAGATGCTTTATGATTATTTAACCGGAAAAGAATTTTCGGCACAATTTATGGCAATACTTGAAGGTTTTAACGACTTGCAAAAAGGCTATACCGAAGAAAAACAAAGAATGACTAAAATTTGGGCAACACGGGAAAAACAACTGGAAAAAGTAATGCTCAATGCCAATAGTTTTATCGGTTCTATTAAAGGCATAGCAGGCAGTTCCTTCCAGGATATTAAAGAAATTGAGGATACAAGAAATCTTCTGGAGATAAATGTATAAAACTGTTTAAAGAGCACGAAAACTCAGTCTCTGTATAGGGGAAGGGCCATACTTTGCAAGGATTTCGCGGTGTTCTTTGGTAGGATAGCCCTTGTGTTTTTCGTAATGGTATTGGGGGAATTCTTTTGCATATTCGCACATTCTTTTATCCCTTGCCGTTTTGGCCAGTATAGAGGCCGCCATTACCGCAGGAATCTTATCATCAGCCTGAACCAGAGCTTGTAGGGAACAAGTAAGAGGGAGCATCTTAAGCGAGGCAGAGAGGTCCGGCACATAAAGGCCGTCAACAATAATCGTGTCAATCAGGTTCGTGTAGTTAGCACATAGATGCCTGTCCTTGTTCGCGGTTAAATTGATGAAGGCACGCTGCATTGCAAGGAGGCTTGCCTGTAGTATATTGATTGCATCAATTTCACTGTGGCTTGCCCAGCCTATTCCCCAGGCTGCAGCCCCGGCATATATCAGTTCTGCTGCCTTCTCCCGCCTTTTTTCGCTGAGCTTCTTTGAATCGGCCAATACTTCCAGCGGAAAATCATCGGGAAGGAGCACTGCGGCTGCACAAACCGGGCCTGCAAGCGGCCCCCTACCCGCTTCATCAATTCCGCATATCACTGTATAGTTTTCCTGTTTGTATTCTCCGATGCAAAAATCATCACTACGGTAAACACTGCCATGATAATGGGCACGGCAAGCATACTGGTATTTCTTGCTATTACCCCAACAATCGGTGGCAAAAAGGTAGAACCGCTGTAGGCAAAGGCCATTTGAAAACCGATAATCTTCTGCGAATTTTCAGCGCCAAAACGCTTCGGCGTTAATTGTATCATAGCCGGATAGACCGGCGCACAACCCAGGCCGATAATCAAAAGAGCAGGACGAATAAGGGCCCCGGGTATAGGAATAATTAAGGCAGCTACACCAACAAGGATTAAACAAAGGCCGCTTCGGATAAGGGTCTCGCCGGAAAAGCGCATAGTTAAAAAGCCGGAAAGCGCACGCCCAATAGTAATGCCTGCATAGTAAAACGCCACCGCCGTTGCCGCATCGGCCTTGCTGAAACCCCGCATCTCATTTAAATAGCTTGCACCCCAAAGCCCCGTTGTATACTCAACGGCACAATACATAGCAAAGGTGAGGAGCGCAGTAAGCACGCCGGGAATCTTAAAAACATTTACCGCAGGCGAAGGGCTCAGTCTTTCTGCTCTCTTGTTATTACTATCATTATTATTACTACTATCACTATTACTTGCACTAGCCACAGTATCAACGAGAGGCTTCTGATTGAAACGTTTCCAGAGGGGGAGGCTGAGCAGCAAAATGATTGCTATCAGCATCTGCACAAGCCCGATAGTGATATAGGCGCCGCGCCAGTTGCCGCTCTCGATACCCAGCGCCGGATTTCCCTGAATAAAAGCGCCGATAACAAGCGGGCCGATAAGAGCGCCGATACCCCAGGAACAGTGCAGCCAGCTCATGTGGCGCGCCTTGTAGTGAAGCGCTACATAGTTATTCAGCGCCGCATCAACGGAGCCGCCACCAAGGCCAAGGGGAATTGAAGCGAGGATGAGCATCCAGATTGAATGACTGATTGAGGAAAGGAGCAGCGCCGCCGCCGTCATAAAAACGCTCACTGCGGTCACCTTGCCCGGGCCGAAGCGCCCGACAATACGATTACTCAAAAGGCTCGAGATTATCGTCCCTGCCGAAATGGTAATAGACACAATTCCTGCCGCATCGAGGGGCATGCCAAACTCTCCGCGCATAACAGGCCAGGCGCTGCCAAAAAGCGGATCGGGTAAACCAAGACTGATAAAAGTCAGGTAAATCAGCAAAAGAAACACTGTTGCCATATAAATCCTTTATATGCACCTATTATATTGACTTTTTTAAATAATTTCAATATAGTAGAAATATGAATACAAGACAATTAGACGCAAGTCTTGCCGACCTTTTGGGAATTTCCGTGTGGGTTGGCATAAAGGACCATCCGCTTTTTTCGGCCCTGCGCAACCTCTATGCAGACCTGCTCAACGTGAACTGGTCAATTTTTGATGATGAAGATGATGAGCGGGACGATGACGAGGCGGAAAACTTTACCGACGCCTGGCCCGATGCCGCCCAGGATTGGTCGATGTTCACCGGTGCACTGGAAATATATTGTAACGAGAGTAGTTTTTATAACACTGTTGCAGAACTCACTATAAATGATGATAATCCCTGGACAAATTCAGTAGAAAACGGCGAGCCCCCCACAACGCTGAGCGGTCTTGCAAAAGCTGACCTCGACCGCCTGGGGCGTATTGCAGGCATCGAGATACACAATCTGGGCTTTCATGTAGCAGAAGTTTTACGCAAAGGCGGCCTTGAAGATGCCGCACGGAATGTCGAAGAAGAAGCACGCATTCTCTGGGCCGCTTCAGCGCTTGATGAAGCAAACGAAAAGAATGCGACACTGTTTATAAAAGATGAACCCTGGGGGAACAGTATTGATATACTCAGCACCTATATACAGACACATGGTGCAGGTTTTTTGAATGCACACAGTTCCTACACATGGACAGAACCGAGCATAACACAGTTTTCAAACACTGATATGGCAGGCGATATAGGTATAAACTTTGAGCTGGTGCTCCAAAAATTTATTCCCCCGTATATATGGGTATTAAGCTTTAAACCGGCCCTCAACAAGGACCCTGTTCTGCCTGCCGATTTATCGGGCTATGAATCGCAGCGCGCACTGATTATGGCCAATACCGAGCGTTTTGCAAAAGGGCTTCCTGCAAACAATCTATTGCTTTACGGCGACCGGGGCACAGGAAAGTCGGCATCGGTAAAAGCAGTGTTTAATCAATTAACTACACAGACTGAGTATAGCAATAAACTAAAATTGGTAGAACTCAAGAAAAATGATTTGAAAAATCTCCCTTTAATGGTCCATCTCCTTTCAAGGCGGCCTTTCTATAAATTTATTGTGTTTATCGATGACCTTTCTTTTGAAAAAACAAACGATTCATTTATCAGCCTTAAGGCAATGCTCGAAGGGGGCATTGAAATGCAGGCTTCCAATGTCATTATTTATGCTACCAGCAATCGCAGGCACTTGGTAAAAGAAGCGGGGACAAACAGCAATGAAAACAAGGCACGCGAAGAAGATACCTGGCAGGAGGAGCTTTCCCTTGCAGACCGTTTTGGTATAACCATTATCTACACCAGCCCATCGCAGGATGACTATTTACAAATTGCACAATACATTGCAGAACGCCGCGGCATTACTCCCGATGAAAGCTTTAGCAAAAATGCACTTCGCTGGGCACAATGGTTTAACGGCCGTTCCCCCCGCACCGCCATGCAGTTTGTCAATTGGCTTCAGGGCATGGCGGCCGGCGATGGGTGGCCCTGGTCGTAGGGGCGGGTTTAAAACCCGCCCCGGGGTCTTACCAACAATGCCTTTCCCATAAAGGCTGCCATCATTTGCTGAAAAACAATGCCGAGGATTGCAGGCAGGGCTGCAGCAGGCGGAAAAAATTGCACAGCGATTGTGGTAGTAGCGCTTATGTTTCGCAGCCCCACGGTAAAGAAAAGGCTCTTCTGTTTTTCCGCACTGAATTTACACAGTTTTCCTGCAGGCAGGGCAAGGAGGTAGGCCAAGGCCCCCAAGACAATGCACAAAAAGGCTATCAGAAGCACAACAGGGTCTTTGATGTTTATATCAGGGGCTGCCGCTGCAGTGTTTGCCATAATCACCACAGACAAACAGATTTTAGAGAGAGGGTTTAATACCGGCAATACCATTGCAGGAATTTTCCCCCGGCTTGCTTCATTTATAATCACTGCAATAATAGTAGGAATTACTACCATTAACATAAGCGAAAAGGCAATACCCGACATATCAATACTAATAGCAGTATTCAATAAAAGGGAAACGGTGCCCGGCACGACAAGGGGTGCAAGGATTGTGTCTAGTAGAATAATGGTCAGGGTAAGGGCCATATCCCCTGCATACATGCCTGTCCATATAAAACTTGAAACGGCAACCGGTGTAGAAAAAAGAAGTATATAACCGGATAAAATATCGGGATTGCCCTTAAAGACCACAGAACATACGGCAAAAACAATAAGGGGCATAAACACATGGCTTAAAACCAAAAAGATAATGATTGGCAATGGCCGCCTGACAGTGTCCAGCATATCACGGGCCTTTAGTTTGAGCGCCCCGGAAAGGGTCATAACGGCAAAAAGCTCCGGGACAAAAGGCTGCAATTTTACCAGCACTGAATGAAAGGCAAAACCAATAATGATACTCAGCGGCATGCACAGGGGAAGAAATTTTTCGATTGTTTTATTTAAGGCTGCAAGCTGCTCATTTAAGCCTTTTCTCAATTATTTTAATCAGCTCCTCAGCGTCCATTATAAAGGAATTGAGGTGTTTTGTGCAATACTCATCGTCGCCTTCCCGGGCATGCATCTCCAGGGAAAGCGCCCTTTCGTTAAGGCTTGTGGCGCCGGCAATACCAAGGAGGCCTTTTATGACACGAAGCTGTTCGGCCAGCTCTCCTTGATTTTCAGTTTTTTGCCTTGCTGCTTCTATTGCCGCCTTTATTTCAGGAAAACTTTCAACCAGATTACTGATACTTTTCTGATAGATAGCATCTATACCCCCCAGGCGGCTTAATGCAAGCCGGGGATTAATGCCTGCAATGCCCTGTAATTTCTGCTTAATGTCCGAAGCCTTCTTCTTCATCAGCTTTTTTTCTTCGGGAATCCATGTTTCCATAATTTCGCTCAGCTTTGCAAACTCTATCGGCTTCGGCAGAAATTCATTAAAGCCATTTTCGATAAACATTTCACGCATGCCGACCATTGCATTTGCCGTGAGCGCTATAATCGGTAGCGTTTTATATTTTTCGCCGGCATTTTCGTCAGTAAAAGAGCGAATGATTGCAACTGCTTCTATGCCGTCCATTTCGGGCATCATCTGATCCATAAAGACCATGTCATAGTCATTTTGCTGTATAAGAGCAATTGCATCTTTAGCATTTTCTACAGTTTCAGTCTGCACACCAAACGGAGCAATAAAGCCTTCCGCCACTTTAAGGTTTGTCAAAACATCATCAACAATAAGAACCTTTGCATCGGGGGCAGCCCAGGGCAGTAAACTGGTATCGTCCTGTTCAATTTTCGAATATTTCAACAGAGAGTCTGTGTGCACTAAAGCCTTATTATCGAGAGCATCAGGCTTATCATACTCGCCTGTCCGGGTAAAATTGATTATATCATTTACTATTCCGGTAAGTACCGTCGCTTCATGCTCTATACAATAAAGGTTTTCCGATATTTTTTCCGGAGGCTTCTTTTGTATGGCCAGTTTTGCCATACCCATTATAGCATTCATTGGCGTGCGTATTTCATGGCTCATCCGCTTAAGGAATTCATCTTTTGCCCTCGACTGCATCTGCGCTTCTTCGGTCATCTTTACCAATTCTGCTGTTCTTTTCCGGACTGTTTCTTCCAGCACGACATTGGCATTCCGCACCTTCTGGTTTGCATCATGATACCGTGCAATAATAACAAAGGTGCCGCCAATCGAGAAAAAGAAATACAGATAAGCAGAAATACTGGTATACATATGATAATAAAAAGCATTTATCCCATCATAAAACACTGCAAAAGAAAGCAAAAAGGTAGCAGGCATAAGATTCCCCAAATGGGTAAAGATGATATTTTTCCCTACACTGCCAAACAATGATGCATTTTTCTTCTGCCGCCTGCTACAACGCCATTCCCTGACTGCCGTTCTAAAGAATTCATAAAGCACCGTATAGAAAAGAGTATATAAACATTCTATGCCCGAAACTACAAGCATCACCTGCATCAGTTCATCACCAAACATCGGACTAAACAGAATCGTTGTTATAATAGCAGTACTGTTTACCCACCATATAATCTTTGTCGGTAATCTTATTTTTCGGTAATTCAATTCTTCAAAGAAAGTAGTAATGATTGGAAGCAATAAATATAATGAAGAATATTCCAGCTTATAGGTAATATCAGAATTAGAAATAAATTGATACACAGTATTTGTGCGCATAAGAAAAAAGATACCTGCAATAATCGAAAACGCCCCATAAGCAGTATTATAACGGTCCTGACGCATCGATATTCCTATCAATACATACAGAATACCAATACTCAGGTAGATACCACTTAAGACAATAATAATTGTTTCATTATGTGTTTTTTTAATATCAGAATAGTTATCAATATAGTAGCCTGTCGAATAAAAGAAACCGGTATCAATAGCATTTGGTTCCCCTATAATCCGGTAGACAAAATAATTGATACCTTCTTTCAGAAAAACCTGCGACATAGGGAAGTAGACCCCGCGGTAAGCACGTCCTTCAATCTTCTTCCCATCTTCCTTCAGACTAAGAGCAGACTGCACCTCCTGCCCGTTAAGGAAAATCTGCCAGTTATCGCCAATACCGGAAAGATACATCCCCGGTGTTAAAGAAGAATTTTCCTGAATAAACTTAATAGTTTCGCCTGCTATATAAAAAGGAATAACAAAGGTATACTCACAGGGCTTTTCACCAAAAGGCGAAAGAAAAATCCTCTTGGGCGTTGAAGGAAAGTGCAAGTCCCGGACAATAAGAGCGCTCGGTTCATCAGTAGGGTGCCATACCAGACGATAAGGCGGCGCATCGAGTCTTAAGTCAAGGCCCTCGGAGTCTTGAGGCGCTGTGCCGTTAAAACTTTCCGCTTCCTCAAGGCTAAAACCTTCCCGTGCATAGGCAGTCTGCCAGGTCAAATCATGATAAATAAGACCACGCTTTTCCTCACGATGGCAGGAGAACAAAACCAAGGAAGGCAAGAAAACAAAAATACTTATCTTTAAGCCCGGATGCACTGTCTTTTTCACTTATATCATAATTAAGTATAATACATCTTGAGTCAAAAAATCAAGGTTTTTTAAAAAGAAAATCGCAGTTTCCACAATTAATTATCCTTCTTCTTCGGCCCACAAGCCAATTGCCTCCTTCGAAAAGCCTTCTTGCCGAAGCAGCCTTCGAAGGCCCTCATGCTCAAGATTTTGCCCAGCCTTTTTGCCTCGCAGTTTTGCCACACGCCTTTGCAGCATTGCCATTTCGATTTCAGGGCTTAAGGCCTTTTCCATTTCGCCAGTGATTGTATCATAGCCGATACCCCGCTGCTTTAAGCCGATTTTCAACTTGGCAGGGCATAAGGTGTTAGAGCCTCCTCGAATCTTCCCTTCCAACCAGAGTCTTGTAAAGCGTTCATCGGAAAGGAGGCCCTTAGCAAGCAGCCTTTCGATAACGGCCTCTATCGCAGCAGCCTGCATCTTTGAACCGCTTGCGCTCTTGTTGCTCACAATGTTCTTCTTCCCCAGCTTCCTTCGCAGGCCCGCAACCGATTGTTCTGCCCGTTGAACCAGCAGGGTGGCTGCCTTCTCGGCCTTGTAGCAGGCTGAAGAAAAGGCCAGTTCGTCTATTTCATGGGCACTAAGGCTCCTCCCCTCGGTCAGTGTTTCACTTAAGCTTTGGGGAAGATAGTCATCGGGGCAAAGTAATGCCCTGCCGTCAGACAAATGCAGCCTGTTAAGGCCAATCCCAATGTTTTTTATCTGTTGTATACTAATTTCACCGGATTTCATTATTCTATCTTGCTATTCCTTATTTTCCCACGCAAAATTTGCTAAAAATCACTTCCAGAATATCATCAGTGGCCACTTCCCCGGTAATTTCACCCAAATTGTTTACCGCTTCCCGCAATACCGGGGCAATTAACTCCGCAGCCTCGCCCTTTTCGGCAAGGCTTATAGTTTCGGCAATATTTCCCAGCGCCTCTTCCACCAGCGCCTTCTGCCGCTCCGTTCCCAGGCCTGTCGAAGAAGCACTGTGTCCCGGGCTCTGTTCCCGGGCAATCTCCCCCAGCCGCTTCCCCAAAGCCTCATACAAGTCTTCCATCCCCTGCCCTGTCGTAGCGCTTAAAATTAACCACAAAGGACACGAAGGACACAAAGATTGATTTTCATATGCTGGCAAATTTTTATCAGCCTTGTTCCAGATAAAGATATATTTTGAAATCTTTGTGTCCTTCGTCTCCTTTGTGCTTAGAACATCATCCTCGGTAACCCCTGTCTCGCCATCAATCAGATAGAGCACAATATCGGCAGCCTCAAGGAGCTTTTTGCTCCGCTCGACGCCTAGTTGTTCTACCTCATCGCCGGTGCTGCGAAGGCCGGCCGTGTCGGCAAGGCGGAGAGGGATGCCCTTCACCTCGAAGCGGGCTTCAATCCAGTCGCGGGTTGCACCGGGGATTGGCGTTACAATCGAGCGGTCTTCTTTTAAAAGCCGGTTAAAAAGGCTCGATTTCCCTGCATTTGGCCGTCCGGCTATAACCACAAGGGCCCCTTCCGTATATAATCTGCTTAATTTATAACTTTCCGCCAATGTTTCCAGTTTTTTCCGGGTATTTTTCAATAAACTAAGGTCAATTAAACCAATTTGCTCGCCATCTTCGCCGCTTTTGTTCATTTCATCGGCAATTTCATCATCGGGATAGTCTAAACTGAATTCCAAACGGGCAAGAGCCTCGACAAGGCCGCTTTTCAAGCCCGAAATCTCCGCTTCCAAGGCGCCGGCAAGCCTTCCCAAAGCGCTTTCCCGTGCCGCCTCGCCCTCTGCCCCAACCAATTCCATAACGGCCTCAGCCTCGGTTAAATCAACCTTGCCATTCTGAAAAGCCCGAAAGGTAAATTCCCCCGGCAAAGCCTCACGAAAGCCTGCTTCCCCTAAAACCGCTTCCACTGCCCGCACCACCGCAGGCCCCCCATGACAACTAATCTCCGCAGACTCCTCCCCAGTATAAGAATACGGCGCCCGAAAGACAGAAACTAATACTTCATCAATATACTCTTTGCGTCTTTGCGTCTTTGCGTGAGCTTTTTCTTTTTCTATATATCCATGCAGGATAGTATAAGCACTAGCTCCGAGCAAAGCATCAGGCTTCGAGAAAACCTTAGCCAGGAGCTCCAGCGTCCCAACCCCGGAAAGCCGAATGACAGCGATAGCCCCGCCCCCCCTGCCGGTCGCCAGCGCATATATCGGAGACTCATCTCCATAGCGTGCAGTATTCATTTTACTAATTTCAACCTGACAAAAACCCAGGGAGCCCCAAAACTCGCCCAAAACCCAATCAGGCCGTAGCGGATAAAGCGCCCGGTATCATGCCAGGCGGAGCCTTCTTTTG
>JAISIL010000160.1 GCA_031262035.1 Spirochaetaceae bacterium | reverse complement strand
CACAGGCGACATCAGATGAACCATGCCGCCCTTCCCCATTCGGCCGAAGAAATTGCGGTTTGTGGTTGAGGCACAGACTTCGCCTTCGGCCAGAACGCCGTTGCTCATTCCGAGGCAGGCGCCGCAGGTGGGGTTTGTTACACAGAAACCTGCTTCCATAAACACTTCGATAAGGCCTTCTTCCAGGGCCTCTTTATACACGGCCGGGGTTGCCGGTGAAAGAATGCCGCGCACCGATGGGACTATTTGCCGGACTGCATCCCCGTCCCGTAATACTGCAGCCGCAGCCCGCAGGTCGCTTATACGGCCGTTTGTGCAGGAACCAATATACACCTGGTCAATCTTAGTGCCCTTTAGCTCCTCAATGGGCTTCACCTGGTCGGGTTTATAGCCAAAGGTGGCAAGGGGCACCAATGTTGAACAATCAATATCGATAGTTTTTTCGTAAACCGCATCGTCATCGCTGCGAAGAGCCTTATATTCATCAATATCAACCGATGGGTGGGCGTCTTCATCATCACTGTATTTACTGACCGCCCTTTTGATATACTTGTAGGTTATTTTATCGGGCATGCAGACCCCGCAGGTAGCCCCGGCCTCTATTGCCATGTTACACAAGGTCATGCGGCCTTCAATGGACATATGCTCGGCAACCTCGCCCCGGAATTCAAGTACACAGTCTGTAGCACCGGCTACACCAAGCTTTGCAATAATGGCAAGAATGACATCCTTTGGATACACATGTGGGGGCAGTTCGCCGTTTAAATTTACCCGAATGGTTTTGGGCCTTTTAAATGAACAGACTCCTTTCAGAATACCGACTTCCAGGTCTGTTGTTCCAACACCGGCAGCAAAGGCCCCGAAGGCGCCATAGGTGCAGGTGTGGCTGTCGCCCATTATAATAGTAAAACCCGGTTCAACAAAGCCTTTTTCCGGAAACAATGCATGGCAGACGCCGTTTTGTCCTATATCAAAAAAGTCCTTTATATTCTGCCTCCGTGCCCAGTCGCGCAAAATCTTTCCCTGTTCGGCAGTCTTGCTGTCTTTTGCCGGTGTTACATGGTCAATTACCGCCTTGATTTTATCGGCGTCAAACACGGTGTCCAGGCCTTTTTCCATAAGGTCGGTGATGGCAATCGGTGTAGTAATTTCATGACAAAAAACCCGGTCTAACTTTAGTATCCAGGTATCGTCCTGTTTGTCCACCACATGCCTTTCGAAAATTTTTTCTGCCAATGTCTGTCCCATAACATCTCCTCTCTTTAATTTTATCTTTATTATTGTCTCTACTATTGCACCTGATACACACCTAAAAATGTCGGCCGGGAATAGATAGGCTGATATGCAGCCGGGTCTGTTCCCGCAGCGGCTATATACAGGGCAATATAGTAGTAATTAAACCCTGATGCTCCTTGCGACCCCGCTGTATTAATGTCACTGATACTGCCTGTTGTTGGAATATTTTCACTAATTGCAGTTGCGCTCAGTGAATAGTTATCATTTGGTAAAGTCATTTCTCTATACCGCTGCAAATCTGAAGCATCCGGAACAGGATTTTCATCACTGGGTGCGTTTACACTAATTCTAGGCGGGCTTGTGCTAAAATCAAGATAACAACTAGCCCATTCGAATCCAAAAAGCTGCAAGAAAGAACGGCTTTGAAGCTGGCTTACCCCGGTTGCCGATGTTGAATCTTCCTGAACCAAAGAGAACAGAGCATTGATATCACTTGCCAACTGGCTATTCATCGTGCTTAACACCGTGCCCGTCATATCTGTTCCTGTACCCGATTCCAAGGTGCCGCTTTGGTAAAGCCTATAGTAAATATTATATTGCAAAAAATAATTATTTCCCACAGGTAAGGGGCTGTTAACATAAACATTATAATTGCTAGCTGTTACATTAGCATTAGGAACGGGCGGAATAAAGGGATAGTCTTCAATGCCACAACTTGCAAGTAGAAAGGAGCAAGTAGCAAGTAGCAAGTATTTCGATACCAAGCGAATAGCCCTTTTCGAGATATGATTTCTCACAACAATACTTACTCCTTGCTACTTGCTCCTTTCTACTTAATACTAAGTGCTATTATCCTGCTTTCGGCCAGATTAATCCAGCTTGTTTCGTTGGGCCACTTGTCGCGGATTTCCTGGTAGGCGGCTGTCGCTGCATCCTTGTCTGTTGCCTCTAACAAACGGCCTACATTGAACTGTGCCATTGCACAAGCGGGGAAGTCGGCTGCAGCAGCGGCTGTTTTAAAGTGTGCCAGTGCCTTTTCCGTATCGCCTGCTTCTTCGGCCATCATGCCGGCATTGAATGCAGACAGGGGGCCCAGGTAAATGCGTCTACCCTTTTGCGAAGACAGGTCGTAAAGCCTTTCGGCCTCTGCCCAGTTCTTTTGGTCGGCGGCAATGGAAGCAGCCTGTGCATAGGCCTTACTGCCTGCATAGCCCTGGGCACTTTTTCCCAGGGCCTCAAACTCGGCCAGCAATTTCGTCGCTTCTTCGGATGTATTTTCTTCAGCATCCTCGGAATTGATTGTTGTCCGAATTTCTTCGTATTGACTGTTCAGGTCTTCCAGCTTGGCGATATTACGCTCTTCCATAAAATTGAAGAACATGATACCGCCAACCACTACAACTACTGCAGCAAGAATAACAATTCCAATGGTGATAATCAGTTTGCGATGTTCCCGAAGGAAGCCGCTTACTGCATCACTTGCACTTTTCTTTTCAATATTATCGACAGCCATGATTATTCTCCGCTCTTCGATTTAAGCATATCGCCCAAGGTGTATGGAGCGTCCCCATCAGAATCACCTGAAGCCATATAGCGGGAAATTTCTTCTTTCTCGACCTTTTTCTTGTAGTCTCTAATCGAGAATGCCGCTTTCTGGTGTCTCGGGTCTACTTCTACCACCACAGCCTTTAACTTTTCACCGATTTTATCTTTGTATTGTTTCAAAAGCTCATCGGGGTCGTCCTCACGGTTTTCTGCCAAGCCGGACTTGTGAATAAGGCCTTCAATGCCGCCGGGCACCTTAAGGAATACCCCAAAGTCGGTCACATTAGAAATTTCGCCTTCAACAAAGGAACCGGGTTTGTAGGTTTCTGCAAATGCCTTCCAGGGGTCGTCTTCCAGTTGCTTAATGCCCAGCCGGATATTCCGTTTTTCAGGCTCCACAGCCAGAACAATGACATCAACTTCCTGCCCGTTCTGCAATTCGCTGGAAGGCCGCTTGACCTTCCGTGTCCAGGAAATATCATCCACAGAAAGGAAGCCGTCGATGCCGTCTTCAAGCTCGATAAAAGCGCCGGCATTGGTAAGCTTTACTACCTTGCGGGTAATCCGTGAGCCAACCGGGTATTTTTCTTCGATATTAAGCCAGGGGTTTGCCTTGACCTGCTTAAGGCCCAGCGATACCCGGCCCTTGGGAAGATCGTAACCGAGAATCATGCATTCAACTTCATCGCCAATGCTAAGTAAATCGCTTGGTTTCTGAATTTTCTTTAGCCAGGAGAACTCGGAAATGTGGGCAAGCCCTTCGATGCCTTCTTCAAGTTCAATAAAAGCGCCAAAGTCGGCCAGCTTGGTAACCCGCCCCTTGACAATATCGTTTACTGCATATTTTTCTTCAAAATGCACCCAGGGGTCATCGGAAAAATGCTTCAGCGAAAGGTTAATCTTCTTTTCGACAGGGTCAATCCGTATAACCTTTACCTTGATTTTCTGCCCCTTCTTGACGAAATCCTTCGGCCGGTTTACATGGCCCCAGCTCATATCATGTATGTGCAAGAGACCGTCAAACCCACCAAGGTCGACAAAGGCCCCAAAGGACTGGAAGCTCTTTACGACGCCATCAAGCTCGGCGCCAATCTCGACCGTCTCGAGGAACTCGTTGCGCTTCGATTCGGATTCTTCTTCGAGCAGCTTTCTTCTATTAACTACGATATTGACTTTTCCATCGGAATATAATCTTTCTATATAAAAGCGATATTTGTGACCAATCATTTTTTCGGGCCTATCGACATGCACGACATCGGCCTGACTAATCGGCAGGAAGGCCTTGTTGCCGCCGCCGAGATTTACCTCGAAACCGCCCTTGATTTCAGCGGTAATCTTCCCTTCAACAGGAAGATGGTCCTGATGAGCTTCCCGAAGGTTCTTCCAGACTATCTTTGCGTCCGCCTTCTGCTTGGAAATCTCGATACCGCCGTAGCGGTTTTCCTTGTTAACAAGAACCACCTGGACCTTGTCGCCAATCTTCGGAGGTTCATCAAACTCGGAAAGGGATACACGTCCCTCCGACTTGTAACCTACATCGATAAACACCTGGTCGCCAACAATCTGCACCACATCGCCGATGATGAGTTTGCCCTCTTCCAGTTGTTCCATAGACTTAAGATGCTCCTCGAGCATCGCCGTCTGGCTCTGTTCACCGGAAGGGTTTACATTTGTTTCGGTGTTTACACCTGAAAGCCCGTCCTCCAACTTGCCGGTGTCTGTTGTTTCGACAGCCACATCCTGCTCTACCATAGTTTCTTCTCCCTCATGATTTGGATTAGTTATCATTATATATAATTTATCGAAAACCTGCAATAATGTCAAGGGGGTAGTGTCAATTTTTTTTACACCCGGCCCTAAAATGAGGCTTCCTTCCTCTTTATGCTTGTCATTTTCGTCCCGGGCGGCGATTCCTGCCTTAATTTCCTCAAGACTGAGCCTGGAAGTGCCCTGCTCGAAGCGCCGTTTGGCTCTTTCATCAATACTTGCATCAAGATAGAAGCGAAATTCAGCGTCGGGGAAGACCACCGTGGTCATATCGCGCCCCTCGACAATGATATTCTGGCCGCGAGCGATGCGCCGGACATGAGCGTTGACTACATGACGGATAGGAACATTGGAAGATAGATAGGAGACATATTTGTCGACTTCGTCAGTGTGAAGAAGGCTTTCGACATTTTCTTCTATTATATAGACAGCGCCATTGCGATAATTCAGCGGAGCGGCCTTGGCGACCTCGAGCGCCGCCTCGGGATTGAGGGGGTCGGTGCCCTCGCGGAGGCAGAGCAGCGTGATAGCCCGATAGAGGCTCCCCGAATTGAGGTAAAACCAGGGCGGGCTCGCCGGCGGCAGCTTTTCGGCAAGCATATTGGCGATAGTGGACTTTCCCGAACCGGCCGGGCCGTCTATTGCAATTACCATAACATATCTCCTCATAATTTAACCACGAATAGCACGAATGGCTTCGCCACACGAATAAAAATCGAAAAATCTTATTCGTGTGCCCAGAGGGCATTCGTGTTATTCGTGGTTAATTTCTTTATTTCTTGTCGGGTCAAAGTTCGTGTTTCGCCCTCAGCCAGATTGCCCAGCAGCACAGGGCCGATGCGGATTCTTTGGAGGCTTTCGGGATGCAGATGAAAATGTGAAAAAACACGGCGGATTTCGCGGTTTTTGCCTTCGATTAGCACAATTCGCACCTGTCGGGGGCGTCCGAACTGGCGTTCTATGCTTAAAGCCTGGTAAAAAACGCCTTCGATTTCGATTCCTTGCTTAAAAGCCCGGATAAAATCATCGGAAATGGGGCCTGCGGCATCTACCAGGTATTCTTTTTCGAGATTACTGCTTGGATGACCCACCTTTTCGGCAAAATCACCGTCATTTGTCCAGAGAATAAGGCCTGAAGAACGAAAATCGAGGCGGCCAACGGTATACAGGCGCTCGTTTATAGCAGCGGGAAGGAGGCTTTTGGCTAAAGGCCGGCCTTGCGGGTCGCTGTTCGTGCAGATATACCCAGCCGGCTTGTTCATGGCAATATAGCGAAGGGTCTTTTCCGGCTGCACAAGTTTGCCATCAAATGTAACAATATCCCCCTCCCCTACTTTGGTTCCCAGAGTATCAACAACAGCGCCATTTACAGAAACACGACCACTCAGTATCAGTTCCTCGGCAGCACGGCGTGAGGCTATTCCTGCATGTGCAAGGTAGGCTTGGAGGCGCTCACCCCCCCCCTGCCCCCCCCGCAAGGGGGGGGGTGTATTTGTTCGGATAGAAGAATTATTATCACTCTTTCTCTTTCCCCCCCCCCTTGCGGGGGGGGCTAGGGGGGGGGTATTTGTTTGCGGTTTATCTTCCCTCTTATTCCAACTCAAATCTATCCAGTTCCTTCTCATCGAGCTTTGGTAAATCGGCAATGCTTTCCAGGCGGAAGAATTTAAGGAAGTCCTTTGTGGTGCCGTATTGTACGGGCCTGCCGGGTGTGTCCTTTTTGCCTACCTCATGTATGAAACCCCGTTCCTGCAAGAGACGGATCATGTTGTCTGCCTGCACACCACGGATGCCTTCGATTTCGGCACGGGTTATGGGCTGGGAATAGGCTATTATCGAGAGGGTCTCCATTGCAGCACGGGAAAGACGGCCTTCGTTCTTTTTGCCGTAGCGTTCCCGCAATTGTTCCCAGTATTCCTTCTTGGGCGAAAGTATTACCCCGCCCCCAATTCGGGAAACTTCCACCCCCGAATCATCTTTTTCGCATCTTATCCGCAGGGCTTCCAGGGCTTCGGTAATTACTTCCTTCCCCAAGCCGCTTATCCGTGCAAGAGAGGCCTCGTCTAAAGGCTCCGATTCCAGGTAGAGTATCGCTTCTATCAGCGCCGATTCTTTTTCAAGTGACACTTTCATATTTCCTTATCTTTATATCTCCGAACATTTTATGCTGATAAATGCTGATAAGCCGGTCTTTTACCGCTTCCAGCACCGCTAAAAAAGCACAAATAATGTCCAAAATTGAATTTCGCTCTGTAACCAGGTCTTCAAACGAAAATTCCCGGTCTTTTTCAAGCAATTCCTGCATCAGCGTGATTTTTTCGTTAATCGACACCTCTTCATACATGTCGATAACCCGTTCACGGCTCATGTTTTGCAGCAAATGGGAGAAGGTCTTGAGTAAATCCCAGACATCAAGCTTTTCCCAGACCTCTTCTTCGGCAAAAGGCAGGGGCCGCTGGAGCTTCTGCCGCTCGAGAGCCCATTCGGCATCTCTTTCCCGCTCTTCCATCAACTCAGAGAGCCGCTTGAAACGCTGATACTCGATAAGCTTTTCGACCAGCTCTTCGCGGGGGTCCTCAATCTCATCATCAATCTCGTTCTGTACCGGAAGCAGCATTCTGCTCTTGATGAAAAGCAGCGTCGCCGCAAGATTATGAAATTCGGACACATCATCAAGATTGAGCGAATCGGCAAACTGCAGATACTCCAGATACTGCTCGGTAATAGACGCAATGGGAATATCGTAAATATTCACCTCGTTTTTCTTAATCAGAAAGAGCAATAAATCGAGCGGCCCTTCAAAATCTTTCAAGGCAAAAGTATGCTGCGGAGTATCCATCGCTTTAAGTATAACGAAATGAGGGGAAAAGGGCAAGTAGGGGGTATGTAGGCAAAATCATTTAACTTTGAAATCATAAAAAACAACCACGAATATACACGAATCGGCTTCGCCGACACGAATATTCTACGATAAGTAAGCAAAAATTCGTGTGGCCGAAGGCAACATCATAAACTTAAGCGAAAAAATGTGATATAATAACAGCAGGGGGACAAAGAAATGTCAGAAAGGTCGGCGAAAGGGAGAGGCGC
>JAISIL010000158.1 GCA_031262035.1 Spirochaetaceae bacterium | reverse complement strand
GCGCCTCTCCCTTTCGCCGACCTTTCTGACATTTCTTTGTCCCCCTGCTGTTATTATATCACATTTTTTCGCTTAAGTTTATGATGTTGGGCCGAAGGCCATTCGTGTTATTCGTGGTTTAATACATCCTGAAATCTATATTTTCCGGTGGCTCACAGTCAGCACCCTTCCACTGATGCCAGAGTTCTATCATTTCGTTATTGCCTTCCCGTATATGACAAGGTTGCTTAGAAAAAAGAGAATTCAAAAGATTCTCACGCAAAGGCGCAAAGGCGCAAAGAAGTTGCTTTACAGCTATTGGCCATAATACCTCAGGTAAATTCTCAATATCAATATCAAAACCCTTTGCGTCTTTGCGGCTTTGCGTGAGATATTCTTTCGCAATAGTCTCATCCTCCGGCGCTAATTGATAAGCCCGCTCATAATATTGAAGCGCTTTTTCCTTATCACCCTTTTCATTATACGCATACCCCAAATTCCGCAGCACAAATGGATCCTCCCCCTTCGCCAAAGCCTCTTCCCAGTGCCGTATCGCCAAATCCACATCCCCAGCCTCATACTCCAAAGCCGCCTTATCAGTGATTAATTCTGAGGTATCCAAACCTGTAAATAAAACCTTGGGCTGGGATACCCCCCTCCCCTTGCGGGAGGGGTTGGGGGAGGGGTTTTCTTTAAATCTTTCCTGCACCACCTCGCCCACATACCCAGCCGCCTTCTCATAATCCCCATCATGTGCCTTCACCGGCTCAGCCTGTATGCTACTAAAAGCCTGCACCCAAGAAACCGTCTCCCCAGCCCCAATATCCGCAGTATGCAATTGTGTTGGGGCAACCCCCGCCTGCACTTCAAGGTAAGGTGTCCAAGAATCGTTCGCGTGGTTCGCGTGGTTCGCGTGGTTCGCGGTTAATCCTTCCCTCGGAGAAAGAAATTCCTGCCACTTTCGTCCGCCTTTCCCTGACCCCCAACAAAACATCTTCCGATAAATTAAAGGAGCCGTAGAACATTCAGCAAAGCCATACCCATCGTTATATACAACCGCCTCCCAGGGATAATTTTCTTTGCGCCTTTGCGCCTTTGCGTGAGCTCTTTTTCTATCGTTTTGAAAAAAATACTCGTTAGAATACTTAAACTTAGCCGGATAACTCGCATCCTCCCCCGGCATTGTTGGCAGTTCCGGCAAAACAGCACCGCCCATGGTTTTTGGCCCATCCCCCGGCACTATATAAATGACCTCACTTGATGCAGAAAACACCCGTGCATCTTCTGTTTCAGGCACGGCGGTGTTGGTCCACCAATAAAGCGGCTTGGAATAATTATCAGGGTTAGTAACTTGCACAGCGGCATAGAGAATAGGCCTATCCACTGCAAGGCTTAAATCAATGCTCCATTGCAAACCGCTTTGCCGTTCATATTCCCAAAGCCGCAATGTATCATCATCAACAAGGCCGGCGAATACCGGCGAACAGGTATGCACCGAATGGCCTAAATGCCCAATGTTCCATTCAATGCCGCCACTGAACCAGGCTTCTCGTATGGCCAAATTCGCCGGCTGAAACACCGGGTTCCTATACACAATGTCCCTTCCCCGAACTTTATCAAAAAGCGACCATACCCTGCCGCCTAGGGAAGGAATAACCTCGGCCCGGATAAAATCATTTTCCAGCACCACGGTGTCAAATTCCAGGTCCTTCAGTTCCCGGCCATACTTGTCCTGTATCTTGTAAGGCAGCACACGAAAGGCCGTCTCCCGCCCAAAGGAATACCGTTTATCCGCCGGAAACCCCGGCCCTTCTGCAACAGCCAAATCCTGCTGCCTTGCCCGAAAAAATGGATGTGGATTGCAGCCCTGTAAAGGGGCGCCTTTGATATGTAGTTTGCTCAATCTTATCATAATTTATTTTTTAACCCCGGATAACGCGGATTTACGCGGATAATTTATATTTTTATCCGCGTGGCTGAAAGCCATCTGCGTTATCCGTGGTTTTAATTATCCCTTAATCGCCCCCGCCGTGACCCCTTCAATTATCTTTTCGGATAACAGAATATACAGCACAAAAGTCGGTAAGAACACAATTACAACGCTTGCGAACATACCGCCCCAGTCCCCCGTATAGCGCATTGATTGTATCATATTATAAAGGCCGACGGCAACAGGCCGCACAGCAGATTTGTTGGCAAAAATCAGCGACATAAAATATTCATTCCAGATAGTAATAAAATTGAATATTGTTACTACCACAACCCCAGGCTGCACCAGTGGAAACATTATTCGCCAAAAGGTCTGCATTGGCGGACAGCCATCAATAGAAGCTGCTTCTTCATAGGTAAATGAAAGATTTTTGAAAAAAGACAAAAGAAAAAACACCCCAAAAGGCACATTCATTGCTGTATACAAAAACATTAAGAGCACACGGTTATTGGTTAGCCGCATCGAAGATACTATTCCGAAAAGCGGCATGATAATCATAACCACCGGAATGCCCAATGCCGCTGCAAACATACTTTGAATTAAGCCTCGTCCCTTAAAATCAAAACGGGAAAGTGTGTATGCCGCAGGGGCTGCAATCAGCACAATGGCCGTGCAGGACACCAGTGTATATAGAAGTGAATTCATAAAATACACAGACACTTTTTGTGTATTCCATGCCTTCACATAATTCTCAAAATGAAAGCCTGTTTCAAACTTAAACATATGGTCACTGAATATTTCCTGCGAGGTAGAAAGACTCGCAAAAACCACCCAGCCAATCAGAATAAAAGTGAACAACACCCAAAGCAGGGGTAACACACCCGATACAATGTTTGGCAAATTCTTCTTATTAATCTTCATAAATTACCTCTGCGTCTTTGCGCCTTTGCGTGAGCTTTTTCATAGCTCCGTGTCATCATTCTTAGTGATGAAATTAGTTACCGTAAAAACAACAATAACAATCAGCATCAAAATAACCCCGATGCCTGCCCCGGCGCCTGCATCCCGTGCCGTTTTAGCGGAGGATGACGCTCCAAAAACAAGCTCATACATATAATTCATCGGAGCAACCGTATCGTTAGACAAATTCACCGGGCTGAACAACTGGCCCCAAACAAAGAAGCCCACGGTATAAACCGTCCACATAACAATATTGGTGCGGATAACTCCTTTCAGGTTGGGCAATGTTATATAGAAGAAACGTTGAAAACCATTTGCCCCGGCAATATAGGCCGCCTCAAAAAAGTCGGTGGGTATCTGTTCAATACCGCTCATAAAGATAAGCATGTGATAGCCGACCATGCCGAAGCAGTAAGCCCAGAGCATCGCCCAAAAAAGGTTCCCCGGTGCAGTCCACAGTGTTGTAGCAGCCTTGGTGAAGCCTAAACCTTGCAACAGGGTGTGTAAAAAACCATAGTCGCTATTGTAGACAAAGTTCAGCCACATCGTTCCCATGGCAACAGCACTGACTACATTGGGAAGGTAGATAACACTCCGCATAAATTTGGTGCAGTTATTTTTCCCAATATTAGTAAGAATAACGGCAAACACAAGTGCCAGTCCCAAAGAAACAAGCCCGCCTGCACCCCAAATGCGGAGTATATTAAACATAGATGTCTTGAACATTGGCGTGTTAAAAAGTTTTACATAATTGGCAAAACCGGCAAACTCCCACTGCGCCACCGAGGAGGAAACACTCTCCACATAAAACAAACTCATCACCATAGTGCGGATAGTAGGGTAAAGAAACACAATCAGGTAACACAACACCGCCGGTGCGAGAAAGGTAATAATTAAAGGTCTATTTTTCTTCAGCATATGTTTTATTAGCTCACGCAAAGCCGCAAAGGCGCGAAGGTTTGAATTTAATTTCTAACAATACCTTTGCGTCTTTGCGCCTTTGCGTGAGATTTTTTTATTTCTTCATTTCATCAGCAAACTGCTGAGCCGTCAATTGTCCCAGAATTAATTTTGCAAAGTTTGTCTTAATCTTTGCATTAATATCGGGGTTGTCTTCCATGCCGACAGCCCAGGGGAGCCGGATGGTGGTAGAATCGACAATTGCCTTTGCATCTGCTAACTGTGCAGGCCACTTGGTGTTAATCCCCATCGGCACGCCGATACTTTCTGTGGCAAGAACTCCATCCCATTTGCCGGTGGTAAGGTAGACAATAAACTGAAAGGCTGCATCTGCTACCTTGCTGTTCTTGTTGATACCAAAGCTCTGGCTGCCAAAGTTGTTGGCATTGGGGCCATCACCCTTGCTGTCAATTGCAGGCCAGGCAAAGGAACCCCAGTTCATGGTCGGTGCATTCCCTTTAATTTCATTGGGAAGCCAGGTGCCGTTCAAATACATTGCAGCACTGCCTTTTGCAATTTCATCAACCTGTCCTGCAGGATAGATATTTGAAGCTGCCTTGGGCGAAACATAACCCTGCTTTGCCATATTTTCCCAGAGTTTACCAAATTCCAGAACCTGCGGACCACTGAAATCATTGTTTTTGACCATGGCAAGGGTGGCGTCCATACCAACCATACGATCCATACAATAACCAAAAAGCGCTGCCATATAAGCATCATCAACAGTGATACCATAGACGCCCGCTGCCTTGAGTTTGACGCATGCATCAAGGAACTCGTTCCAGGTCTTCGGAGCGCTTTTAATCCCCGCCTGGGTGAACAAATCCTTGTTATACATCGTCACGAATGTGGAAGGCTGATAGGGGATGTTCTTCACGCTGCCCTTGCCGAGTTGTTTGGCAAGGCCAAGCAAGGTCTGGTTAATCACCGTGTCGTAAGCCTTTCCCTCTGTCGAAGGATAGGTTTTCGAGACATAAGAATCAAGGGGGAGCAGGTAGTTGCCCCAGGTATTCGCCACGCGCTCGATATCTTCATCAAACATATCGATGGTCTCGCCTGCATCGAGGGCCGGCTGCAAGGTTTTGCGGATATCGCGCCCGTTAAAGTTGATATCAATCTTGATACCCGTTTCTTTCTGGAATGCTTCCGCCGCCTGCGCTATGACCTGCCCCTGGGGTTCCGCTTCGTTCCACATTGACCAATAGACAACCGTCGTGCCGCTTCCGTCTGCCCCGCCCTGCTGTCCGTTTGCAAAGAGGGGAGTGAAGGCCAGACTGAGTAAAGCCGCACCAAATAAAAATTTTTTCATATTTTTCCTCCTATGAAAAATATATCCAAAACTGGATAATTTAAGTATAATACATTTTGAAAGATTTAGAATGCTTTTTCGTGCAAACAATATGGACAATTGTGCAAAAATGTGTTATAATGATAGTATGAATAATAGTATGGGACTTTTCTTTGATGAGGAAGTTCAAGGGCTCATTGACAGTTTTGCCTATTGTTTTAAGGTAAAAGTTACCGTTTTTTCTTCTGATATGGAAGAATTGATTGTAGGACTCCACAATCCGGGCAGCGAATACTGCCGTCTAATACAAAAAAAGCTCAATCTTCGCTATCGCTGTGTCCGGCAGGATAAGATGATGTGCGAGCTCTGCCAGAAGGAGCTTCGTCAGCAGATATATAGTTGCCATGCCGGCTTTACCGAGGTAACGCTGCCCCTGATTATACAGGGAACACTCATAGGCTATGCAATGCTCGGGCAGTTCAGAACTATAGAAGAAATTCCTGCTGATATACTGAATGCCTGGAGAACAGCCGGCCTGGACGATGCCGAATTGATAGATACTTTTAGCGCCCAGCCTTATTTTGATGAACCCCGCCTGGACAATATGCTTCGCCTTTTCTCTGTCTTAATTGATTCTATTATTTCGCAGGAACACATTGTAATGCGGCAAATGAACCTGACCCAACGGGTAATTCAGTGGGTAGAAGACCATATCGACAAGCCTATTACCCTTGATGCAGTGGCAAAAGAGGTATTTGCCAGCCGTTCATCGGTTTCGCACACCATAAAAAAGAGCCTGGGAATGAGTTTCTCGCAACTCTGTGCCCTGAAAAAGATTCAACGTTTTGAAAGTATTGTAATGGCCGACCCGGATATAACAATACAGGAAGTATCCAGAATGATAGGCTACAAAGACCCTCTCTATTTTTTCGAGGATTTACAAGAAACTAAAGCTCAGCAGCCCATCTAGATTTATACAGATGGCCCGAAAACGGCAAAAATATTAGGCAGTTGTTACCGTTGCCAATTTGCGTCCGCGTCTTTGAGTAAATCCGACAACACCATCGGCCTTTGCAAAGAGGGTATAGTCACCACCGCAACCGACATTTGGGCCGGGGTGAATGCTGGTGCCCCTCTGCCTGACTATGATTGTTCCTGCATGAACATGCTGCCCTGCCTGTGCCTTAACGCCCAAGTGGCTGGGGTTTGAATCTCTACCGTTTTTGGCGCCTGAACCGCCTCTTTTTCTAGCCATTTTATAAAACTCCTAATTCTCTTCAAATATTTCTAAACTACAATTATCAGGATATTCCTGAGATACTGACTGCAAGCCGTCTATCAACATACTACCAACCCCGCGCAGGAATTCCTTTGCACCGTCCTTAACAGCGCTTATATCTAACCATAGCTCACCGTCGGTGATGTAATGTTCTGCCTGTATACCGGGCTCTTTATCCAGGGCCATTAGGCAGGAACGCATCAACACGGAAACGGCGGCACAGACTATATCCTGGCCTTTTTTGGCCATTAATGCATGGCCTTCCGCCTTACATGAACGGAAAAGGCCATCTTTGCCAATAATAATGGCAATCTTAATCATCAGGCAGTAACTATATCGTCAATTTTGATGATTGAATAGTCTTGCCGATGGCCGTTTTTCCGGCGATAGTCCTTTTTGGGCATGTATTTGAATACAATAACCTTCTTGCCTCTTGTGTTGGATTCAACAGTGGCCTTAACCGAAGCGCCTTTAACATAGGGCGAACCCACAGAAACTGATGCATCATCGCCCGAAACAAGCAAGACCTGGTCAATATCAATCTTTGCACCGGCTTCCTGATTAAGTTTGTCTACCTGTAAAAGAGCCCCTTTTTCAGCCTTATACTGATGGCCCATAAAATCTATAATTGCATACATAATATAAAAGTATATCAAAAACGGAAAAAAGTGTCAAGTGGGAATAGAATTTTTTTTAGATACTTTTTTAGATACTTGACTTTTTTCAGGTTCATGTATTATACTATAGATATGGATTTAGAGAATGCAAATGAAATTGTGGATAGGAAGAAAACGCCGCCTTCTGTTACTGACTGGATATTTGCTATTGCAGGTGGTTTAACAGCGATTGGTGCATTATTACAGGGAATAGCGGCTCTTATAACCGCATTAAAATAGGGGGTTGTATGGTGATATCAAAAGAGAATTTAAGGAATTTTGCGCTCGGCTGCTTCATTTTTTCTACTATTATTTTTGGTTTATTGTATACATTGCAACACTTTGGCGCTATAATGTAAACCCCTGTAGGTCTACACCGGTGCAGGCGGTGATGCGGGCTTTAACAAGGGTACCGGGAGTGAGGGGCGTTTCACTGGTGAGAACAGTTGCGCCGTCTACTTCGGGGGCCTGGTTGTAGGCGCGGCCAAGGTAAAAGTCTTCGCCGGTTTCGGCATCATCTTCTATTTTTTCTTCGATAAGGACATCAAGTGTTTTGCCGACAAAACTTTGCAGGCGTTTTTCGCTTATGGCCGTTTGGGCTTCTTCTATAAGCCGAAGCCTGGTGCGGGCTGTTTTTTTGGGAACCTGGTTCTTCATGCTATATGCTGCGGTGCCGTCTTCGCGGGAATAGGCAAAGGCGCCGGCCCAATCCAACTGGGCCTTTTGTTGAAAGTCCTGCAATGCAGCAAAGTCCTCGTCGGTTTCACCGGGGAAGCCGGTCATAAAGGTAGAGCGAATGACGGCGCCGGGAAGCTTGCTACGGATTGCCGTAATGAGTTGCAGGTATTCGGCAGCCGTTTTTCGTCGGCCCATCTGCTTAAGAATTTTATCCGACCCATGCTGAAAGGGAATATCGAAGTAGGGGAGGATGCTGGGGTTTTCAGCACACAAGTCCAACAAGCCCTCGGGAAAATGGTCGGGATGTATGTAGAGGAGGCGTATCCAAAGGCTAGTAGGGGTGGGTTTTAAACCCACCCCTACTAGCCGCAACAATTCCACCAAATGCTGTTTGCCGTCCCAGTCCATGCCGTAGGAGCCAATGTCCTGGCCGATAAACACCAGTTCTTTTATCCCACGGGCTACAAGGGCATTGCATTCTTCGATAATATCATCGGGTTGGCGGCTTGTAAGGGGGCCACGGATAAGCGGTATAGCGCAAAAACTGCAACGATTATTGCAGCCATCGGATATTTTTACATAGGCCGACCCGGGGAGTGAAAGCAATGGGCGGGGGCCGGTAGTAGGGGCGGGATTTAAACCCGCCCCTACTACCGGCAATACATCTGCCTCTGCCATTATAACATCCGCCTCCGGTAAGGACTCCGCCAGTTCTTTTCCATACCGCATGGCCAAGCAGCCTGTTAGCACAAT
>JAISIL010000138.1 GCA_031262035.1 Spirochaetaceae bacterium | reverse complement strand
TATCCACATCCATTTGTTCTACACCTCTGTAGAACTATTATATATTTTGGACTAGATATTGAGTTTTGAGTCAGCCATCCCTTTCGGCTAGATTTAGTTTTGAGGCATCGCGTAGGGCGAAAATGAAGAATCAGCAATTCTACATTTATAGGATAGCCACGAACATCATGAACAAAATAAAATAATAATTCTTACTACTTTTGTGATTTTTGTTGTAAAAATGGAAGATTTCAAACAACAAGTTCGTGTTGTTCGTGAAGTTCGTGGCTAAATGTAGAATTACTGGTCTTTGCGTGAGCTTTATTGATAAGTTCCAAGAAAATCTTTCTTAAATGCCGAGAACCTTCCCTCCTCTATGGCTCTGCGTGCTTCAAGGACGAGCTGGTACAAGAAGTAGAGGTTATGATAACTGGCCAGCATTGACCAGAGTATTTCCTGTGTTTTAAACAAATGCCGTAAATAGGCCCTGCTGTATCGGGCTCTGCCTGTTTCGGGGTTTATTTGGCAGACCTTGCAGCCGCAGCTTTCATCTATGGGCCTTAAGTCTTCTGTCCATTGGGCCTGCTTTATTACCAGGGGCCCCTGCCGGGTAAAGACCTGCCCATTGCGGGCAACCCGTGTGGGTAAGACACAGTCAAACATGTCGATGCCATTTTCTATTGCCTCAAGAATATATTCCGGTGTGCCTATTCCCATAACATAGCGCGGTTTATCCTTGGGAAGTAAATCGGCGGTGTAGGCAAGGAAATCCTTAAATACCGAAGCCTCTTCCCCCACAGACAAGCCCCCAATAGCAATCCCCGGCGTATCAGCCGCAATAACCGCCTGGGCAGAAGCCTTCCGCAAATCCTTAAAAAAATTCCCCTGAACAATAGCAAAGAGCTGACCCCTATAATTATTCGTGCCATTAGTGTCGTTCGTGGCTAAACTTTTCCACTCACTCACCGCACGCCCCATCCAGAGGTTCGTAATCCGCAGAGCCTCCTCGGCCTCCCCCCGGGAAATACCCGGCGGGCTACAGACATCAAGCTGCATCTGAATATCGCTATTGTAAATGCTCTGTATACGGACAACATCTTCCGGAGTCAAGCGATGACGGGAACCATCAATATGAGATTGAAACTCCACGCCCTCCTCGCTAATCTTTCGCATAGCAGCAAGGCTAAAAACCTGAAAGCCCCCGGAATCGGTAAGGATATTTTTATCCCAGTTCATAAATCCATGAAGGCCCCCTGCCCTGCCAATCAGTTCGGGACCGGGACGGAGATAACAGTGATAGGTATTGGCAAGAATTATCTCAAAACCAATCTCGTGCAGATCATCAACACTGATAGCCTTAACCGCAGCATTTGTCCCCACCGGCATAAAAACCGGTGTGTGAACATTCCCGTGGGGCAGAGACAAAAGCCCTGTGCGCGCAAGGCCATCAGTATGAATTGTTTGAAATATGCCCAAGTTTACTTTTGTTCTTTAAAAGCCGAGGCAGGAGCCTGACAAACAGGACATTTCTCAGGCGCATTATCGCCTTCATGAACATAACCACATACCGTGCAAACCCATTTCTTCATAGTAAAATCCTCCTACTAAGTAATCTCTAGTATAATATATCTTAGCATAAAAGTCAAGCGGCGTAGAGGTTTTCAAACAACCACGAATAACACGAATGGCCTAAAGGCCACACGAATTAATTACCAATTATAGATTATTCGTGTCGGCGAAGCCGATTCGTGTCATTCGTGGTTGTTTTTCTAAACCCCTTGCCTGTTTTTTTCATTTTCCCTATACTAATAGAAGGAAAAGACTATGGAAAAGATACTTGATACAGCAAAATCGCCTCGCCGGACTGCCACCTGCGGTCAACTCCGCAAGGCCGATGCGGGGAAGACCATTACCCTCTGCGGCTGGGTGCACCGGAAGCGGGACCACGGCGGCGTTTCGTTTATCAATTTGCGCGACCGCTACGGCATTACCCAGACCGTTGTAGACGATGATGCAGGCGATGCGGTGAAGGCGGCGGCAGCCGAGCTTCACAATGAGTTCTGTATCGCTGTCACGGGCCTTGTCCGCGCCCGCCCCGATAATATGGTCAACCCCGATATGCCCACCGGCGAAATCGAAGTTTCCATAACAGATATTACTATCCTGAACCGTTGTGAGGTTCTGCCCTTTCAGGTAGAAGATGAGAGCAAGGCCAATGAAGACCTGCGTCTCCGCTATCGTTACCTCGATTTGCGTTCCAGTGGGATGCAGCAGCGTATTGCTCTGCGCCACGAAGCGGCCTTTGCCGTCCGTGAATGGATGCACGGCCAGGGCTTCTACGAAATTGAGACCCCAACCTTCGTGAAAAGCACCCCCGAGGGCGCCCGCGATTATCTCGTGCCGAGCCGGCTCTATCCCGGTTCTTTCTACGCCCTCCCCCAATCGCCCCAGTTGTATAAGCAACTCCTCATGGTCAGCGGCTTCGATAAATACTTTCAGATAGCCCGCTGCTACCGTGACGAGGATGCCCGCGGCGACCGCCAGCCTGAGTTCACCCAGGTTGATATAGAGATGAGTTTTGTCCAGCGTGATGATATTCTTGCTATGACCGAGGGCCTTATGGGCCATATCTTCAAGAAGTGCCTCGGCGTCGATCTTCCCGCCCAGTTTGTCCGCCTCAGTTACGACGATGCAATGAACACCTACGGCAGCGATAAACCGGATTTACGCTTCGACTTGAAGATGCAGGATTTCAGCCCCTGGGTTACAGGCAGTGGGTTTCAGGCTTTTGAAGGAGCCCTGGATGCAGGCGGTGCGGTGAAGGCCCTCGTTGTGCCGAGGGCAGCGTCTTATTCACGGAAACAGATAGAGGAACTAGAGGGCGTTGCGAAGATTTACAAGGCGAAGGGATTGGCTTGGATGAAAATCTCACGCGGAGGCGCGGAGGCGCAGAGGGTTTTGGAAGGGGGCGTGTCGAAATTCTTCTTGAATAGAGTTGATGAGATATGTTCCGGATTAGGTGCTGATGAAGGCGATTTGATTCTGATTGTAGCCGATGCGAAAAAGAAGGTGGCCAATGTGGCCCTCGGTGCGGTGCGTTCCCGTTTGGGGAAGGATTTGGGTTTGATTGAGGCGGCGGAGAAGGCGGGGAACAGGTTTGCCTTTGCATGGATTGTCGATTTTCCGATGTTCTCTTATAATGAAGACGAGGGGCATTGGGAGGCGGAGCATCATTTGTTTAGTTATCCGCAGGAACAGTATCATGCAACGCTGGAAAGCGACCCCGGCTCGGTGAAGGGCGACCTTTACGACCTGGTGCTGAACGGCTATGAACTGGCCTCAGGCTCTATTCGTATTCACGACCCGGAATTGCAGCAGCGGGTCTTTAATGTGGTGGGTATCGGCAGGGAAGAGGCCGAGGTAAAATTCGGCTTTTTGACCAATGCCTTTAAGTATGGGGCGCCTCCCCATGGCGGCATTGCACCGGGGCTGGACCGTTTGGTTATGCTGATGGCCGGGGAAACTTCTATAAAAGAAGTAATTGCCTTCCCCAAAAATTCTTTTGCACAGAGCCCCATGGACGGCTGCCCCAGCGAGGTTGATGAAAAACAACTGCAGGAACTGCATTTACATATCATTAAAGAAGAAAGTAAATAGTAATGTGACAAATTTTTTTTAAAGGAGAGTTTTTACAATGGTTAACACCCCAATGATTTTGACGGGAATGGGCGTCTACTTTTTGTTTATTGTATTTGTAGGCGTCTGGTATTCGAAACGGGCAAACAAAAATCCCGAGAATTATTTTTTAGGCGGCCGTTCTTTAGGCCCCTGGGTTTCAGCCTTAAGCGCAGAGGCCTCGGATATGTCGGGCTGGCTTTTAATGGGCCTTCCCGGTGTTGCATACTTTACCGGCAGTGGTGAAGCATTTTGGACGGCAATGGGCCTTGCAATCGGCACACTTATTAACTGGCAGATAGTATCAAAACGCCTTCGCGTTTATTCGGAGACGGCAAACAATGCAATTACACTGCCCAGCTTTTTCAGTAACCGCTATCACGACAAGGTAAAGATACTGTCTATTATTGCGGCACTGTTACTGATTGTGTTCTTTTCAATTTATGCCAGTTCACAATTTGTGGCATTCGGAAAATTGTTCGAGTATGTTATTGGTTCAAATCAATACTATACACAAATGGTGCTTATCGGTGCGGCAATAGTATTTATCTACACACTCTTAGGCGGCTTCCTCGGCGAATCCTTCTGCGATTTAATTCAAGCGCTGTTAATGATAGGCTCAATACTATTAGTATTTGTGTTTGCCGCAGTCCGTGAAGGCGGTTTTGCTCAGGTTATTGCGAACCTGCAAAACTATCCGCGCTTTCTCGATGTGTTCGGCATTGCAACACCGACATTGCAGGATGGGGTGCAGCAGGTAGCAAACGGCGCACCGCTTTTCGGGCCGGGTAAAGACTACGGCTTTTTGAACATCGTCTCCTGCATGGCATGGGGGCTTGGCTATTTCGGTATGCCGCAAGTTCTGTTACGGTTTATGGCCATCAAAAAGGCAGA
>JAISIL010000105.1 GCA_031262035.1 Spirochaetaceae bacterium | reverse complement strand
TTTAAATGATGATGAAAGCGACGCACTCCTCAATCTGATTCTCGACTTCAAAAAGCAGGGAATTACCTGTATCATGATTTCGCACAAACTCAACGAGGTCTTAAAGATTGCAGATACGGTAACTGTGCTTCGCGATGGTAAATCAATCTCCTCTTACGATGTTAAAAAAGATAAGTTAAACGAAGAGATGATTATCAAGGATATGGTCGGCCGCGACCTGACCCATCGTTTCCCGGAACGGAAGTCGAAGCCTACAGAGGAAAAAGCGATGGAAGTGAAGAACTGGACGGTGTATCACCCCGATTATCATAAGATCAAGGTGGTAGATGATGTGTCTTTCTTCCTGAGGAAGGGCGAGATTCTTGCTTTCTGCGGGCCGATGGGCGCCGGGCGCACCGAGATGATGATGAGCCTTTACGGCCGCTCCTATGGTTACCGCAGTGAAGGGGAACTCTATATAAACGGTAAAGAGGCTCATTTTGAATCGGCAAGCCAAGCCCTCGACGGCGGCCTTGGCTACCTCAGTGAAGACCGGAAAACCATGGGGCTTATTTTAATAGAAGACATCAAAACCAATATTTCAAATTCTTCGTTAAAAAAGCTCTCCCGTTTGGGCGTTGTTAATTCGGCAGCGGAAATAAAGGCGGCGGAAAAATACCGGAAAGACCTCGCTATCAAAACGCCTTCGATTAATCAGCTTGCACGAAATCTTTCAGGGGGGAATCAGCAGAAGGTTGTCGTCAGCCGGGCTCTGCTTGCAAACCCCGATGTGTTTATCTTCGATGAACCGACTCGTGGTATTGATATTCTTGCAAAATCTGAAATTTACGAGATACTGAACAATCTTGCCGCCCAGGGAAAGAGCATTATAATGGTTAGTTCCGAAATGCCCGAAGCCCTTGGCATGGCAGACCGTATCTATGTTATGAATGAAGGTAAGATTAAAGGCGTGCTAAACCATGATGAAGCCACACAGGAAAAAATCATGTCTATGGCCCTGTTATAAATAGTATAAATAGAAGGAGTTTTAGGAAATGAGCAGTAACACTGTCCGTATTACGGATACAAAAACCCTGTTGAAAAACAATGTGCGTAACTATTCAATGTTTCTCGTGCTTGTGTTGATTCTTGTTGCATTCGGCATCCTCTGCGGATTACAGAACAGCCGCAATTTTTGGATAAACTTTACCCCGCGTAACTTTACCAATATCTTTTTTCAGTATAGTTATGTATTAATACTGGCCACCGGCATGGTAATGTGTATTATCATACTGGGCATTGACCTTGCTGTCGGCTCCTATATTGCAATGATAGGTGCCCTTTCCGTTATGCTTTACAATACCGGCATCGGCCTACCTTTAACAGTAATTGCCTCATTGGGTATGGGCGCTATGGTTGGGGCCTTTCAGGGGGGCATTGTAGCCTATGTGGGCATTCCGCCCTTTATTGTCACCCTTGCCGGCATGTGGCTTTACCGCGGGCTTACCTATATCATTACCAAAATTACCCCGGTAAACCCGGTAGACAAAGGCTATTCACTCTTTTCCACCGGCACCGTAGACGAAATGATGGGCTTGCAAAAAATCGGCGGTGTCTATTATCCGGCATCTTTTGTGCTGGTTGCCGTTCTTCTGATACTCTTTATTATTTTTGACCTTCGCGGTCGAAAGAAAAAGATTGAAAATGATTTTGAAGTGCCTTCCATGGCCATTGAAATAGCAAAGATAGTGCTTATTTCTTTCCTAGCCCTTTTCCTTGCCGACCGTTTCGCCCGCTACCGGGGCCTTCCTGTTGTGGCAATTGTGGTAGGCGTAACCGTTTCGGTCTTCCACTTTATCATGAGTAATACCTCCCTTGGCAGATACATCTATGCCGTTGGCGGCAATTCAAAAGCGGCAAAACTTTCAGGCATTAACTCCGAGTTTGTGACCTTTATGGTTTATGTGATGATGGGCTTACTTGCAGGCCTTGCCGCTGTGGTCAGCACCGGCTATATGAACAGCGCCCTTCCCCAAGCAGGCAACGGCTTTGAAATGGACGCCATTGCATCCTGCTATATCGGCGGTGTCTCTGCTGCAGGCGGTGTCGGCTCGGTAATCGGCGTCGTAGTAGGCGGCCTCGTGATGAGCGCCATCAATAACGGCATGTCATTAATGAACTTAGGCACGCACTACCAGTATGTGGTAAAGGCGCTGATACTCTTGCTCGCCGTTATTTACGATGTCACCAGCAGGCGCCGTTCGGGATTGGGTTGATGGGAGTATCACCTTCGCTGAGGTATCTGTCCACTCACTTATATCCCGCGTGTGGACTAGATGCCCGGCACTCGTCTACCCCCTAAAACCGTAGCGATACGCCGGTGCCTATGTTGAAAAGGAAAATATCTTTCATATGACCATAGTTTACCGGTGATGCAAATGCCATCATTAGTGTTGCGCCTAGTGTGTCGGTGAACCAATAGCCGCCATTTATCTTAACACCTATATAAGCACTGAAAGGATGCGGACTGGAAGAGTATGTTAAATGATATGGAGATGTAATTAAACAGGCGCCAATATTCCACTTCGGAAAAAAATAATTATACCCAATTCCAAAATACAAATTCTGCCATACTCCAGAGCCATACTTAAAATTCAATATATCGCCAAAAGTTATTGTCAAACCTATTGGAGAAATAAGGTTAAAATCAACAAATGTTGAAGCTAAAAAATATTTACTTTTTCGTATTTATAATTATATCCGTCTTCGCCCATTTCTCTAGTTGGGTATTGGTCTGTGTTCGATGTAAACCCAAATCCAAAGGTGCCGGTAATTGTTGTCTTTTTCTCATCTTCTGCAAATACAGACGAGAGGACGATTAACAACAAACAGATTGTGAAGATTTTCTTCATGGTATGCTCCTTAGTTTTAATAAAATATTATCAAAGTCTTTTTTGGTAAAATTGATGAACTCATGCATACAATTACATATATCAGATACCGAAATGCCTTCGGGGATATTAATTTGTAACCTGCTTTTTAAACTACTTGTTAAATTGGCAGAGGTTCTTACTATTTTGCACTTAACAGGATATTGCATTACCTTTGAGTTTTCATATTTTACAAATACTTCAATGAGTTTCTCTATTCCTTTTTCATCATGCAATTCCACACCGATGGAACCGTTTCCATGTAGAAGAAATTCATATGTAGTGCAAAAAAGTGTGTTAGGTTGTTTTATTGTCCATATTTACTACCTCCTCAGCTATGCAAATCTGCAAAAGTCCCCTCGTGCCGATGGCATCCAGAATGTAGAAGGCGTCAACATCTATGAAGAGATTGTTGCCTATAGGAATGAGGAGTATAATTTGCAACACGATGGGTAAGGAGTGTGCTCAATAGCGTGGTTGCTGCGAGCGTATAGAAACCATCGTGTTGCAAAACATCATTTCGTCGACAACTTTACTACCTTATTTGATCAGATCTTATACTCGGGTCCACACTTTGGAAGAAGTTGGGGTCTCCACCAAAGATTTCTGCAAGACTATTTTTTGTCATATAACCCCACGCCCATGAATCGGTGCCTTGTTGACGAAGTAACCATGTTCTGCTTGTTTTTTTTCCGTTTTGATAAGCTTGGTCAAAGAAACTAGGAAAGCAGTATTCGGATGAAGATCTAAACCAACTAAAATTGTTCAGGTTGACTTCTGTTCCTAGAGTTATTTCCTTTAATGGATTACCGAAAAATGCATTTCTCCCAACGAATCTTACGCTTTCTGGTATATTCAGTTTTTCTATTTTATTACCTTTAAAAGCGTTCACTCCGATATATGTCACGGTATCAGGAATAGTCACATTTTTTAAGTTTTTATTATCGAAGGTATAGTCCCCAATATACGTAATCGTTATCCCATTCAACTTTGATGGAATTATTATCTCTACATTTTCGGGTCCTATGTACTCGTTTATAGCATTAGCTGAGCCTACGGATAATCGTGTATTAGTCATTGTAAGAATTACAGTCTTCCCATCTTTACTTACTCCATTACGTGTATAACCTGCTAAATCGTAACCGCTACGATCGTAACCATCCTTATCGCGGCCATGCGTGTCAAAACCATTCTTGTCATAGCCACTGCTATTGAAACCTTTCCTATTATATCCATTTATATCGAATCCTGCTACATTATAACCATCGATATCATACCCCGCCGCATCGCGGTACTGATCGCGCAACACAACCTGTAAAATGCCTGAACGGGCTGCCTGCGCGGTGGGAATGCCGTTGACAGATGCAATGCGCAAACTCAGGCTGTCTTGGGTTAAATCAAATACATTTACATTGTGAAAGGTAATGGTTTGCTGGCCGGTTGTAGATGTGTTCACTCGCTCGTCTGTTATGTCCCAGGAACCTCTAAGCGAAAAATTGGTTTTCCCGATCACTTTGTCTTTGCTATTCAGTAATTCCGCGGTAATGTTAAAATTCTTGAAAGAATTTAAAGACATTGAGGTAGAAACAACACTACGGGGCCAGTTTGAGTAGCCCCATTCCTGGGCAAAACCAGTGTTTGTTAGATGCTTTTTTGCCGAGGCAAGCGCTTTCTGTATGGCAGAAGTCCAGTCGGCGCTTTGTTTCAATTCCGCCGTAAAACTATACGAAACGGTTTCACGGTTGTAGTCCAAATTGCTTTCTTTCAGTTCTTTTGTATACAAGAGCGCGTAAGGCTGGTTGTAATTCTGAACTATATCCCGGATAGCCTCTTCGGTTTCCGTAAGCCATGTTTCCCATTGCTTGCGCCATACGATTTTATTTTGCATTGCTTCTATGGTATTAGCATTGTTAATGGTTACCGTCATTGCAGAAGTCCGGTTTGCAGCGCCTACCAATTCAGGGTCAAGCGAATCAGCAACATAAAAATATACCATTGAGCCAAAATTGATTTGGCCGCCATTAGATTGGGAAATGCCCTTCGCAAACTGCGCCTGGGCTATTGCTTTTCTGGCTTCTGTTTTATGCAGTTCTTCCTTTCCAGCGCTGGTGAGATGTATGCTTAATTGTGCTAAAATATCTTCGCAGGCTTCTTTTGCGGCTGATTGATAATAGAGGGAATCATAATCACAGACTTTTGGCGTATATGAAGCTTTTATTTCACCGTTTCTTGCGTCTGTTACCGTTAATCCAAAGGTATAGCCGTTTTTTGTTTTGGTAACCTTGCCGCTTAGAATATACCGAGCATTTCTTTCAGCGGGAACTACTTCCATTGCGCTAAATTTACCAATATCTCCCGCAAGTGTCCCTTGTATCATGGGGAGCAATGCGCTATCGTCAACACTTGTCATGCCAACACCTTGCGGGTCAAGCACGGCAATTTGCACACCATTGCCGCCCCAGCCAGTCCAGTAGGGCGACTGAGCGATTTTTGCCTGCTCTGCGTCAAAAGTTACCTGGGACAACGCTGTTAATACGTCGTTATATGCTGATGCTTTTTCTGGATGGTAAATCTTAGCAGAAAGTAAATCGTGTAGTGCGTCATTGGGTATACCGGCAATGACATTTTGATAAAGAGTATAGTGATTTAGCGGGTCAGTTTCTGCCTTAGCCTTTTTGTATAATGCCATAAAAGGCTCTGTTTTTACTTTCAAGTCGGGCTCAATTAATTCCCAAGCCCTATCACGGTTGATAAAGGCAAGGGCATGCCATGTTTTTTGTGCTGCATCATACCAGTCCTCCGCATAGTCTTGAGCGACTAATTCTTGTTTTGAAGCAATCACTGTAGAAGCAATAATATTGCTTGATGAAATGCCTGTTTCATCTACCACCACAACTTCTTTTAATTCTGTTTCAATCTCTTGCGAAAAATGAGCAGTTAAATTAGTGAGTGCTGATGCTCTTGCCGCTTCTCTGGTATCACCAAAACCATTTCGCGAAATATATGCATCGGGCGGATATACAGAGACAGTGTCGGCGACCCATTCCGGTTCATCTGCCAAAGAAACTGACATTGCCGTTTTCCCTTCCGGTTCCTCTGCCAAAGAACTGGACATTGCTGTTTCCCCTAGTGTGCCGCATGTTGAAAAACTAAGACCTGCGGCTATAATGACAATAATGATAATTGTTTTTCTTAAGTCCAACATGCGCATACCTCTGTAGTCTAATTTAAAATTCGGGCGGCCATATCTATTGCCCGGGCTGTGAGCCTTGCAGCGTCATCGGCGCTTACTGCCGCTGCGGCTTGCAGAATGGGGTCGCCTGAAATATAGGCAGCCTGTTCAACCTTGCCTTCGGATAAGGCCTTTGCTACCTCTACATCGCGGTCTGCACTGATGCGTGTTCTGTCGGTTCTGGCTGCTTCTATAATCTTTCTTAATTCTGTTTCCTTTGCTGCCTGCTGCTCGGCGGGAATTACCGAGGCTTGCGCTTGGGCTACCTGCCGTTCCGCTTCCAGTTTTTGTTCAGCCTGTTTCTGGCTCATTTCAATAGGATGATGGTCATCGGCATCCATCCGGGTAATCATCGCCGCAACTTCCTGCGCTTCGGGCGTTAACTCAGAGGGCAGGGCTTTAACCACATTTCTAAGATAGGTAACCCGCAAATTATCCCAGTCCTGCTGAGGGAATATATGTATCTGATAGACAACATACTGGGTATCATTTTTACCTTTGGCTTGTTCGCTAACATTTTTCCGCCAAAATTCAGTTCTTGTTTCACCGCCCACAATTTCTACTTTAGACTGTGATTTGGTTTGCACCTGAATGGCTTCCGCCGTTTCCTGACTCATACCACCTGAACGGGCAAGGTCTGCGGAAGTTACACTGACCTTTTGGGCAAGGTCAAGAGCAACAACCCTGGCAAATTCAAGCTGGGCACGCATCTGGGCTGCCCGTAAATCTGCCCCGTAACCGGTTGTCATACGGCAGACATTCGTTTCCGGATCAACACCGATATATTCCATATAGGGCCTGAAAATGCCATCCTGTGCGGCAGCCAGCCAGTCGGGCCGGGGTTTTGTGCCGTCATTCCGGCCCTTCCAGTCGGTGATTACCGATTGTTCTACCCGGATTTCATCGCCGTAACCGGCAATATTGTCCTGCTGTTCTGCCGCTGTTTGGACACCCGAGACGGCAACTGCCGGATTTGAACCGCATCCGGCCAAAACTGCAAGCACCCAGCCTGCTGCTAAAACGCAATACCATCTTTTCATACTTTCCTCCTCTTACCTTGCCTATAGACAAAGTTACATAAGCATTATACCACACTTTAGCCCATTGTGTCAAGTGTTTTTTTAAAAATAATTATTATCTATAGGCAATGAAAACGTTAGAAGAAGAACTGGGTGTTGTTGTTCAGCACATCAGGACAATTCGGAAAAGTCAGGCTATTTCGCAGGCAGAATTGGCTACACGGGCCGATTTATCGGATAATTATATCGCCTGTATCGAAACTGGCCGTAAACAACCCTCCGTCTTGACCATTTTAAAGATTGCACGGGCCTTGCAGGTGCCGGCGGGGGTCTTTTTCGATGCAGAAATGGCAGAACAGGCCGCCGTAGAGGCTAATCCGGCAGCGAACAGCGCCTTGCAGAAGAAAAAACGGCGAACGAAGGAGAAGATTATCAAGTTGTTGGATGCGCTGTAGGGCAGGTATTAGTATATGCGATGCCTCATTCATAAAAAAGTAACCCGGATATTGACAAAAAAGACAAAAATCACTATACTAATGTTATGGATAACATTCAGCAATCTATGGATTTACCCGAAATCCAGGAGAGTGATGAAGAAAAACAGATGACTCTTGGACAACTAAAATATTTTAATGCGCAATTTGCCCGAGAAAATTTTCAAGGTAGGACTTTTATAAACAAGATAACAATGCGACAAATCAAGGTATCCCATGATAGTATTGCCGAATGGAGGAAGAAATCCAGACGAAGGGAACATGTTATTTTGATAAGATTACTGGACAAAATTATTGAAAATATGATTTTTATTAGTGATGAAAGGGACTATCTTGAAAGAAAAGAGATAGAAAGAGCAAGTTTTTTCAAATATATCTGCAAAATTAATAATATTATTTATAATATTTCAATTACAACACGAAAAACACTCAATGATATAGACAAATTGCGCTATTTTTCGTTAAAACAATCCTCAAAATAAAAAAAGCCGTGAATTCGGGTAACATGACCCATATGTGAACATATCGGTCGACCTCATTTACACGGCTTTTCGGGTTTCGCCCTAATTGTATTATACATCTATTTTTCAATTCTGTCAAGGGGTAATATTAAAAAATTCAGTAATAAGAAATACTTAGTGGTAAAGGCTCTGATACTCTTGCTTGCCGTTATCTACGATGTCACCAGCAGGCGCCGTTCGGGATTGGGTTGATAATTACTCAATAATAAGTAATCCGATAATCCCCATTACCGATAAAGCCGCTTCGAAGGTAGAGCGAGAGGGCCGGGGCATTTTTCTTTTTTACAAAGAGGCTTACCTGTCGGCCTTCGGCAATGAACTTTGAAGATATGGCAGAAAGAAGGCAGCTTGCAAGACCGTGGCGGCGGTATTCGGGGAGGACATAGATGCCCCCAATCTGAACATAGTTCCCCGCACGGGCATTCGTGTGCAGCTTAGCGGCTATTTTTCCATTAAGCCAGAGGCCAAAAACCGTTTCGCTTTGCAGTTTATTATTCAGGTTATTTTTACAGGCTATCATGCTTAATTCTTCGCCGGGTAGGAGAACCTCGGCTTTTTCATAGGCTGCTTCCAGGGGCAGCAAGGTGTCTGCATCTTTCAGGCCGGCTTCCCGAACCAGCACTGTATTGCCGTTTTTCTTTTTCGCTTCATCGGCTTTGGCCTTCAGATTGGGTAAAAACGAAGGGTTAAATATCATCAGATTGTAGTCGGTTGAAGCAACAGGCTCCATACCCTGCCTGGCAAGGAGGTTTTCTATCCAAAGGGCTTCGTGTTTCAGGCCCTGAATGCCGTGCAGTCCCTGCCGCCTTAAAAAGATGTCAATGAATGCCGGTTTGGGGAAGAAGGCAGGATCCGGATGCGTGTGTGCAAATATCGGGAAAAGGGTTCGGCGCCTGCCGACAAGCAGGGCTATCGGTTTGTCCCGATACTTATCGTAAAATTCATCAGTTTTATCGGCACGCAAAAGCCAAATGCCGTCTTTCGAAAAAAATTCCCGGTTTTGGGTGATATACTGATACTCCATTGCTGCATTGATATGCGTGGAAGTCATTGCCTGCATAAAAGCGCTGCATTCCCTTTCAGTAATCCTCCGGCATTTTTTCCAGAACATTCAGGGGAGCTCCCCCTGGAAAGGAATTCGCCCAAGCATTGCAGAAAAACCTGCATTAAAGGACTCCGGGGCAAAACTATACACGGCAATAGCCCCGGCAACCCAGGATATATCCTCCAGTTCAACAGGGGAAAGGAGCGAAAAAACAATAACCCTCTTCCCCTGCAATGCAAGTTCCTTGAGTGCATTGAGCATAGTCAGATCGGCCTTCTCCTGCACACAGAAGATGATAGTGTCCATCTGCCGGGCAAAAAAGAGGAGGTCGCTTACCCCACGGCTTTCTGCATACCAGTATTTCATGGCATCGGGGTAGGCCTTTTCGCCATAGCTGATAAACCCTCCGTAAGGACGGTAGGCAAGCATCACCCGGCCTGCATTCTCAGGCTTTAAGGGAAAAACGCCATCGTCGGCCTTTATCAGGGTAACCGAACGGGTTGCCATATCGAGGAAGAAGTCCTGGCCTTCCTTGTCGGGAAGCCCTGTTTGCACGGCTGCAATATCAGGGATAGAGGGCACGGCATGTTCAGCTTTCAAATACTCCAGCTTGGTGCGAAGAATATCTTCGGCAGCCTTTCGAACACGGGCATTAAAATCAGGCTCGGTTTGCATGCTCCGTAAGGAGCGGGTCCACACCGCATCATCCAAAAGGGGTGTTTTGGAAAGCATAATGACATCATTTCCTGCAAGCATGGCCTCTTTTGCAGCAGCGGAAAGGCTGTTATGCGAATTGGTAGCCCCTACCATCATCATGTCATCGGTAATAATAAGGCCCTTAAAGCCAAGCTCCTCACGCAAAATATCATTGAGGAAGAATGAGGAGAGAGAAGCCGGTGTTTCGCCGCCCTCGGTATTGGGAAAGGCCAAATGGCCGCTCATAATAGCCGGGATGCCTTCTTTTGCAAGGAGTTTATAGGGAATAAGTTCACGGTTTTCCAGTGTTTCCCTGCTTACAGGTATTCTCGGAAGGGTGCCATGGGAATCAAGGGCCGTGTCCCCATGGCCGGGGTAGTGTTTTGCCGTTGAAATAATGCCCGCTTCTTCCTGCCCCTTTACAAAGGCCGCACCTAAAATGCCTGCCTGCACCGGCTCATTCCCAAAGGCCCTCGGCCCAATGATGGTGGAATTACGGTTGGTAAAAAGGTCAACCGTAGGAGCAAAGTTCATGTTCACCCCCAGGAGCCTCAGTTCCCTGCCTATATAGTAGCCGGCAAGGTATGCATCGCGGGGATAGCCGCCTGCCCCAATAGCCATGTTTCCCGGGCTTTCAGAAGTGGCCCCTTTAATGTGCCGCACCACACCGCCTTCCTGGTCTGTTGCCACAAAAAGCGGTATACCAAAGCGGCCTTTCAATGAAGCACTTTGCAGGCGGCCAACCGTTTGTGCAAGGAGCGTCGTATCGGCCGTATTCCAGCCAAAGATCTTCACCCCGCCAAGGCCACGCTGACTAATCCAGTCCATAATCAAAGGCGAAGGCTCAGAACCCACCCAGCCCAACATAAAGGTCTGCGCAAGAGCCTCCTCATCTGTCATCTCAGCAACAAGGGCCGACGCCAGTTGTTCAGGAGGCAACTCATCAGTGAAAGACAAAGCGCCAAGAGGCAAACCAATAAACAGGAGAACGATAACAACGAAACGGTGTAGGGGCGGATAATTATCCGCCCCTACGTAGGGGTGGGTTTTAAACCCGCCCCTACCACACATACGTTTATACATATGCGGTACCCCGTAATGCATCCAGATACCTCGCCGCACTATGCGCCGCTATGGCCCCATCGGCGGCTGCAGTTACCACCTGCCGGAATGGGCTGTTACGGACATCGCCTATGGCAAAAATGCCGGGGACAGAGCTTTCCATTTCGGCATTGGTAATAATATAACCCGATTCATCTTGTGCAATATTGATATTGCCCGTATCCAAAAAGCTTGTGTTGGGAGTGCTGCCTGCAAAGACAAAGACTGCGGCAAAATCCTCTTCGTATTGCCGGATTGTTTTGCCTTCGTTGTCCAGCTCCTCAAGAAGCACCGAACGGACTTTTGAGTCGCCTTTTATCTCGAGCGGCCTTGTGCAAAGCCGCACTTCAATATTTTCATTGACCAGAACCCGGTCGGCAAGGGCCTTCTGTGCCCGGAACTTATCCCGCCGGTGAATCAGGACAATCTGCGCTTTACCCTCTTTGGCAGGGCTCAATCGGGCCAGATACTCAGCCTCATCACAGGCCGCATCGCCTCCACCAACAACCAGCATCCTCTGCCCTTTAAAAAAAGGCCCATCACAGGGAGCACAATAAGAAACCCCCTTCCCCTCAAACTCCTTCTCCCCAACAACCCCCAACTTCCGATGCTTCGCCCCAGTAGCAATAATCACCGACCCTGCCTCTATAACTGTTCCCGATTTGCTTGAAGCTCCTCCATCAATCTCGATACTGAAACCCCGCGCCCCCGCGTCTCCGCGTGAGATATTTGTAACCGACCCCGACAAGACACCAGCCCCAAACCCGATAGCCTGCTTCTGCAAGAAATCCATCAATTCAAAGCCCGAGCCCTTAAAGCCCGGATAGTTCTCAAGATTATCGATATTAAGCGCCTGCCCGCCGGGCATCAATTCTTCTATTATAAGGGCCTTTAAGCCCGCCCGCGCCGCATACTGGGCTGCCGCAAGACCTGCCGCCCCGCCTCCGATGATTGCCGTTTCTACTCTTTGCCTTTCCATAAGATGATTTTAACGGAACAGCGTTTTTTTTTCAAGTCTTTTGGAAGCTATTTAGAAAGATAAGCCATACTATATAGAGAGGAGAAATCTTATGTCACAAATTTTAGCCTTTGCCCCCTATGCTTCAGAGGGGATTATCATCACTATCGAGGCGGATATTCGCCGGGGAATACCGGGAATTGATATGTCGGGCCTTGCCGAAGGCGCAGTTCGGGAATCGCGGGAACGGGTGCGCGCTGCCTTTCGCAATAGCGGCATCGATTTTCCGCAAGACAGGTTATTAATCAACCTTGCCCCAGCCGGTGTCCGTAAAGACGGCGCCGCATTGGACCTGCCTATAGCCCTGGCCGTCTATGCAGCCTCCAGGGAAAGGCCTTTTTCTGCGTCCCTCATGGTCCTCGGCGAATTGGAGCTGTCCGGTAAGATACGGCCGGTGCGTGGCTGCCTTGCCGCTGTGGCCGCCGGTATTGAGGCAGGTGTTAAGCATTTTATCGTTCCAAAAGAAAATATTGGCGAGGCTGCAGTCCTCTGCAAAAAACAGGGGCTTTCCTGCCGGGGCCCGGAAACCCTGTCCGATGCGGTCGACTGCTTTCTTTCTTTTGCAGAAAAGGGCCTTTTTGCCAATGAGGCAGTCTCCTGCACCCTCCCCCCTGCTGAATCAACAGCCCTTTATCCGGAGGGCGACTTCTCCGAGGTGCAGGGACAGGCACTTTACAAAAGGGCCATGGAAATTGCTGCAGCAGGCGGGCATAATACCCTGGTTTTTGGCCCTCCTGGCGGGGGAAAGACCATGCTGGCACGCCGGACGCCGGGAATCATGGCCGCCTTAACTGAGGGGGAAGCTGTTGAAGCAACCCGTTTGCATAGCCTTGCAGGTTGTTTAGGCCATGCCGCCCTGATTGACCGGCCTCCATTCCGCAGCCCCCACCATTCAGCCAGTGCCGAAGGCCTTTTGGGTGGAGGCAGAATGGTGCGGCCCGGGGAGGTCAGCCTTGCACACCTTGGCCTCCTCTTTCTCGATGAAGCCCCTGAATTCAGGGTGAATGTTCTGCAGGCCCTCCGTGAGCCCTTGGAAGAAGGTTCTGTTACTATAGTCCGTGCCGAAGGCCCCTTACACCTGCCGGCCGATTTTCAGTTGATACTTGCCGCTAATCCCTGCCCCTGTGGACGGCTTGGACAAAAAAGACGGGGCGAAAAGGGAAGCGCAAATAATTTTGGGGCAGGCTGCTTCTGTGCGCCCGATGAGATTTACCGCTATTGGAAAAAATTTTCCGGCGCCCTGCTCGACCGTGTAGAACTCCGGGTACCGGTAACACAGCCTGATATGACGAGCAATAATACACAAAAAGGCGAGCGCTCTGCCCTGATTGCAGGGAGGGTCGAAAAAGCGGTTTCTATTCAACGGGAACGGTATAAAAAGAGCAGCATCCGCCGCAATGTCCGCATGCAAAGCGCCCATATCGAAGCCTTTTGCCGCTTAAGCCCCTCCGCCGAAAGCCTTTTGGTAAAAGCCGTAGAAAAACTGAACCTTTCAGGCCGTGCCTTCCATGGCACCCTCCGTGTAGCAAGAACCATCGCCGACCTGCAAACCGAGGACACAATCAAAGAGGCCCATATAGAGGAAGCAATAGAATTCAGGCGCTGGGGAGAAGACCCTTACGACATTTTATCCTTTGATAGGTTTTCGTAGTTCCCATGCTCATAGGCAAGGCAGCAGAGAAGGCGGTCGCAGGGGCCGGAAATCTTCAAGGCATTTAACGAAAGGTTTTGTTCTTTTGCCATTTTTATCGTTACCGCCTTAAGCTTGTCCGAAATTCCATGGCAGCAGAAATCCCTGCCGCATTGCCCAAGGCCGCCAAGCATCCGTGCCTCATCGCGAACGCCAATTTGCCGCAGTTCAATCCGCGAATGAAACACGGCAACAAGGTCTTTTACCAGTTCACGGAAGTCGACACGGTTTTCCGAAAAGAAAAAGAACAAAATTTTCGGCTCTTCCAAAAGATAATGCACACAGATAAGCTTCATATCAAGGCCGCGGTTATGGATTTTTTCGAGGCAGACATTGTAAGCCTCTTCTTCAAGCTTTTTGTTGTTTTTTGCCCTTTCCAGGTCTTTTTCATCGGCCTTCTTGATGACATGCGCTACATCAACAAGCTGCGGCCCGTTACGGCTTATCTGCCCAACCACCCGAACCATATCAATGCCGTATTTGGTAGGCGAAATAACCATATCATTCGCCTGCAAGACATCATCGGTAAAAACGGCAAGAAAAGTATCATTGGAATAATCCATTTTGAGCCGATACACCGGCACATCCAGGGACATTTCGATAAAACTCGAGGCGCCCGACATCGAGGCAAAATCAGCATCGCTCTCTTCTGCCTCTTCTATAATAATATTTTCTTCGATACTTTCAATGTCTTCAATAGTAAAATCGCTCATAATAATTCTCCGTTCCTTCCTTACTCTGCCAATAAGTTTACCAGAAGTCCCTTGATTTCGTCTAGCCTCTCTAAAATAGAAATCTGCTCGGCCTGCCCGGTAAGAATGCTCGATGCCAGCTTTTCCAGTTTTTCGTTTACCTTTTCGATGATAAGCCTGCGGCGCTCATTAAGGCCGCGGCTTTCAACATCAAAGCCAAACTTTACAACATAGCTTAAAAAACGCTGAACAGATTCCCGGTATTCCCTGATTTCATCAAGAAGAGGATGATTAGACAAGGCATCGCCCTTGCTGAAGATATCATCCCAAAGATTTTCCAGGGTGTGGTCATTTTCTTCAAGGCTTTTACTAAAGACGCCATAGAAATTACTGACCCCTGCTTCCCTAAGCGCCTCGTTAAAACGGCTTTTTATACCGCCTTTCAAGCTGCCATGCCGCAGATTCTTCGCCTTTTTTTCCTGTGCCTTTTGTGCTTCGCCTTGCAGGCTCGATAAAGCCGCAGGGTTCAACCCCATTGCCAAGCCGGCCCCGCCTGCCGATAGTTCAGGCATAGTTCTTTACCGCCTCTTCCCAGGCCCTTTCGTCGGGAATTACGCGAACCTTCCCCTGAATGATGCATCCCATGTCGGCACGAATCCGCCTTGTAATGCAATCGCCAATAATCACTGCGTTTGACATTATGGTAAGCCGCTTACTGGCAATAATATCGCCAACCACCACCCCGTTAATGGTGACCGTGGTGCCCCGAACACCGGCTTTAACCCTTGCCTCATCACCAATAATCACCCGGCCTTCTGCCTGGACATTCCCCTGCACGCTGCCGTCAACACGGGTAAAGCCTGCCGCAGAAATATCCCCCTGGATAAAACTCCTCGGCCCGATAATAGTGTTTACCTGAAATTCTTCACGGGAAGGCATCTTAGTTCCTTGCAAGTGTAGTATTGTTGGTCTTAATGTTCAGATACTTATATGGGTCGACAACATCGGCGCCAATGTGCACCTCATAATGCAAATGCGGCCCGGTGGTAAGGCCGGTGTTGCCGATATAGCCTATAACACTGCCCTGTTGCACGCGCTGCCCAACCCGGACTCGCACGGTAGCCTGCAAGTGTGCATATCTGGTATAAAAACCATGTTTGTGCTTAATAACAATATTAATACCAAAACCGCCCGGGTCATTGTTAATCGAAACAATCTGCCCGTCGGCTGTAGCCAAAACAGAATCGCCCTGCCGGTAGGTAGAAAGGTCAATCCCCTTATGAATATAATATTGATGGGTAAAAGGATTCTCGTTTTGCCCAAAACTCATCGAAATATGCCCGATTCCGCCTTTTATCGGCCAAATATTGGGAATTTCTGTAAGCAATGTGCTCTGTGAGGAAAGCAAGGAACCCATTTCCTTTACCGGTTCCTGCACCGAAGCAAGATAATTGGTAAAACCCTGTAATTCACTTGATTCCTGCAGGCTTCCGCTGCCGGTATCCTGTATATTGAAGAACGAAGCAAGGTCGCCTGAATTACTGTTTTCCGCTCCGCCTTCGGTATTCAAATTGATGCCCATAGAGCTTAATGTTTCGGACATAACCGCCTGGAAATTCTTCGACTGCCTTAAAAGACTGGAAATCTCACCCCGAAGCTCGTCAAGGTTTGCCTGGGTATTCTGCAGACGATTGTCCTTAATTGCCATAGTGCCTTGTATTTCCGTATAGGAAATGCCAAACCAGGCAAAGGCCCCCAAAATTGCAACAAAAAAGAGGCAGACAAAAAACACGGAAAGAAAGCTTAAACGGAATTGATGAACCTTTTTTTCGGAATGGGGAACCATAGTAATGGTAACAGTTCGGGTAATTGCAGTCCAAAACCCCTGAATCAGAGACAAAATAGTCTTGCCGCAACTAAGAAATCCCTTCCTTATCTTGCGAACGAGGCTATCTTCGAATCGTTTATACCCATGAACCTTTGCCATAGCTCCTCTATATACAATATCGGCAGTGTAATATTTAATTTTACCCTTAAATTTACCACTTTTTCAGACTTTTGTCAACCCCCTAAATAGAAAAAAGCAAAAAAATATTGCGGAGTGTATTAAAAATTCAAGCCAAGCGTGGGGCAGGGGGAGCAGGACAATCTTTTGTGAGGGCATTTGAAAGTTGCTGTCATAGCTTTGTCGGTAGGCAACATATCAAGACGCCGCCGAAGGCGGAACTTTCAACTAGCGTACTTCAGTTTACTGAAGTTCAACAAAAGATTGTCCTGTCCCCCGTACGCAAAGCTTGAATTTTTAATTACTGCTGATATCCAAGTGCTTGACTAATTTCGGCGATTTTATTATATTATTAGTAACAAAACTTTATTTATTGGAGGGTTATATGAATATTAAACCATTAGGTGATCGTGTGCTTTTAAAATGTGAAAAAAGCGAATCAAAAACCGCAGGCGGCCTTTACATTCCTGACAATGCTCAGGAAAAAACACAGAAGGGCATTGTTGAAGCGGTAGGTCCCGGCACCGAAAAAGACCCCATCACTGTCAAGGTTGGGGACAAGGTCATGTATGACAAGTATGCCGGCACACAATTAAAGGCCGATGGTGGTGATGATTACCTCATTGTAAAGATGAGCGACATTATTGCTACAGTCAACTAAGCTAAGACTACAAAGTTCTATCAAGTTCTAGTCTGACTTGCGGGTCTAAAGGGGCGAGGGTTGCTGCTGTTTCAAGCAGGGCTCTCGCCTCTGTTGTTCTGCCCAAAACCCTAAGGCAGCGTGCAGAGGATACATTCAGCTTGACAAGCATTTTATTGTTAAGCGGATTTTCACTTACTGCAACGTCCAGAGCCTTCGTATAATTATCCAAAGCAGCAAGGTAAGATTGTTTTTTCTCAAGGGTCAGGCCCAGGCCGGCATATACTTGCGGTTTGTAAGGGCTGCTCTCTTTCATATTTTGGACAAGGTTCTGCAATATCTTTTCGCTATCGTCAATACGGCCTTGAGACAGGGCATAGACCGACTCGTAATAGGGAAGGAGAATAGCCCCATCGGCATCGAGTTCCATGCTGAGGGTTTTAGCCTGTCCCAGAAGTTTATTGAGTTCATCAAAACGGCGTTGAAAGCTGAAATACCAGGCGGCCCAGCGGTAAATGTTTTCATCGCCGGGGTGGCGGTTAATCAAAAGCCAGGTTTGAGCTACCATTTGGTCAATGCTTAGTTCAGATTGCCGCCTGCGAAGGAGCTCCAGGGCAAGGAGGGGCTGGCCTTCAATGTCCTCAATGCCGGTAAGGATTGCCAGTGCCCGCTCGGGCCCCTGCATTCTGGTGTAAAGAATAAGGCCATAGACATTCCCGGGGTCCCTTGAAAGGAGCTTTTCCAAGTTGGCCGCTTTTGTGACCCCATCTGTTTCCGTGGCGGCAAGGTTATAAAGGCTGTTGCTAATAAGCTTTGAGTCTGCCGCCGTATCGGTGGAATTTGGGTTTGAAAGCATTGACCAAAAGGTTTTTGCCGCCTGAAGCCTTCCTGCCAAGGCCAGGGAATCGGCCTGCCTCGAAATACTTGTGCCGGAATTGACCTTCGAAAAATATTCTGCTGCCGTTGTCGGGTCGCCATAATCGTAGAGAATTTCCGCTTCAAGTTTATTTAACTTATCCTTATACGCAGAGTCTGTATTTGCCGGGTCCAGCCTTGCTGCATCAACTTGTAAGGCCCTTATTTTCATGAGGGCGCCGCTACTGTCCCCTTCTATGAGGTCAAGGAGCACCTGGTTTAGGCCATCGAAGACATCGGCGCCGCCTGTGCGGGAAAAGGCCGTGTCGGGTGTGTTCAGGGTGCCGGCAAGGATATGCGCCGCCTGATACAAGGCCGGGTATTCAGTGCTGTCAATTACCGACAAATAGGACAGGGCTTTTTGGAAGTCGGCATTACTTATAGCGTAAACCGTGTAGGCTTCTATTGCCGTTATGGCAAGGGTCTGGGAATAGGGGTATTTATTACAGGAACGGTCGACAGCCTCTTTATATTGGCGGATTGCCGCCGGGCTTGACTCATCTTCCAAAAGAGCCCTTCTGCGCTTTAAAACAGAAAGTAATTCTTCTACCCCAAGGGCTTCATCTTCCAGATTGTTCAGCATCCGTGCAAGCCTTGCGTCTTTTCCGGTATAAAAAGGGACATCAGCCGCCGCATCATATTCACGGAGGCTAAAGGAAAAATTGCTGTCTCCAGGCTCCCGCCTAACCTCCGAGCTAAAAACAATTTGTGCATTAAAATAAACAATACCTGCAAGGGCGACAAGGGCGAGCAAAAAACCGATTGTCAAAATAAGCGGCAGCCTGTTTTTCATTTATTCAACTTTATTCTTGTTTATATCATTTTTGATAGCATCAAGAACACCATTTATGAACTTAAAACTATCGTCATCGCCATATTCTTTTGATATTTTAATTGCCTCGTCTATTACAATAGAAGGAGCAATATCTTTTTGATACAAGAGTTGGCAGACGCTCATCCGCAAAATAGCCAGATCGACTTTTTTAAGCCGGTCTATGTCCCAATTTTGCAGATGCTCCTTTATCAGGGCGTCAATTTCTTTTCTATTGTCAACTACCCCAAGGATAATCAGGCTTGAAAAAGCCCGCGTCGCCTCATCAAGCGCTTTCTGCTGCTTATCATCAAGCCAGGAAAAATCCACATCAAGCGGCGCATCTTTTTTTTTGCACCTTCCTGAAACATCCCAGGAATACAATGCCTGAAATGCCAGAACCCTGGCCTTCCTCCGGGAAGCCATATTTTATGTTCCTATAACCTTGTTTATATTTGCTTCATTCCTGATGATTTTTGCCTGTTTCTTAAGGTCCGCAACAATTTCACTTTGTTTTTGCGCCTGGCTCTCCATAAGCCGCTGTTGCGTAATCTGCGCCTTGGCTAAATCACGAACGGTTGGATACCGCTGACGTGTCTGGTTATCAGGATTTTGGTCATTTAATGAAAGAAACTTTGGCTCAGTCCTGCCTGTTACTAAAAGGATATAATAACCCTTGGGGCCTTCTATTACCGGCGAAGGGGTATTGAGTGAAAGACTGAGCAGTTCCTCGATAAACTTCCTGCCGTATTCTTGCGATAAAGCGTTCGCATACTGGGAACTTACCGGGAAAGTGTTGGCATTGCGGGCATCTTTTTGCCATTCCTTGTCAAAAGAATCTTTTGAATTACCAATATCTTTTTTTGCATTGTCAGCGCTTCGTTTTGAATCATCTTTCCTGCCGGTGGTAAAGGGTATAAAACGGTAACTAATTATTTCCGGCAAACTAAAATTCTGTCTGCCTAAGCGATATTGAAATTCAATTTCTGCATTGCTGGGCTCTGTTACCTGAGAAGCATTCCCCACCTTTTCATTAAGAAATTTAGTAATCCAAAGTGTATCACGCATACTGTCTTTTATTTCCTTGATAGTATTCGGATATCCAAAGTAGGTGCTTACCGTTGAAACAAATTCACTGTCACTCATTGTCCCCCCGGGGCCTTTCAACTGTATTGTCAGTTGGCTCTTTTGCTCGTTAAATGCCTTGTCGACCTCGTTTTCGGTAACGCTGATGGGCTTTCCGCTGGCATCTTTTGCCGTCTGTGCCGCCTGAACAAGTAATTTATTGTCGATTAACTGCTCTATAATCTGCTGTTTCTGGGCCTTAGTAACTTGATTATAAAATTGTTTAAAGGCATTGTCTAATTCCGATTTGGAAGGCAAGCTGCTTGCCGTTTGCATTAACTGAGACTTAATCAATTGTTCAATAGCCAAGCGGTAATCCTTGCCTTTTATGTTGGCGGGGCTACTGTAAGATACGCTGGCAAGGTCAAGTAAATCATTAGCGGTACTTTGGGCAAAAATGCTGCCGCTTGCCAATAAAAGCAATAAAACTAAACTAAAAATCTTCTTCATCTTCATTCCTTCTCTATAATTATAACATATATCTGCTGAAATTGTTACAGCAACACCGCCCGAATGCGCCTGACTCCGGCCGATGAGGACTGTTCCTTTTGTATCTTGAAGCTGCCCATATCGCCGGTGTGCGTTACATGGGGCCCTCCGCATACTTCCCGTGAAAAAAACAGTGTGCCGCTGATGCCGCGTTTTGGGTCGTCCCCATCGCCGGGGCCGCCAATGGTGTAAACCTTTACCTGGCTTTCGTATTTTTCACCGAAAAGGGCTGTCGCCCCCTGGGTTTTTGCCTCGTCAAGGCTCATTACTTCCATAGTAACGGGTAAGTCTGCTTTGATTGCCCCATTGACAATATCTTCAACTTCTTTTATTTCATCGGCTGTCAGGGGAGCCCCGTGCGAAAAGTCGAAGCGCATTCGTTCTGCGGTAAGGTTACTGCCTTTTTGCCCAACATGTTCGCCAAGCACCCGTTTTAAGGCTGCCTGCAAAAGATGGGTTGCCGTGTGGTAGGCCGTGGTCTTTTCGCTATGGTCTGCAAGCCCGCCTTTGAACACACCGCCATCGGCACGGGATGTTTCCTGGTGTTTCTTAAAGGCCTCGTCAAATTCCTCGCGGTTCACCTTAAGGCCGTTTTCGCCAGCAAGCTCTTCGGTAAGCTCAATGGGAAAGCCGTAAGTGTCGTAGAGTTTAAAGGCAAGCCGGCCCGACATAATTTTCTGGGGGTTTTTCAGCAGATTGGGAAGAATCTTTTCGAATTCTTTTTCCCCATGCTGCAAGGTCTGAAGAAATTTCTTTTCTTCTTTATCAATTTCTTCTATTATGTAAGCCGCGTTTTCACGCAACTCAGGATAGGCCCCCGGCGCAGCTTCTGTGCCCCCAAATTCATCTATAACAACCTGGGCAATCTTCCCTAAAAACTGGCCTTCAATACCGAGTTTCCGTCCATGCCGTAAAGCCCGCCGCATAAGACGGCGCAAGACATAACCGGCCCCCACATTGGAAGGCGAAACAGCCTTCGGATCGCCAAGGATAAAAGTGCTGGAACGCGTATGGTCGGCAATGATACGAATAGATTTGTCGGTATCGGGGTTTGCGCCGTAACGCACCCCTCCCCCAGCCCCCCCCGCAAGGGGGGGAGAGAGATTCTCTATTGCCTTGATAATCCCCGCAAAAATCTCGGTGTCATACACACTGTCCTTGCCGTTTAATATCGTAACCGTCCGTTCGATTCCCATGCCGGTGTCTACACACTTGCGAGCAAGGGGAATATACTTACCCTCTGTGTCCTTGTTGTATTGCATGAATACATCATTCCAGATTTCGAGCCAGCCGCCGCAAGGGCAGCCGGGCTTGCAATCCGGGCCGCAGGGTTCGCCCTTTGTATAATAGAACATTTCGCTATCGGGCCCGCAAGGACCGGTAGTGCCCGCAGGCCCCCACCAATTGTCTTCGCGGGGAAGATAGGCAATGCGATTTTCGGGAATACCAAGGGATTTCCACACAGCGGCGCTTTCATCGTCCCGGGGAATATCGGCAGCACCATTTTCGCCTTTTTCCCCCTGAAATACTGTGACGCCAAGTTTTTCGCGTGGAATATTCAGCCATTCAGGAGAAGTAAGAAACTCGAAGCTCATTTTAATGGCCCCTTCCTTAAAATAATCACCTAAAGACCAGTTTCCCAGCATTTCGAAGAAGGTAAGGTGGCTTGCGTCCCCAACACTGTCGATATCGCCGGTGCGAATACACTTCTGGTAGTCCACAAGGCGGTTCCCTGCCGGATGCGGCTCGCCCAAAAGATAGGGGACAAGGGGATGCATCCCTGCCGTAGTAAACAAAACGGTGGGGTCGTTTTCCGGTATAAGCGACTTACCCTGAATCTGGGCATGCCCATGCTTTATAAAGAACTCGATATACTTCGAGCGCAAGTCTCCTGCTGTCATAATACTCTAATATACCAAAAAAAATGATTTTATACAAGCCCTTTCGCTGATAGTTTCAGTAAAAATTCAAGCCTTGCGTACGGGGGGACAGGATAATCTTTTGTTCGGGCTGTTGAAAGTTCCGCCTTCGGCGGCGTCTTGCTTTATTGCCTACCGACAAGGCTATGACAGCAACTTTCAAATGCCCTCACAAAAGATTATCCTGTCCCCCCTGCTCCATGCTTAGTGTTGTAATACTGAAACTATACACAGCTTGTGGTACTGAAATGCTCAATTACTGCGATACTTTTTTCATCTGATTAATGAGGGCCTTCATATCTTTTTGCAGGGGGGCCTCGAAATGGAGGTCGTTTTCTGTTTTGCCTTGGCGGAGTTCTTCGGGGAAGATGGCAAGGGGGAGGCTTAACTTCCAGGCATGGAGGCCGAGGCGGTTAAGGAGGGGCTTTTCGTCGTAGGCATCGCCACGCCAGCCGGGTTTGAAGGAGGACAAATAGACACCGGGTTCTTCGCTGCGGAATGCCTGCTTACCATAAAGGCGGTCGCAGACGATGGGGTGGCCCAATGCGGCCAGGTGAACACGGATTTGGTGTGTCCGGCCTGTTTCCGGGTATGCTTCGACCAGGCTGTAGTTGCCGGCAGAAAGAATCAGTTTAAAGCGGGTGAGGGATAATTTACCGTGGTATTTATCGACAATGGTCCGGTGGCGCTTGTCACCGTTTGGCACAAGGGGAAGGCCGCAAACACAAGTTGCTTCGCCACTTGCATCACTTGTCCAATTTGGCCTGCCGTGAATGATGGCGAGGTAGGTTTTGGAAACAAGCCGGCCTTCAAAGGCCATACCCACGGCACGGTGTGTTGCTGCATTTTTACCAAAGATGACCAAACCTGAGGTGTCCTTGTCAATGCGGTGCAGCATGTAGACCTTTTTCCCCAGGTATTTATCAAGGAGCTGGTCGAGGCGCTTTTCCGAATGGTCCCAGCGGTCGCCGCCTGTGGTAAGGCCCGAAACCTTGTTTACTGCAATGAGGTTATCGTCTTCATATATAACGTCAAATTGATGGTTGTTCATATTAATGTTTAAAGTGCCGCGCTCCCGTGAAGACCATCGCAACACCCAATTTATCACAGGCTTCTATGGACTGATCATCATTAACAGAGCCGCCCGGCTGGATAATTGCCTTAATGCCTGCTTTTGCCGCCGCTTCGACGCAGTCGGGGAAGGGGAAGAAGGCGTCGGAGGCCATCACCAGGGGCTTTGTGTTGTATTTTTCGGCAATGGTGTTTTTTGCAGCCCGTTCCAGCGCCTGTTCTGCAGCCCAGATACGGTTTGTCTGCCCGCAACCAATACCCAGCGCCGCTAAATTATTCACCACAACAATTGCATTGGATTTTGCATAGGTCACTGCCCGCATTCCAAAGAGCATATCCTTGTAGAGTTCAGGCGGCGGGGCAAGCTTTGTCACCACTTCCCACTTGGAAAGCAGCGTCCGGTCGGCGCTCTGAGTAAGGAGCCCGCCATCTATTGAGATACATTCATGGGTTTCCACAGGCGCTCCGGTCATCTTGATTATCCTCAAGTTCTTTTTCTTCTTGAGAATCTCCAGAGCCTCATCATCAAAAGCGGGGGCGGCAACTATCTCGAGGAAAATATCGTGGAGTTTTGCCGCAGTGTCTGCATCAACAGTGGTATTGCAGGCAACGATACCGCCAAAAATCGAGATGGGGTCGCAGGCCTTCGCCTTGACAAAGGCTTCATTCAGGGTTTTTCCAAGCGCCAGACCGCAGGGAGTATTGTGCTTTATCGCAGCGCAGCAGACCAGAGAATTAGAGGCCGATTCGAGCTTGATGCCGGCAGCCTCGCCTGCCTTGACAACGCTGTCCTCGCCTAAAGGCTGAACGCCCGCTTCGGGAAGGCCGAAGGCGCAGGCGGCCTTCCAGGCAAGGTCGAGGTCGCGGATATTGTTGTAGGAAAGTTCCTTGCCGTGGAGCTGCTGCATTGAGGCAAAGCAACCTAGAGGGCCGGTGCTAAGGTAGAGGGCGGCGGATTGATGCCCGTTTTCGCCGTAACGGAGATTCTGCTTCTTTTCCAGGGACATAGGCCAGTATTTTGGGAAGGAGGTGTCCTCTGTATTGAGCAAATAGCGAGCAATTGCCGCATCGTAGGCTGAGGTAAGGTCGAAAACCTTGCCGGCAAGGGCCCGTTTTTGCGAAATATCTACATCTTTTGGGCTTTTGCCGCCTTTTAGGGCTTCCATTATGCTGTCATAGTCGCCTGATTCGCTTAAAACGATAACATCCTTGAAGTTTTTGGCTGCAGAACGGAGCATTGAAGGCCCGCCGATGTCGATAAACTCGATAGTGTCATCAAGATTGAGCTTTCCTTCGTAACTTTCGATGGCTTTTTCGAAAAAAGGATAGAGATTAACGCAGACGAGGTCGATTGTTTCGATATTAAGCTCTTGTAAGGTGGCCATATGTTCAGGTTTATCCCGCTTGGCCAAAAGCCCGGCATGAATGGCAGGGTGCAATGTTTTGACCCGCCCGTCAAGACATTCGGGAAAGCCGGTGATACTTGAGATATCGGTAACGACAATCTTATTATCGCTTAAATATTTGGCCGTGCCGCCTGTAGAAATGATTTCCCAGCCTTCATCCTTTAAAAAGGCAGCCAGGGGCAAGAGACCCGATTTATCATAGACACTGATAAGTGCTCGGTGTTTGGTAGTTTTCATAGTTTAATTATTGTTTTTTTCAAGGCTTTTGTCAATAGCTTGCTTATTAACATCATAAATTAAAAGTTCAAGCATAGTGTACGGGGAGGGAGAGAAAAAGGGCGGGGCCTGTCAGGATTTTCTCCTCATAAAACATGATTCGCAGTTATGGTTGCACCGTTCCGCTTCGCTTCACTATGCAACCTTTGTACGCTCACGAATGTTTTATGAGGAGAAAATCCTGACACCCACCCTTT
>JAISIL010000082.1 GCA_031262035.1 Spirochaetaceae bacterium | reverse complement strand
ATGGACGGCGGTGCAACTGATGAATCGTATAACTTGGTGTTTACCGCAGTAAAGGCAGTAGAAGGGGTTAAAAACCCGCACCGCACCCGAATGCGCAAAACCGGCGGCCTCTGGGATATAGACATCGACATTGAGGTCCAGCCCGACATCACTGTGCGAGAAGCCCACGGCATTGCAGTCAATGTCGAAAAGGCAATCCGTAATGCTCTCAGCGATGTCTTCGATATTGTGGTACATGTAGAACCCTACGGAGATAACCGGGCGGGGGAACAGTATGGGGTTAGTAAGTAGGAAGAAAAACAACCACGAATAACACGAATGATATTGCCTACGGCAAATCACACGAATTTTTGCTTACTTATCGTAGATTATTCGTGTCGGCGAAGCCGATTCGTGTTATTCGTGGTTGTAAAAAAAGGAGTAAGATTTGGATTACAAAGATTTCCGGTATTGTCCCCGCTGTGGCGCTGAAGAGCTTGAAATTATCGATGACAAGTGCCTCCATTGTTCGGCCTGCGATTTTACCTTTTTCCAGAATGTTGCGGCCTCTACTGCCATCATCATAGAAACAAAGGCGGGGGTTCTTTTTGAGCGGCGGGTGAAGGAGCCGGAGAAGGGGAGGCTTGATTTGCCTGGTGGCTTTGTGGATATGGGGGAGGGCACTTTGGAAGGGGCCAGGCGGGAATGTCTTGAAGAAATCGGGATTGACCTTGCCGATTTGCCCGGCACTACAGGCGGCGCAGAGCTCAATTTTCTTACCAGTTACGGGAATTCCTATCTTTATAAAGATATTCTCTATTATTCCTCTGATGATGTCTTCTATATAAAGGCGCTCGATTTGTGTGCAGAGGATTTACACTTTCAGACAGACGAAGTAGCCGAAGTTCTGTTTATCAAGCCTGATAAGCTGCCCGAAGAAATTGCCCGGGGAGGCATCTTTAGCAATAATGTCTATGCCCTTGAATATTTTCTAAAAAAGTATTATAGTAAGTAATATGAAATTTGATGTAAATATATTAAATGAATTTGCCCGCAGCTATGGCTTTCACTATGATTTAGTCCATGGCGAAGTTCTGGTGCAGGATATTCTGAACGAAATGGATCGCGGCCTAAAGGCCGAGGATTCTACACTGGCGATGATTCCTGCGTATATCAAGCCTCTGTCCGGCCTTCCGGCAGGGAAGCCTGTTGTAGCCCTTGACGCCGGGGGAACAAACCTTCGGGCTGCCATTGTGCAGTTTAATGCAGAAGGCGAGGCGCTCACCCAAAATGAAACAAAGGTGCCTATGCCCGGTGCGAAAGGGAAGGGGATTGTCGAGCCTGACGCCTTCTTTAACGAGATTGCCGGTCTTATCGCTCCGCTCCTTGAAGCCTGCCCTGCAGCTGCCGGTATCGGGTTCACTTTTTCCTATCCGATGGAAATTACAAAAGATTCCGACGGCATTCTTCTGGGATTAAGCAAGGAGATAAATGCACCGGGGCTTATCGGTAAGGCCATTGGGGCCGGTGTGATTGATGCCCTGAAGGCTCGCGGCATAAAGGCCCCGCCGAAAATCACTCTCTTAAATGATACCGCAGCGACTCTGCTTTCCGGTGTGGCGGAAATTCCGGGAAAGGGCCCCTGCATCGGTTTCATTCTGGGAACAGGCTTTAACACCGCCTACCCGGAAACAGAGATTAAAAAGATAGGCTTTGCAAATTCGAGTAATCCGCAGATTGTGGTCTGCGAAACAGGTAATGTGAAGCCCCGCTATCTTGGTTATATTGATGATGAGTTTGATGCCGGCACCAAGGAGCCCGGCGTGTATCGTCTGGAAAAATCCACTTCGGGGGCCTACCTGGGAGGCCTCTGCCTTCATGTGTTTAAGCATGCAGCAGAAGACGGCCTTTTGGAATTTGCCAAAAAAGATGAACTCTTGGCAATGAAGACCCTGGAAACAAGGCAGCTAAATGAATGGATGCGTGGTGAAGCTGAATCAAACAATGTCATCCTTAACCTGCTTGGCAAAGACGAAATCGCCGCAGGACAAACCATAGCCTATTTGACCTCGCTGGTAACGGAAAGGGCTGCAATCTTTTCAGCCGCTGTGGTTGCCGCAATGGTAGAGCGCATAGAAAGGCAGAGCCCCGGTAAAACCACCGACCCCTTTGCCCCCGTTCGCATTGCCGTAGAAGGCACCACCTACATGATATACAAAGGCATGCGCCGCGCCCTAGACGCCAGCCTCCATCACCTGCTTGCAAAAAACGGCCCAAGAAGCTATGTCATGCAACCCGTGGAACAGGCCAGCCTATTCGGTGCGGCCGTGGCGGCATTGTCGTAGGGAAATTTTGCCCCCCTCCCCTTGCGGGAGGGGTTGGGGGAGGGGGACGAATGAGGTTTTTACAATTCACCCCCCACCCAACCTCCCCCGCGAGGGGGGAGGAGTAAATTTATTTAATATATATAAGGAGATGAATATGAACAACGAAGTATTAAAAGCGATTTCCGAACGTCGCTCTATCAGGCATTACACTGATTATGTGCCTACAAAGGCGGAGATTGAGACGCTGTTAAAAGCCGGTATGGAAGCGCCCAGTGCGAAGAATGACCAGCCCTGGCATTTTGCCGTGTGCACAAACAAGGGGCTTATAGAAGAAATAGACGATGAGGTCCGGCGTGTCTGGGGCGGGAAGACAAAAATCTTCTATAATGCACCGCTTGCCTTCTTCATTTCCTGTAATCCCGGCACCCGTTGGGGCAGGCATGATGTCGGCATCTGTGTCGAGAATATCTGCCTTGCCGCCCATTCAATTGGTCTGGGAACAGTTATTTTGGGAATGCCCGAAACGGCTTTTTTAGGCCCAAAGGGTGCAGGCTTTGCCGAAAGGCTTAAATTCCCTGCCGGTTATACCTTCTGTGTAGCGATTGCCATTGGGAAACCGGCCTCAACAAAAGAAGCACATCCCATAAAGGATGGGCTTGTAGACTGGATTGAATAGCATGAAAACCATAACCCTGGGAATTGGCGGCATGAGCTGTGCGGCCTGTGTGCGGCATGTTGAAAAGGCATTATCGAAACTGGACGGTGTAGACAATGCCTTTGTCAACCTTGCAACAGAAAAAGCCACCGTGCGCTATGACGAGGCCAAATTGGACTTTGCCGCAATGCAAGCTGCAGTCGATGATGCAGGCTACGAAGCCTTTGAACTCGATGCAATGGGCCAGTCTGTAGGGGCGGATAATGATTCCGCCCCTGCTAAAAAAAAAATGAATTCCTAAACCAAAAGCGCTCTTGTATAGCAGCCTTTTGTTTGGCAATCCCTCTTTTTATCATTGCCATGTTCTTCATGGAAGCGACTCTGCCTATTGCCCTGGTTCAGGCAGCCCTGGCTATTGGGCTGATGATTATAGGCAAGCGCTTTTATACCGGCGGCTTTAAGGCCCTGTTTGCCTTTGCACCAAACATGGACAGCCTTATTGCTATCGGCACAATGGCAGCCTTTATCTACAGTGCCTACCAGACAGTGCTTCTTGCATTAGCTGCATCACAGGCAATGGATACAGTGCATACTATGCACCACTTGTATTATGAGAGTGCCGGTGTCATCATTGCCCTTATCCTTTTAGGTAAAACCCTTGAGGCCTGGAGCAAGGGAAAAAGCGGTGATGCAATCAAAAAACTAATGTCCCTTGCCCCAAAGACTGCCCTACTAGTAAAAACCAATGCAGAAGGGGAAGAAACAGAACAGGAAATTCCTGTAGATGCACTCCTCCCCGGTGATATAATTCGTGTGCGTCCCGGCGAGAAGCTTCCCGTAGACGGCATTGTTCTGAGCGGCAACTCAAGTATCAACGAAAGCCTTTTAACCGGCGAGAGCCTTCCCGTAGAAAAAACCGAGGGCTCAAAGGTTTATGCCGCTACCATAAACACAACGGGAACCTTCACTTTTAAGGCGGAAAAGGTTGGCGCCGATACCGCATTGGCCCGCATTGTCAGCCTGGTGGAGGAGGCACAGGGTTCAAAGGCCCCGATTGCCCGCCTTGCCGATAAGGTGGCCGGCATCTTTGTGCCCATTGTGGTGCTCATTGCCCTGCTTGCTTCCCTTGCCTGGTTCATTGCCGAAAAGGACTTTGCATTCAGCCTGCAAATATTTATCTCCGTGCTGGTAATCGCCTGCCCCTGTGCACTCGGCCTTGCAACCCCGGTAGCCATCATGGTAGGCACCGGCAAAGGCGCCGAACAGGGAATCCTCATCAAAAATGGCGAGGCTCTGGAAAAAGTCTGCAAAGTCGGGGTAGTAGCGCTGGACAAGACAGGGACTATCACAACAGGGCGGCCGGTAATTACCTCTATAAAAGTAGCTCACGCAAAGGCGCAAAGGCGCGAAGAAGAGGATGAATTATTACAAATAGCAGCGGCTGTCGAGAAGCATAGCGAACATCCCTTAGCTAGAGCAATAGTTGAAGAATCCAAAAACCGAAACTTGACTTTAGAAACGATTACTGATTTCACCGCAATACCAGGGCAAGGACTCCGCGCCTTTGCGCCTTTGCGTGAGATTCTTATTGGAAACCGCAAATTGCTAGAAGAAAACGCTATTCCAATAAGCGACGAGGCCGCCATCTATATCGCCATTAACGGCCAATACGCAGGCTGCATTGACATTGCCGACACGGTAAAGCCTTCTTCCCCTGCCGCTATTGCCAGCCTGCATGCCCTGGGCATTAAAACGCTGATGCTGACCGGGGATACTGCAAAAACCGCTGCCTCTATTGCCAAGGAGGCCGGTGTAGACAGCTTTATCGCAGAAGTTTTACCGGAAGGCAAGGCAGCCGAGGTGCAGAAACTGAAACAGGCAAACGAAAAGGCTGCTACCCTTGTTGCCATGGTTGGAGATGGCATCAATGATGCCCCTTCCCTGGCTGCAGCGGATGTGGGCATTGCCATTGGGGCAGGCGCCGATGTGGCAATGGAAACAGCGGACATGGTATTAATGCATAGCGATTTAGGCGATTTACCCAAGGCTATTCACCTAAGCCGTCTCACCATGAGGACAATAAAACAGAACCTTTTCTGGGCTTTTTGCTACAACACCCTGTCCATTCCCATTGCCGCAGGACTTCTGCACATATTCGGCGGCCCACTCCTCAACCCAATGATAGCCGCCGCCTGCATGAGCTTTTCTTCAGTCTCCGTCCTGGCAAATGCCCTAAGACTGAAGCTGCGATGTATATAACCACGATAGATTATTCGTGTCGGCGAAGCCGATTCGTGTTATTCGTGGTTGTTTTTTATGATTAGCGCCTATTGCAAATTCAGCCGATTTATACTATACTATATGCATAGGAGTAAAATATGACAGAAGCTACAAAAGTCTATGTAAAAGAATCGTCTCCCTGGGTAAAATTCCTGGCTGTTATTTCGCTGATAGCTGCAATTTTTATGATTATTTCCGGCCTGGTGCTGATAATTAGCGGAACCGCTACTATATCTCCCTTTGGTGATTTTCTTTATGATGTTGATACAGGCCTTCCACAGTTTGCTATGGGTATAGGCTATGTAATAGGTGGTGGCATCACGATTATTCCGACAGTGTATATGCTCAAGTGTGCCAAGGGCATGAAGGGCTTCAAGGCCGACGAAAGTGAGGAAAGCCTTGAGCTTGCTGCAAAAAATCTGAAGCGCTTGGTAAAATTTTCAGGCATATTAACTATTGTGATGCTTGCCTTTGTGCTGGTCATTTTCGTTTTTGCATTGATTGCCGGTATTGCTATGGCGTTCTAGCCTTTAATCATCTCGAAAGCCAGGTCGATGGCAAAAGAATCGTCATAAAGGTCGAGTTTTATTTTTGCCCGGCCTTTTCGGCGGTCTACCTTGATAATTTTCCCTTCCATGCCCATAAGGGGGCCTTCTGCAACGACAATTCTATCATTTTCATCAAACTGGACCTTGGAAACCCCTGAAATTCCCCCAAGCTGCTTAATAAAATGCAGAACAACCTCTAAATCCTTCCCCTGAAGGGCTTGAATGTCCTGGTTGGAGCGCAAAAAACGAAAAAAACCCTCTGTTCTGCGGAAATCCCAGCTATAATCAGCAATATTGGCAGTATCATCAAGTTCCAGAAAGATATAACCGGGAAAAATACCTCGAATATCCTCAAACATCTGCCCCTGGCGCCTTATTTTAAGGTTTCGAACAGGAAAATGTATCTTTACCGGGGAATCTTTATGCATTGCTTTGAATAATTTGATATAACGATTTTCGCCCCGGGCCTTTACCTGCACGGTATAATATTTCATCGCTAATAGTTTATAGCATTTGTGCCGATATGTATAGTAGGGAATTTTACATTTTACAGTAGGAGAAATATATGAAGAAGTATGCTTTTGCATTGATTACGCTTTGTCTTTTGCAAAATATTTTTGCCGCCAATGTCTTTGAAGGCACGGCCAGCGTGGGAAAGGATGGCGATTTTCCTGAAGGTTACTATATGTCTGCAAAGGGCTTGCAAAAGAACACCCTTGCCAATGTGACAAACCTGGAAACAGGAGTATCTATCAGGGTCAATGTATCCTCAAGCCTCGATACCGGCGGCCTTCTTGCCGTTTTATCGAAAGAATCGGCGACTGCCCTCGGCATCATAGGAACAGGACGCATTCGTGTCGATGTCCTCCCCGATACCGAAGCATTTTCTCCTTTCCTGGGAACAAATTCAGGCGTGGTGCCTTTTGTCCAAACCTCTCCTGCTTCCTCTCCTAGCCTGAGCCCTCCGCCCGAAACGGTGCCCGCGCTGCCTCTGATTCCTCTTTCTCAGGCTCCCGCAACACAGCCTGCAACAGGAACACAAGCGCCTTTAACCCTTCCCTCGAACCAGACATTGCCCGCTCCTGCACCCCAGGCTCCGCTTCCTCCTGCAAGCCCTTCTCCTTCTGCAAGCTCTCTTATTCCTGCAAGCCCTCCGAGTTCTTATACTCCTCCAAGTTCTTCTGCTCCTGTAAGCCCTGCTAGTCCTGCAAGCCCTCTTGTGCCCTTTAATCCCTCGACACCGGGAAGAGCAAGTTTAGTGCCGGCTCCTGCAAAGCCTCCGGAGAATGGGAATACTATACCTGATTTGGGGGTTCCACTGGTAGCGCCAATCAGTCCGGCGCCCGCCCAATCCGCCAGGCCGGCTTCGCAAGCGTCGCCGTCCCCTGCTTCTGCTGCATCAGGGTCGACAGGCTTCTCAGTGCCTACAATAACTAATCTGGAAAAAGGAAAATACTACTTACAGGTAGGGGCCTTCAAATATCCTGCTTCAATAGAACCTGAGCTCGACCGCATCGGTAAAAATTATCCCCTTGTAGTAGAACTCGGTGGAAGTTCGGATAGCCGCCTTTACAAAGTGCTTCTCGGCCCAGTATCCGAAGGCGAAGCCGGCGCCCTCTTCCAGGAATTCCGTGGAAAAGGCTACAGCGATGTATTCATCCGCAAGCCTTAATGCTTTCCCCGGATAACATCCCACTGGGTTGCCATAATACCGATGAATATCAGTATAAAGCCGCCCAGTGTGTAGCTGCTCAGTGTTTCGTGTAGAATCAATGTGCCGCCGACTGCCGAAAAGACGCCTTCCATAGAGAGTAGTATTGTTGCATGGGCAGGAGGTGAATCTTTCTGCCCAACCACTTGTAGTGTATAGGCAATACCCACAGAACCGATGCCCCCATAAAGCAGGGGAATAGCACCTGCAATAAGGGCCTCGAGCGTTATTGTTTCCCGAATTAAACCGATTATCAGAGACACTACACCACAGATAATAAATTGGCCTGCAGATAATTGAATAGGGTCAACCTTGTGCACAAAAGAATCAATCATAAGCACATGGGCAGTCCATACAAAGGCGCTTATAAAAGTAATTATATCACCGGGATTAATAGCAATAGCCCCGCCCGAAAAAACTGATGGTGCAATGCTCAGGCAGAATGTTCCCGCTACAGAAAGGCAGGCGCCAATCCAGGTGGGTATACCCGTTTTGCGGCCCAGAAAAATACCTGCAATGGGGGTAAATGCCACATAAAGACTGGTAAGAAAGCCCGTGTTTCCTGCCGTTGTATACATAATAGCAATCTGCTGCATACTAACCGCAACGGTAAGCACAGTCCCCAGCGCCAAGGAACACTTGATAAGTTTCTTCCAGGAAAATTCTTTTGCATAATCGGGATTAAGCTTTTTTGCCTTGCCATGCCGGAATATAATAAGCGGCAGAATAGTTAGAAGGCCGAGGAGGTAACGAATACCATTATAGGTAAAAGGCCCCATGTAATCCATGCCGACCCTTTGTGCAACAAATGCAAGCCCCCAGATAAAGGCTGCCAATAAAAGCAGGCCGTCTGCGCGCAGTGTCTTTTTATTCAATGCAAGTCTCCTTTGATGTAGTTTAAGTATACTGATTATCTACTTCAATGACAAGCTGCGCCTTGTTGCCTGCATCGTCTGTATAGCTTATAATCGAATACGGAGGCCTGCTCCCAAAGAGCTTTTTGAAAAAGTTCTTTTCTTTTATAAACTGCCTTTCAATAATATTCTCGTGAGGAATAAAAAGCATTTTTTCCTTAGGCTTCTTTCGTTCTTTCCCAAAAGTAAAGATTACATCAACCCAACTTTCGCCGGGCATATAATGAAAGCGCAATCCCCTGTCTGTTTCGAAAAAAAGCCCCCACAAAGGCTCCTTCCAATCCTGCCACCCGGATACATAACGCCCTAAACTCAGCCGATTAATCTCCTCGCCATACTGCCCGCGAATCATCTCCCGGTATTCCCGCTGCTGTTCGGTCTCTGTGTGTTTTGTGTGTTTATTGTTCATTGTATTCTATCCCCTGAATAGCTTTTTCATAAAGGAAATTTTTTAATAGCTTTTCCTGTGCTGTATTTTTCCCCATATTATTATAGAAATCGCTTAATAAAATATTAAACTCTTCAATATCCTGTTCTGCAATAGTCAAAATACCGCAGCCTTTTTTGATAAGTAACTTGTTCGCAGCCAAGAGACTTGTCCTTTTATTGCCGTCCCAGAACAACTGTGTTCTACAGCCCCATAAAAAGATGTTCAAAGCCTTCTCGGTATTACTTGCATCTGCATCTAGTATGCCTTGCAATTCTCTGATGCATACTTCTTTTACCGGCACCGGTGGTTTATAATCGCTGCCGCTAATACCCACCGTGCCGCTTCGCAAAACGCCCCATTCCAGGGACTCATTCCGTGAAACCTCATTGTTCAGCATACAAAGATAGTCTATATCAAGTGTGGCATCAATAGTATTGAGCAATTTGCGCCAGGCATCCCGCATATTCAATATAGCTTGAATATCATCAAGAGACACATTGGGAACATTAACCCCCTGTAAAATAGTCACTGTTTCAGGGAAAGTCACATTACGGTTTTCCATCTTCATACCGCAATAGATACTTACATCCCAAGCCTTTTTCGCAAGAAAAACATTTTCTTCCCGACTCAGCTTAAACCTATCGTCCATACCCACAGTATAGCACAAAGTCGCCTCTGTGTATAGGCTTTGGTGACCCCCCCGGTGGTCGAGCCTGCGGTCCCTGAGCTTGTCGAAGGGTCGAGACCACAAGTTCGTGTTGTTGGTGCTGTTCGTGGTCGTCTTTTAAAATTATCTCCTCAACTTTTTTCAAAACCACTTGACAAAATGTTGCATAAATGCTACATTTAGATTATGAAACGAGTATTCAGAAGTAATATTGTGATAAAATGGCTTAGTAGACTCAGAGACCTGCGAGCGAAGCAAAGATTGGCTGTCCGTATCAGGAGGCTTAAAAGAGGTAATCCGGGTGATGTGAAACCGGTAGGAGAAGGTATTTCCGAAATGCGTGAAAATTATGGTCCGGGTTATAGACTCTATTATACGGAGACTGAAAAGGAAATAATATTGTTACTTTGTGGTGGTGATAAATCAACTCAACCTGCTGACATTAAGGAAGAAAAAAAAATAGCCAACGACCCTAGTACTTACACTTGGGAAGAAGACAAGGAGGAATAAAAAAAATGGCTAAAACTAAAACTAAGATTGAGTGGGCTGAATGGGACGGTGCAGAATTACTTGACACTGCGGAAGACGTTTTATTGTATCTTGACGAAGCAATACAAGGCGCAATTGAAGATAATGACCCTGGACTGCTCTTTGATGTTGTCGGTGATATTGCACGTTCAAAAGGCATGGTAGAACTCGCAAAAAAGCTTAATCTTGACCGTGCTTCTTTATATAAAGCACTTTCTTCTCAGGGAAATCCCAGCTTTTTTACTTTGTTGCGGGTGCTAAATCAATTAGGCATCCGCCTTCATCCGGCTTTTTCAAACACAACAAATGAAACTCTACAGATTCCACAGAAAAGGCAAACAACGCATAAAAATAAAAAAACGATGGCCATTATATGACAATGCCGAGCACTTGCATCTCCATTATTCTACCACGAATTTGATGTATCAGACTTTCTCAGCGAGTGTTGCGTAATTTGCGGTTAATCCTAATAGTTAGCTACGGAAAACAGGGGAGCCCTTCTCCGTGCTCTTCCCTGTTTTCCTGTCCTTTTTATTAGGCTTAACCGCGAACCACTGACGCATGCATGCGTTGACCACGCGAACGGGGTGTGACAAATCCCCCCTCCGATGGTCGTGTTCTCCCGGTGGTCGAGCTTGCGGTCCCTGAGCTTGTCGAAGGGTCGAAACCACATGAACGGGCTATTCCCTACTTGACGAACTCTGGGGAATGGCTTATACTATAAATAGGAGAAAAATATGCAAACTTTAACGGTTTCTATTTCAGATGTGGAATATTCGATGTTTGGTATGAAGACGAAATCTTTTAATTTTACGGATTTTGTTGATATTATAAGCAGAGAATTAATGAGACAGAATCTAAATTCATGCGTTCGTCTGGCAGAAAAATATGGCCTTTCAGAGATGACCCTGGAAGATATTAATAATGAGATAGAAGCGACACGTGCAAACAGGAGCGGTAATGCTTCGTAATATTGTTGATACAAATGTCCTTGTTTCGGCACTAATTCAAAAATCTTTTCCCTACCTGATTATCTACCACCATTTTATTAATGGTGAATTTGAATTATGTGTTTCAGACGAACTGATTGCAGAATACTATGATGTCTTGCAACGCCCAAAATTTCAGAAATTTCATGACTTTTATATAAAAGCAGAATCTCTATTATCATCTATCGAATCGAGAGCTGTAAAATATCAGTCTGATAAGGCAATTCAATTAATAGCCGATGAGGCGGATAACAGACTTCTTGAAATAGCTGACTCTTCAAATGCAGATTATATCATTACAGGAAATACTAATCACTTTAACTTTGCAAGATTTCAGCATACCAGAATAGTAACACCGAAACAATATTGGGAAGAGCATGGTTTTCCCTCATTGTCTGCTATTTAGTTTTTTTGCCACGAATGATATGCCTACGGCTCAGGTATTGATTAACCGCGAACCACGCCAACCACGCGAACGGGCTTTGATTAATTCCCCCGATGGTCGTGACCCTCGGGGGTGGTCGAGCTTGTCGAGACCACAAAAAATAACCACGAATAACATGAATATTGCCTACGGCAAATCACACGAATTTTCGATTACTTATCGTGGATTATTTGTGTCGGCGTAGCCGATTCGTGTCATTCGTGGTTGTATGAAAAATAATAGAACTCCGTAAAAAACTCTCAGATTAATTAACCGCGAACCACGCGAACGGGCTTTGAGAAGCCTCCCGGTGGTCGATCCTGTCGAGACCACATGTTTTCGTGGTAACGGGCTAAATCCTATTCTTATTCTACAGAATATATTTTCTGAATTCATCAATAGGAATAACCCATGAGCCTCTTGGCTTTGTTCGCGGTATCTCTAAATACATTGTTGGGTATCCATCTAGCCGGGTAACCTCGTTAACATATTGTTCAAGAGTCCATGTTTTTGGGTTAGGATTTGTTTTCCCCTTCGTGCCATTTGGCCGTACATTCCGCTCGACCACTATTTTAGTACCATGGACATGAATATTTCCATAATAATCCGGGTGCCCCCAAAGGCCAGGAATCGTACTCCCATTGTTTGTTGGACGGACTATAATTCCATCCACTTCGCGTATCATCCTTCTCAGATCATTGTTGTCTAATCTTCCCATAATAATTTCCTCCAAATAGAATTTGCTCAAATAACATATTTTCGTGTTTCCACTTGTTCACTTCAAGATTCCGGCGCTAAAATAATTAGTAAAATCACCTCTACTCTAGTTCAAATGTATTTGCACCTTTTATAGCCACATCAAGGGATCCAATACTGTCAATATGTTGATTCATTTTGATTGCTTCTTCTAAAAATGGTATAGCGTCTTTGTAGCTATATTCAATACTTGTATCAAACCTGTCTGTATGATTTTTCACTAAAATAGCTCTGAATAGATACAGATTTCCTATTTCGAAATTCAAATCAGCACTTGGTGCAGAATCCAACAACTTTTTGTTGTATTCAATTAATATATCTATACTCTTTAGACATTTTCTAAAACTCTCCATTCTTATTTCTCCTCATAATATCATATTTTGTGTTTCCACTTGACCACCTCAAGATTCCGGCTAAAATAATGCTTTGTAAACTATTCTACATCTCACACCTCCCTAATCCAACTCAAATTCATCTTTCGCAATCTCCTCCATACATTTTCCCATTGTGGTAAGAGCACCACAATGACTACACTTTATATCATTAGCATAATCAATTGGCGTTCCACAAGCTTCGCACGGGGCAATACCTTTTCCTTCTTTCGGACCTTCCAGTAGTTTTAATTCTGTCATCATTTCTCCTCCTTCACCTTCATGGCATAACCTGTGTCCATGTATTTAAGTTCACAGTATCACCTGTTCCAAGTTGACCGCAATCATTGTTGCCTGTAGCAAGCAGTGATCCATCTGCTGTTAGTGCAAAACTGGAATGGTTATATGTGGTTATAGTACTAATATTTTTGTCGAGTACTTTTACTAAATCATTTCTGTTTAAGTTGTCACCTACTCCTAGTTGGCCAAGATTATTATCACCTTTTGCCCATACACTGCCATCGTCTTTTAAATAAAAGATGCTAGTATAGAATGTGACATCCGTTACATGCATTACTGGACTAGGTGTAAAATTCACTATGCTACTTCCATCAGGTGCATGTCCAGCATACAACAAACTACCATCTTCTTTTATAACATAGGTTTTACTCAAGGCGTTTGTTACATATCGAACACCATTGTTAATTACCTTCACAAAACTATTTCTAACTACTTCATCGCCAGTACCAAGGGATCCGCTGCTATTAAGGCCGGCAGCCCAGAGACTTTTATCTTCTTTTATGATAAAAATATCATATCCAGAACCATTTGAAATATGTATTGCACCTGAGTTAAATACTTTCTTAAATGTAGTGCTGTCTAACATATCAAATTTTCCTGTATAAGTAGCACTCCATGTACCAATTCCCCAAACACTGCCATCGTCTTTTAAGATAATAGTTTTGTGTGATTCTTTACTAGTAGATACATCTTTTACACCATGATCAATAATTTTCGTAAAGCTAGAATGCCCAGAGCCATTTCCTAGAGGGTGCCGGCCTGTAGCCCAAAGACTTCCATCTTTTTTTATGATAAAACTTCTTTGGTTGCCTGCAGATATTGAAATCACATCTGAATCAACTACCTTTATCCATATTGTGGAACTTGCCTTACCTAACGCACCGTAAGAATTTTCCCCGGTAGCCCAAACACTGCCGTCTGATTTCAACAACAAACTATGTTGATATCCGACAGATATTGCAACCACAACGGGTGGAGCTATGATTTCTATTCCGGCACTCTCCACCGCACCTGCATATCCAGCCCTGGAAACCCGCACCTTTATCGTCTTGCCTTCATCATCAGCAATCAATGTGTAGGTGCTGTTCGTAGCGCCTGTTATTTCTGTATATATACTACTACCGCCTCGTAACCACTGATAACTGATTGTACCTGTTCCTCCAAGGCTGGAAACATCTGCCGTCAGTGTCTGTCCCACGATTGGATTGCCAATAATAGATACACTGCCGGTTAATGCTGGTAGTTGAACAGTGGCAGTCGCCGCGCTCTCCACCATCCCTGCATACCCATCCCTTGTTACACGGACTACTATAGTAGAACCAATATCCGCATCTACAAGCGTATAGCTATTGGTATTTGTTCCAATCACTGTAGTCCCATTCCGCAACCACTGGTAGGTGATAACCCCGCTGCCACCCAATGCCGTTGTGTTTGCCGTAAGGGTCTGGCCTACAATTGCATTGCCGTTTATCGCTACTGTGCCGGTAAGGGGTGGCAGGGTGATGCTTATGGTAAAGTCCTTTGTGTAATCTGTGCCTGCTGCAAGGCCGTTGGTTATTGTTGCACGGACGGTGACTGTTCCTTCTGCTCTTGCATTTAATCTGTTTGTCTGTGTAATTTCTGCATTTGTTGTGCCTGCACTTGTTATTGACCATGCTATTGTTTTGTTTGTTGCATCAGCCGGTTCTACCGTTCCGCTTAAAGTAACCGTGCTGCCGGTTGTGCCGCTTGCCGGCACACCGGTGATGTTAGTTACCGCATGAAACTGTGGTGTTGCTGTTACCGTAAATTCTTTTACGAAGTTCGAACCAAGGCCGCTGCCGTCTGTTATCGTGGCAAGAAGTGTTACCGTGCCCTGTGAACTTGCACTAAGGCTGCTGCCGTTTAGCACCGTACCGGTGCCGCCTGCGGTCTTTATGCTCCATACAATTGTTTTGTTGGTAGCGTTTTCAGGTTCTACCGTGCCGTTTAAACTTAATGCCGTGCCTATTGTCATGCCGGAAGGCAGGCCGCTAATGCCCGTAACCGATATTACAGAAGGGCTTGCCGAAGCATAAAGGGATTTCCCGCTTTCAATGCCGTCATCCCCTGTTGCACTAATCTTATAATAGTAAGTATCGTTGTAGGCAAGGCCGGTATGAATATAACTGGTATCTTCAGTTTCATCAATCTTTGTGTAATCGCCCGAGGCGCTCAGAGCCTGGTAAACAGTATATTTTACAGCCGATTTTGATGCATTCCATGAAATTTCAACCGAATTATCACTTTTTCCGCTTGCTTCCACTTCCGTAGGAGCGCTGCAATTGGTTTGTGCACTTGCAAAGTCAGAAAAATTTGAATATTCATTATCCGAATTACCGGGTGAACCATACACGCCGCGGACCTTAAACCAATACACCGTGCCGCCTTCCAGATCGTTCACCGTATAAGCAAGGGCTGTCGTGTTGGTTTTGTAGGTATATTCTGCATTGGCATCTTCGTTTGTCATGTGTACTTCATAGTAGTTTGCATCGGTGCTTGCACTCCATGAAAGCTGCACACTGCTGTCGCCTGCTGTTACTGCACTTAATCCCAGCGGCTTTGAAAGCCGCTCGGTAGGCATGCCAATCACCAGCCCTGTAGTGTTGGCATTACCGGTAACAGTAATCGTGTAGGTATGGTCGCTCTGGAATACTGTCGCAGCCTCTCCGCCCGTAACCGTATCGTCAAAGAGCGCTTCGTTTAGCGGAATTGCCTGAGGCGAACCCAGTTCCCCCAGTGTCCAGTCGGAGAATAGTGTTTTTGCCGCATAGGTAGTATTACTGCCTGTGCCGCTTACAGGCATTTCTATAAGAAATGTTTTTGTGTTATTAGGATTGACAAAGCGCATTCCGCTTGCCGTTGTCTGCACGACAGTATTGTGCATCAATTGAACACCGTCTGCACTCTCGTTCCTGATTACCAGATAGGCATAGCCCGAACTGAAATTGGCGTTCGCTGTAAAATCTTCTGCATTCATGCTTAATCTGGTGCCCCCTTCAAAAGAAGCGCCTCTGCGGGCAGGAGTGGAATCGGGACGCTTCGGATACACCGTCCGCACAATATCCCGGCCTGCATCGTAGGTTTTGAACACAGGAAAAAATACATAGTCGCCGTTTGCAAGGTTTATCGTTACGTTTGATGAACCTGCCGCCGCATAGCCTATTGCAGGGCCGCGGGGGCTGTCACGGCATATTTCCATATTATAATTGGTATCATTGCTCAGCACCAGTGAATTGTTTCCGCCAAGACTGCTGTCTACAATAAAGGGCACAGAGTTATCGCTCGATGCATTATACATAGCATAGATGCGGGTAAATGGATGTTGCTCCAGGCTGGAAAGATTATTCTTGTTCTGTTCATACTCAGTGTTTGATAGAAACACTAAAGTAAAATCAGATGAAGAACTACCAAAAAGGCTGCTGTTTGCAGGTAGCCCGTGATTCGCCACATTAGCCTTCACACCGCCAATCAGATTGGCAGAACTAAGGCTGTTTTTAAAAACCACCAGGTCTACCGATGTTTTATTTGTAATCCGTATTGAATAGGCGCCGCTTCCTGTGTAATCGGTCCAATCAATGGCAGCACCATTGTCCGAAGATTTTTTTTCAGGGACAATCAAATTACAAGACACTGACAATAAACTAAAGATACAAAGAGATAAACATACAAACAGCAACTTTTTCATTGGAATCCTCCGCTCATTAAAAACTAATTTTATTGCCTTCAACAGGAGCGCTTACCGTAAGCGCCCCGACATTGGCGTCTCCGCTTACTGTAACGGTATACATATAGTCAACCTTGAACTCTGTTGTGGCAATGCTAATCGGGCTTCCCACTTCTCCCACTGTCCAGCCGCTGAAGCTCATCGTTTCTGCATATATCGGTTCTTCACCTAATTGAATACTGGGCATTTCTACAGGGAACATACGGTTGCTTGTCGGATTAATTATTTCAATTCCTGTCGCCGTCTTCTGAACAGTGTTGCCCTTCATCACCTGCACACCATTGTTGCTGTTGTTTACAATCATTAAATAGGCATAGCCTGAGGTAAAGGTTATGCCGCTTAGATAGTCATTGGCATTAATCTCTGTTTCGCTGCCCCCTTCAAAAGAAAAGCTGTTCCGCTTGGGCGTCCCGTCATCCCGCTTCGGATACATAGTGATAATTACATCGCTTACAGGATTGTATTTCTTGAAGACCGGGAAAATATTATAGTTTCCGTCGGCAAGATAGATGTTTGTGTTAAAAGATTGATAGGGCGCATAGGCAACTGCCTGTCCGCGGGGGCTGTCCCTTCTAATCTCCATGTTGTATTCAGTCATATTCTGCAGCACCATCGTGTTTGTGCCGCCGAGTTTTCCATCTACCACCCAGGGGATGCTATTATCACCTGAGGCATTGTAGGCTGCATAAATCCTGGTGAATGGAGACTGAGAAAGCGCCGTGTTGCCAAGGTCATCTTCATTGTCTTCAAACTGTGCTTTGGTGATGATTATCAGAGCACAGTCTCCGGTTTGATTGCCAAACAGTGTCGCATTGGCAGGAAGCCCGTGGTTCGATTCCCCCTTGGGAACCCCGCCGAGCAGCCTGGACAAACTGATGCTGTCCTTGAAGACAACAATATCATAGTTCGTCTCGTTGGTGATGATGAGTGAATAATTACCCGATGTCTTGTAATTAATCCAATCAACAGGGCCTTCATCGTTCTTCGTCTGTTTTGGATTGAATAAATCACAGCCAACAAAGGCAAAAGCCGCTACAATAGCGCAAAACAGGGCGATCTTGCGCACAAAACTAATCTTTTCCATAAGACTCCTCCATTTAATGAACTTTATCGAATGATACTCTTCTTATTGTTAAGATTATCAATAAGGAAATTATGACAATATATTATAATATCTAACAGATAAATTGTCAAGTGCCTTATGAAAAAAATATAATACAATGATGAATGTAAGGGAACTCCTTGCCAATAATATAAAGGACAGGAGGCATGAGATGAACTTATCTCAGGCTTCTTTAGCTCGAAAGGTAGGAATGTCTACTAATTTTCTTGCTATGATTGAGCTTTGCCTTAAGTTTCCCAGCCCGGAGATGCTTGACAGGATTGCAGAAGCCCTTGGAATTGATGTAAGTGAACTTTTTTCCCAAGCGCCATCCCTCACCCGTTCTATCCAAATAATGCAAAAGAAGATTCTCGGCGACTTAAAGCCTGCCATAACAGAATCCACCACAAAAGCCCTCGAATCAACCATCCAAAAAGTCCTGGACGAGTATCAGGCCTCTATCTAGCTCTTACTCAGCCATCTTTACGGCGCATTCTTTGCCGCAAAAGGCAATGCCGAATTTGTGTATATCGGTAAAGAGAAGGTTGTGTAGTTCTGCTGCATAGTTTTTTTCACTTATCTGGGTCAGGGCTGCATCACAGGCGGCACTGAGATGCAGCAGGTCGGGGGCGGTTTTTAGTTCCAGAATTGCCGCAAAACTCTTGTCCAGGGTGCTATAGACCATAATGTCGCTCCTGCCATTGCCTGTTTCCCTATTGGATTTAACAGAGTAGTCATCGCCCATTGAGGCGAGCAGACCGGTAAGGAAGCCATGGTAAAAGTTTTCAGCCTTGTCCATAAAACTAATAGTTTTTAAAAGAACCCTGTTTATTTCAATAGCCATCATTTTGGTATCACTTTCCAGTAAAGCCTTTATAAAAGCGCTGTGCTTGCTTTCCTTTAAGTTATTGTCAAACCATGATGTAATGGTATTGAGGTAAATATACTTCACTTCTTCATTGGGAATAATAAGATGTGTTATTCCATCTGCTTGAACCGGAGCCGTATCGGCTTTTTTCAGGTAGCCGGTAAAAAAGAGGAGGTTCCAAATGTTTTCCACCGTATTGTATAGTTCCTGAAAAGTAACTTCGGTGTGAATTTTCTTTGTTATTACTCCGCCTTGTAACAGTGTTTCAATCTGGTCCCTTTCAATATTCCCTGCTTGGACCCAAAGTTTTTTTACAATATCGTTTCCGCTGGTGTTTGCCCAGAAAGAAACAAAGTCCGGCTGATTATCATAAACTGAACTCTTAATATAATTGATAACACTCCATGGATTATAGACATTGGTCTGGCCAAATATATAACCGTTATACCATTTTTGAATGCCTTCACGGTATTGCTCAAGCCCAAATTCTTCTATAGCCTCTGCCATTTCGTCTTCGGTTATGCCAAAATACCTGGAAAAACCATTGTCAAGTATGGTGTTCACTTCAAGATTATTAAGACCGGTAAAGATGCTTTCTTTGCTGATGCGCAGGCAGCCTGTGACAACTCCAAACTCAAGAGAAGAATTCCCTTTGAGCGCGTCGCCCATCATTCTTCTGAAAAAACTAATCATCTTGTTATAATACGGTTCATTAGCGGAGTATGAACTTTCAAGGGGCACATCGTATTCATCGAGCAAAATGATGGCTTTCTTTCCCCAGTGCTTGTGAAGGGCTTCGCACAGAAGATGGAGCGATGCTTCAGGTTTTAATTTTTTAGCCGTCGGGCTGAAATAGGAAGCCATCACTTTACGAAAATAGCTGTCAACTTTATCGGAATTTGCAAGATATTGATGTCTTCTGAACTCCCTACCCAATTCATCCAGCAAAACCTCGATTGCTTCTTCAAAAGTTAATTTTTTTGCCCTCTTGAATGTCAGAAAAATCACCGGATACTGATTCATGTGCGCCAGGTATTCATCGCCAGCTTTGCCGATTGCGAGGTCTTTGAAAAGCGCCCGGCTGTCCATGGTGCAGTCGAAAAAATGCTGCAACATACTCATATTAAGGGTTTTCCCGAAACGCCGGGGCCGGGTGATGAGCTGGACTTTAACATCACCATCGAGCAGGTCCTTAATCATGAGAGTCTTGTCGGCATACCAAAAGTTTTTGGTAACCATTTCTTCAAAATTTTCTATCCCGATAGGGAGCATTTTGTGCTTGTTCATACTCTGTATTATAGCATAAGAAGGAATATATGCAAAGGCCGTATGAGAATTGGAAATTTATCCTGGGCAAATAGATGGTGTGTAGGGGCGGATAATCATCCGCCCCTACGGTAGGTGTAGGGCGTGCCCTACATCTACCTACCAATTACCGTTTCGTATTGCGGCCTGTGCGCCGGCAAGGCGGGCAATGGGGACACGGAAGGGGGAACAGGAGACATAGTTAAGGCCAATGCGGTAACAGAAATCTATTGTCGCAGGGTCTCCACCATGTTCGCCGCAGATGCCGCACTTTAATGCCGGATTGGTTTCACGGCCTTCGGTGATGGCAATCTGCATGAGCCTTCCCACACCGTCTTCGTCTATGCTCTTGAAGGGGTCTACATCCAACAAATGTTGTTCCAGATAGGACGGCAGGAAGGATGCCACATCGTCGCGGCTGAATGCGAAGGTCATCTGGGTAAGGTCGTTTGTGCCAAAGCTGTAGAAGTCGGCATCGCCTGCCATCTTCTTCGACCGTAATGCCGCACGGGGTACTTCAATCATTGTGCCGATGCGGATATTGAAAGATACCTTCTTTTTATCGAAGACATTTTTCATAACGGTCTCAGCATTTTTGCGGAGCAATGCAACTTCGCGGTGGCTGATGACGATAGGAATCATTATTTCAGGATGCACATCAATGCCCTTTGCCTTACATTCAGCGGCTGCCAGTGCAATTGCTTCTACCTGCATGTCATAAATTTCTGGGTAGGTAATGGCAAGGCGGCATCCGCGGTGGCCGAGCATCGGGTTTGCTTCATGGAGTTTATCAATCTTCGGCTGTAAGCTCTTGGCTGTTACCCCAAGGGCCTTGGCAAGTTCTTCTGTGTCGGCCTTTGTGTGCGGCACAAATTCGTGAAGCGGCGGGTCGAGGAGCCTTATGGTCACCGGCTTGCCATTCATTGCCTTAAAGATACCTGCAAAATCTTTTTTCTGCAAGGGAAGAATCTTCTTCAATGCAGCCTTTCGTTCTTCTACCGTATCGGAAAGAATCATCGCCTGGAAGTGAATCAGTTTTTCTTTATCGAAGAACATGTGCTCAGTGCGGCAGAGCCCGACGCCGTCAGCGCCAAACTCGAAAGCGCGCTGTGCATCATCTGGCTGGTCTGCATTGGTCCGGATTTTAAAGCCCTTAATGTCGCCACGGTGTGAATCGCTACGGGCCTTGTCGCACCAGCCGAGGAATGTTGCCATGTCCTTGCCGATTTTCGGATGAATCAGGGCGAGCTTGCCTTCATATACTTCCCCGGTGGAACCGTCGATGGAAATCCAGTCGCCTTCCTTGTAGGCCTTACCTGCAATGACGGCCTTTTTGCCCTGCACCGAAACGCCCTTGGCGCCTGCAACACAGGGGGTTCCCATACCGCGTGCAACAACTGCCGCATGGCTGGTCATACCGCCGGTGCTGGTTAAAATGCCCTGAGAGGCAACCATGCCGCCAATGTCTTCGGGGCTGGTGTCTTTGCGAACGAGCAGAACCTTTTCGCCACGGGCATGCCACGCCTCTGCCTCGGCTGCAGTAAAGACGATGCGTCCTGTTGCCGCTCCGGGGCTGGCATTAAGGCCCTTGGTAATAGCCTTTTTGCCCTTAATGGACTTGGGGTCGAGGGCCGGGTGTAGAAGCTGGTCGAGATGGCCCGGTTCTACACGCAAAATTGCCTGTTCCTTGGTGATAAGCCCTTCTTTTACCATGTCGATGGCGCATTTTACTGCTGCCGCCCCGGCCCGTTTGCCGTTACGGGTTTGCAGAAGGAACAATTTGCCCTGCTGAATAGTAAATTCCATATCCTGCATATCATGGAAGTGCTGTTCAAGGGTGTTTTTTACCCCAACCAATTGCTTGTAGACTTCGGGGTTTTTCTTTTCGAGGCTGCTGAGTTTTTCCGGTGTGCGAATACCGGCAACAACATCTTCGCCCTGCGCATTCATCAGGTATTCACCGTAGAATTTATTCTCACCGGTGCTCGGGTCGCGGCTAAAGCACACGCCGGTGCCTGAATCGTCGCCCCAGTTGCCGAAGACCATTGACTGCACATTTACCGCTGTGCCTTTAATGCCGCGGATTTCATTGAGTTCACGGTATTTAATTGCCCGTTCGTTCATCCAGGAACCGAAAACCGCATTAATTGCTCCCCATAACTGGTCGAGAGGCTTTTGGGGAAAGTCTTTTTTGCAGGCCTTCTTGACAATTTTCTTGTACTCAGCAACAAGCTTTTCCAAATCGGCTGCGTCTAAATCGGTATCAAGTTGCACCTTCTTGGCCTTTTTGATTGCAGCAATTGCCGCTTCAAAATTATCGTGGGGAACGCCCATGACAACATCGCCATACATCTGAATAAAACGGCGGTAGGCATCCCAGGCAAAACGGGGATTGCCGGTTTTTGCGGCAAGGCCTTTTACTGCCTTGTCATTCATACCGAGGTTTAAAATGGTGTCCATCATCCCCGGCATAGAAACCGGAGCACCGGAACGAACGGAAACAAGCAGCGGGTCGTCACCATCGCCGAGCTTCTTTCCCATCACACTTTCAAGATGGGTCAGATGTTTTGCCACCTCGTCCTCAAGCCCGGCGGGATACTTGTTCTTGTTCTCGTAGTAAGCCGCACAGACCTCTGTAGAAATCGTGAAGCCCGGAGGAACAGGAATTCCCAGATTAGTCATCTCGGCAAGATTCGCTCCCTTGCCGCCGAGTTCATCACGCATCTTTGCGTCGCCTTCGGCTTTTCCTTCGCCGAAGAAATAAACATGTTTACTCATTAAAATGAATCTCCTCATATTCAATATTTTGTCGTAACACTGCTATTATATAAAAAATCCTGATTTTATGCAATAGGGTTTTTTTCTTATTTTCTTCTCCCAAAAAAATTGAAAAGCTGGCTGAAGATATTTCTGTGTTTACCGTGTTTTTCGGTAAAATCCTCTGCGGCTTCTTCCATAGAAAGACTGCTGCCGTATTTTTGCTTAAGATTATCCCAGTGTTTTACCATCCATACATACAGGTCGCTGGGAGTGCGGCCGGGAAAGTGGCTGCATAGTTTTTCGTCATGTATAATCTGTATCAAAGGCTCGTAGACGCTGACAAACCAGGAACGCAGGGCTGTTGCAAAAGGAAGTTCCTCGTCAACTCCCTGGTTCAAATAGTATTTATGTCCCAGAATATGATTGTAAATGACATCATACTGACCGGGTATCGAGAAATCAAGATGCTTGTCGCCGGTTACTTCAAGGTAGTGAGTTCTTGTGTAGAAGATATCTTTTTCATATGTGATAACTGCCTTCTTGATTTCATCAAGATCCATGTCGGGCTCAACTTTTATTTGACTGGTCAGGCTGGTTACCTCTGCATCAATATAATCCATTCCCTGCGACTTTGCGACAGAAACACGATGATTCCCATCGCGCACAAAATAGACGCTGCCGATTTCGTATAATTGAATGGGGGGAAGAATAACATCGGTAAGACGGGCTTCATCAACACTCATCCAGCGGTTTTTCAGATGTTCACTGCGGGGCAGAAAGTAGCGGGTAAAATCCCGATAGCGTCCCTCGCTCCCCATTATCTGTTTGATGGGCACCTCTTGCATACCCTTATAGGTTTCGCCTGTTGGTTTTAGAATTTTTGTTACATCGCTCAGCGAGAGTAAATCATTTTGATCAGGTTCCAAAAGGTGTATCAACTGCGAGAGCAGCGCTTTACCCCGTGCTCTGCCAAAATCATTTTCTGCTTCTGATCGCGCTAATTTTATGTTCATATCATCAGACATTGTTTTTATTCTCCTCTATATTTACTGTTATAGTAGTATCTGTGTCTACTATGTAGTGACTATACACATTGATAATTGTTGTTTCGCAGTATTTGTGCACACGCGGCGCCGACATATCATACAAGTGAATGTGGCCATGTAAAAGATACTTTGGTTTAAATTTTTCCATGAACCACAGAAATGCTTTAAAGCCCTTGTGGCAGGGATCGGACAAATCGCCAATACCTGCAGGCGCTGCATGGGTGAGTAGTATATCTACATAACGCTTGTGAATTAATTTGTTCCAAAAAAGATGGGGCAGCAATTTGATAATCCGCCAATACATCTGGAATTCTGTATATTGATTTTCACTCTTATTATAACGCATTGAACCGCCAAGGCCCATAATCAGTAACTGCCCTTCGCGCCGGAGGTGATTCCCTGCATGTATCAGCCCGGAACTAAAGTTATGCTCCCCCCGCTGCCTTTCCATCATATCATTGGAACTGCCTGCACGCCCTGAAATATAGTAATCATATTCATCAAGGTTATGATTCCCAAAGACAAAATGCAAGGGCACATTGAGCGATGACACAATAAATTCCAGGTAGTCCATTGGTAAATCCCCTGCCGAAAGTGCCAAGCCAACATCGGCATAGCGTGTTTTTATCTGGTCAGAGTAAACCAATGGGTCAATCATGTCGGCAACACAGAGGATTTTCATATATCCACTTATAGTATAAACGATTTTGCATAAAAATACAAGCTGGTATCCCTAGACATTAATCTTTTAAAACACTATACTGATTATATATGAATCTTGAAGCATTTGTTTTGGGTTGCGGGGGAATGGCGCCGCTTCCCAACCGGCATTTAACATCGGTATTACTCAGGCGGGAAGGGGAACTCTTTCTTTTTGATTGTGGCGAGGGGACCCAGGTGAGCCTTCGGCGCTTGAACCTGCGCTGGAAAAAGATAACGGCCATTTTTATCAGCCACACCCATGCAGACCATGTAACGGGGCTGCCCGGCCTTTTGATGCTTTCCAGTCAGGTGGAACGGGACGACCCGCTTTATATTTTTGGCCCGCCTAAAATTGCTGAATATATCGAAGAAAGCCGCCGTGTGCTGGATATGTATATCAATTATGAGATTATTGTCAAGGAAGTTACCGAACCTGGCGTCGTGTATGGCGGCGAGGATTTTTACATACGGGCCTTCCCTCTGCGGCATACGAAACCCTGTTATGGCTATACACTGGAGGAAACAGACCGCCCCGGTGAGTTCCACCCGGAAAAGGCGAAGGAATTACAGGTGCCAATGGGGCCTTTATGGGCAAAGCTCCAGGCCGGGCAGGCAGTGGAAAACAGCGAAGGCACAATTGTTCAGCCGGAAGATGTGCTGGGGCCAAAACGGAGCGGCCGTAAATTCACTTTTGTCACGGACACCCTTGCATTCCCTGCAATTGCAAACGAAGCAAAAGGCTCGGACTTGTTTATCTGCGAAGGTATGTTCGAACAGGCCTTAATGGAAAGCGCCATTGAAAAGCGGCACATGACTGCAGAACAGGCAGGCCACCTTGCCAAAATGGCCGGGGCCGGCAAACTGGGCCTTATACACTACAGCCCCCGTTACACCGACTACGACCTGAAAAACCTTCTCCGCGAAGCTCGCGCCGTCTTCCCCAACACCGTGTTGACAAAAGACCGCATGGTTTTCCCGATGGAATATGTTGATTAAGTAGCAAGGAGCAAGTAGCAAGTGGTTGCGGGTAAGGATGATGAGGGTAGGCGTCTGGATAGGGTGCTTAGGAAGGCACTGCCGGAATTGTCGCTGGGATTGATTTCCCGGCTCTTGCGTCAGGGGAAGGTGAGTGTTGATGGCGTCAAGCGGAGCGGGGACTTTCGGGTTGCGAGTGGTAACAATATAGAAATTGTAGGGGCGAATAATTATTCGCCCCTACAATTTTCCCGCGGGGGCGCGGGGGTGGAAAATGCCAATCTCTGCGTCTCCGCGCCTCCGCGTGAGAATCTTCAGATCATCTATGAAGGCGATGGTATCCTGATAGTCAACAAACCGAAAGGCATTCCCGTGCATGGGGATGATAGTCTTGAAACACAAGTGAGGGAATATCTTGCTCCGAAGTTGCCGCCATCACTGTCCTTTAAACCGGGGCCGCTTCATCGGCTGGACCAAGGGGCTTCCGGTTTGGTGGCCTTTGGAACAAGCCTGGAAGGTGCAAGGTGGTTCTCGGGCCTTTTGCAAAAGGGCTTAATCAAAAAAAACTATCGTGCATTGGCCCTGGGAATAGTGCAGAACGAGGAGGCCTGGGAAGACAGCCTTGTGCGCAACACTGCAAGGCGCAAGACCATAGCGGTCGAGGGAAATAAGCACAGTCAAAGTAAACAGGCTATTACCAAGGTAAAACCACTGAAGTATATTGATGGCAATACACTTTTGGAAGTATCCATAGAAACAGGCCGCACCCACCAAATTCGTGCCCAATGCGCCTTGCACGGGCACCCTTTAAAAGGCGACATAAAATACGGCGGCGGCAAATCCCCCACAGGCTACTACCTCCACGCCTGGAAACTAGAACTCCCCAATGGCCGTGTGTTTGTGGCGGAAGGGGAACCCTATTGAAATAATTAGTAGTTTAGAGTATACTTATAGTAAGGAGAAGATTATGGCGGCACAAATACAAAGAAAAGTTACGAATGAATATCTTTTAAAGGTATTACTTGTAATGAACCAACGCCTCATAGCTCTGGAAAAGGCGAATCATATTGAAGTGAAAGAAGATACTCTGGAAGCAGACAATGATTGCCCGCTTTGCAGATACTACAATTATCCTAATGAGCAAACCATTGCGTCCTTTAAAGAAGGCGAAGCGATGGAGCGAGGGGAAATTCCAACGCATTGGTATGAAACCGATGAAGATATGTTTGAAGCTTTGGGAATATAATTATGCTTAGACGAACTTTTACGCCTCGTTTTAACCGGGAACTAGAAACAAAAAAGCGGGAAGGTTACAACATGGAACAATTCAAGGAAGTTGTTCATTTTATCACACATGAAGAACCGCTTCCTGAGGCTTTTAAAGAGCATCTTTTACACGAAGAATGGGCAGGATACACTGAATGCCATATTGAGGATGATTGGCTGCTTATATACAAGATTAATAAAATGAAAAAAACGGTTGTTTTTCATCGCACCGGTTCCCATTCCGAACTTTTTACCCATTGGCATCAAGAGGATTGAACCAGCGATAATCTCCGACACCGTCCTGTCAATCAGGGAGGCGATTTTAGGGTAGCGAGCTTAAAATATCAAGAAATTGACGGGTAGTAATAATTGGGATGCCTTGGAATTCCTTTAGAACGAGTAAATCGGTGTCGCCTGACACAATGTAATTACAATGACTGTCTACCGCAGAGGCGAGGAACTTGTCATCATCTGGGTCTCTACAAATATGAATATCTGATACAGGTTTTATTTGCTTGGTTTGTTTTATAAACAATTCCAAAGAAAAATGATATATTGGATTAGGGAGTTTGAGAAGCATTTTTTGAAAAGTTTCATTATACTCAAGCACAATATCAGGTGATACAACAGCCTTACAAGATTCACCAAAGATTAGTCGGACAAGTTTTAATGGCAAACCATCGAAAAATAAAGCCGACATGAGTACATTAGTGTCTATGATAATTTGCATCGTATTTCTGCTCTTGCTTCTTTGATGGCAGATGTAATATCATCTTCCGTAAGCCCAGCCTCTGCGGCCATCTTTTGCAATTGATGTGCTTGTGTCATGAACAATTCTACAGGGGTATTATCAGGTTTTAATATTATTGTATCCCCTTCCGGATAAATATCCAGCTTTTCACCCACAAAAAGAGATAAAGAATGGCAGAGTTCCTCGGGCAAGGCTACTTGCCAACCAGTTTGTATAGTCGCTGTTTGTACCATACTTTTATTATAACATATTTCCCGAAAATAGTCAAGCAACCGGCTCCAATTCTTCCAATTCCGCCACCTTTGTGTTGATAATCTCCGACACCGTCCTGTCAATCAGGGTGCCGATTTCTTTGTAGACGGCCTTTTGAGTGGCCAGTATCACCTTTTGGACATCAATTTCTTTGGCGAAAAGTTCGGTTGGGTCAATATCCAGGGCCTGAGCGAGCTTTTGAACCATCTCGGACGAGGGAAACTTACGGGCGGTTTCGAGAAAACCGATATAATTCTTGGAAACTTCTGCTTTTCCCGCTAATTCTGCCTGATTGAGCCCTTTTGCATGTCGTATTTTTTTTAAATTAGATGCAAAAACATCTTTTATATCTGTCATAAAAGCCTTTTAAATTATTTTTATTATATTTTACAAAAGGATAGTTGACAATTTTACTAAGAGTATGGTATAATATAATAGAATATTCTCATAGTAAGATTAATTCAAAGTTGGGACTTAGGAGGTTTATTATGGCAGATTTATTTAAGAGTAAAGGATTCTTTATCGGCACAGTTCTCGTTTTAGCTATTATGTCGGCTAGTTGTGAAATGCCTTCCCCTAAAATTGCAACCCTTACAGGAGAGGTCACTATTACAGGCACACCAAAAGTTGGCGAAACTCTGACTGCCGATACAACCGAACTTGAAGGCGAAGGATTACTGGCCTACCAGTGGATTCAAGGGGAAGATACGAAAGTAGGCTCTGGCGGAAGCACCTATGTCCCGTTAAAAGGTGATATAGGGCAAACAATAAAAGTGCAGGTAAGTCGTGTAGGCTACGATGGAACTGTTGAAAGTAGTCCGACTACAGTCGTGCTTGCAAGAGTTCTAAGCGGCAGTGTCAGTATTTTGGGGAATCCGATAGTTGGAAGCACTTTAACTGCCGATACAAGTCAATTGAGTGGTACTGGAACTATTACTTATCAGTGGATGCAAGGCGAAGATACGACAGTCGGCACCGGTGGTAACACCTATGTTCCGGTAGAAGGAGATATAGGGAAGACAATAAAGGTGCAGGTGAGTCGTGTAGACTACGATGGAACAGTTGAAAGTAGTCCGACTACAGCCGTTCTTGCAGCTACAAAAATTCTAAGCGGTAGTGTGATCATTTCGGGGAATCCTATAGTTGGAAGCACTTTAACTGCTGATACAAGTCAATTGAGCGGCACTGGAACCATTACCTACCAGTGGATACAAGGTGAATCATCGCTAATCGGTACTGGTACCAGCAGCTATGTCCCGGTAGAAGGGGATATTGGGAAGTCAATAAAGGTTCGGGTAAGCTGTGAGGGCTATGAGGGAACTATTGAAAGTAGTCCGACTGCAGTCGTGCTTTCAGCCACAAAAATTCTAAGCGGTAGTGTCAGCATTTCGGGGAATCCGATAGTTGGAAGCACTTTAACTGCCGATACAAGTCAATTGAGCGGCACTGGAACCATTACCTGCCAGTGGATACAAGGTGAATCATCGCTAATCGGTACTGGTGCCAGCAGCTATGTCCCGGTAGAAGGGGATATTGGAAAGACAATAAAGGTACGGGTAAGCCGTGAGGGCTATGAGGGAACAATTATGAGTAATCCTACGATAAGTGTTACCCGGAACCTACAACTGGTTACCAATCTTGATTTAACAGATTTAGTGCCTGTGCCAAGAGCAGGTCTTAGTCCGAGCCAACTGGTTAATACTATTGATACAACAGAATATTCCAGCACTATCATGTGGAGCAGGCAGGACGGTCTAGTTTTTTCACCCACCACAGCTTTCCAACTTTATATCTCATACAAGGCCATTGTTGAACTATCCCCCAAAGCCGGATACACCTTTGAAGGAATAGGAACCAATACCTTTACTCATAGCGAAGCGGTGTCGGTAAGTAATGAAGAAAACAGGGGAACTGTAACAATTATATTCAATTCCCTTGAACCCATAAAAGTAACTGCTCTGGATTTAACCAGTTTGGTAACACCACCTGTAAAGGGCGAGCTGGCCAGTAACATTTCAATATCAACCGGACAATATACCGGTTCGGTAAGTTGGAGAACCAGCGGTGGCTCATCTTTCTCTTCCTATTTTGATGCAGGGACAATATACCGGGCGGTTGTTACACTGAGCGCCGCTACCGGCTACACCTTTAATGGGGTGGAAGCAAATTCATTTACCTATACTGGCGCAACATCTGTAAGTAATTCCGCCAATAGTGGGACAGTCACTATAGTATTTCCTGCTACTGTAGACCCGGTAGTTGTTACTACACTTGACCTAAGTAGTTTGATAATTGCTCCGGTAAAGGGAGCCAGCCCTAATACAGCATCTATCTCTACGGAGCAATATACCGGCTTTGTAAATTGGTCTCGCAATGATGAAAACTATTGGTATAATTCATCGTTTGAAGCCAATACTGTTTATAAAGCCATGCTCACATTAACACCACATATCGGCTACACCTTTACCGGAGTTTCGGCTAATGCCTTTAGTTATACCGGTGCAACTTCAGTAACAAACTCTGCCAATAGCGGAACGGTGATGATTGTGTTTCCGGTTACTACCAAGAATAATATTACTCAATTTGACTTGACGAATTTTATAACACGACCGGCAATCGGGCAATCACCTTCAAGTGCCTTATCACAAATTTCCAGTGAGTTTAGTGGAAATGTCTCATGGTTGGATGGGAATGATTTGATGGTATCAGGTAGCTTTATTGCCAATACCACCTACAAAGCGATAGTTACGCTGACACCTACTGAGAACTATACATTTAACACTGTTGCCGCCAATTCTTTTATCAACACCAATGCAATGTCGGTAAGCAATAATGCAGGAAGTAATGTAATAACTATCACATTTCCAAAGATAGTTTCAGCAGATTTAGATGGGCTCATAATGGCGCCTGTGGTTGGAGAGATACCGGTAACAACGCCTATCAATACTACACAGTATACAGGTACTGTAAGTTGGAAAGAAGGTGGCGGAAGTTTGAGCAAGGCATTCTTTAGGGGAAGTAAGACCTATAGTGCGATGCTGTCGTTTACAGTAAAAAACGGATATACTTTTGTTGGAATACCTGCTAACTATTTTACTTATACAGGTTCAAGTGTAAGTAATAACGCTAATTCCGGTAATGTGACAGTGATTTTCCCGCAGACGGACCCAATAACTGCCCGCCTCTATGTAAATGATAGTACTACACCAGCATATTTAGGTTTAGGTGTGGTTTCCAACCTTAACAATATATTGCCATGGATAAAGAACAACGCCACAAGTAATTCAACCTATCTAATAAAACTTTTTGATTCTGATAATGTTACTGCAAAAAATTTAGATAATTTGAATAATGCAAATAATGTTAGTATTACCTTTACCGGTATGGGAGAAGGAAGCATTGAGGCTAACTGGCCTACTGTTCAGTTAAGCGGAACTGGTTCATTGCTTACTATCGGTGTAGCTAGTGGAAATTCAGTTTCTGTAATCTTGAATGGGAAAATGCTACTTAAGGGGGTATCGAGCAATAATGCCTCTTTAGTGAAGGTAAATGCAACAGGACAATTAGAATTGAATGGTTCTGTAAAGATTGCTGGGAATATTTATTCTGAGAATAATTATTCTGGGGGTATTATTATTATTGGGAGATCAACGACGTATGGAGGTGGTATTTATGTTGACGGAGGATCTCTCACCATGAATGATAACGCAGTTGTTTCAGGAAATACGGCTTCCTCCGATTCCTCCGACGACGACGACTACACCTCTTACTCCTATGGAGCTGGGGTATATGTTGCATCTGGCACATTCAGCATGAATGATAATGCGATTGTTTCAGGGAATACAGCCTTATCCTCCTCCTATTCCTACGGAGGTGGTGTGTATGTTGCAAGTGGCACATTTAGCATGAATGATAATGCGGTTGTTTCTGGGAATATTGCATCCTCCCTCTACTCTATCTATGGAGGTGGTGTATATGTTGAGTCTGGCACATTCAATATGAATGACAATGCAGCTGTTTCAGGAAATACTGTATATAGGTCATCTTCATTGTCGTCAAATATCGGTGGTGGTGCTATATATCTTGCAGGTGGAACATTCAATATGGCTGATATGGCTATTGTATCAGGCAATAAAACGGTTTATGGTTCAAGTTCTAGCATAGCTGGATATGGGGGTGGTGTATATATTGAGTCTGGTGTTGCTGCTGTGTTCAGCAAGACAGGTGGTGTCATCTATGGTTCCAGTGAGTCTGGAAATGACGCTTCTGGGACGCCGAAGAAGAACCAGTCAAGCGATGGTGCGGCTATATATATAGATGGTAGTCATTACAAGAATAACCATATTACGGAGGATATGGATATGAGTTATGACTATAATGCCGGGAGTCCGCTGTATACGGGGCTGTGGGTGGATTAAGGGGATTATTAAAGAAATAATAATTCGATAAAGGAATTAAAACACATAAGGAGAAATAGAACATGATCACAAGATCTTTTCACCCAATTGGGCAAGGTGCGTTTTACTCTGAAGAACATGATGATAGGTTCATAATGGTTTATGATTGTGGTAATTTGTATAGAACAATACAGTCGAGAAAGGTTGTTAGTACTGCCTTCCCCAAAGGCAGTATAATAGACGTTCTTTTTATATCACATTTTGATGCCGACCATGTAAATCTGATAGATATTCTTAAGGATAGATACCATATAAAGAGGGTCGTTTTACCTCTCTTAGATAGAGTTGAGGAAGCCATCTTAATTAGTATCTATCGAACAATGGGATATTCTGATTTGATAAACTTAATTAGTAATCCACAACGATATTTTGGAAATAATACAAAAATAATAAAGGTAATGTCTGGTAATGGTGGACAAGAGACATCTGAATCTATTAGTCTTGAAAATTATTCCGGTGACACAATTCGAAGTCTAACAAGGCTAGATATAAGATCTCATTTATGGTGTTTTATTCCATTTAATTATGAGTTTTCTGAAAAACACAAAAAGTTGTTATTATTATTTGAGAAGGAAGGAATAGATGTTAATAATCTTTATTGTGATTTAGACTTCATTGCTTCAAAATACAAAAAAATACAGAAAATTTATGAAAAAGTTGATAAAGATATTAATAAAAATTCTATGTTGTTATACTCCGGTCCAATAAACAAGATAAATACTTACTTGGAACCGATTCATTCACATTGTCTTCCAACTTATAGTAAACATTGTAAACGATATAATTCAGCAGGATGTTTATATTCCGGTGATTCTAATTGGAACATTATTGATGTGAAAAAAATTTATCATAAATATTGGGATTATGTTAGAACTATTCAAATTCCGCATCATGGAAGTGAGTATTCATTTTCTATTAAACCTATCACTGGCGCAAAAAAATATTTATGTCCGATGTCATATGGGAAAAATAAATTTGGTCATCCATCGGTAGATGTTGTTAAAGAAATGAAATCACATCATAATTATCCAATAGCAGTATCAGATGATCCAGAATATATTTTTAAAGAAAAAATTGATATAGCAGTTTTTTAAGTATTTAATAGGTATCTTGAGGTTGCGAAGTATAAACGCGAAAAACACTTTATGGAGGATAATGAAGATGCAAAAATTAATTATTGGACAAGAATACCGTAAGAGTGATTTCGGTATTAAGGGGTGGGCTATAATGAAAGCCTCGCACTGTGTGAGCGATAATACTTTTCTGGATTTCTATTCGCCAGGAAAATTATGTGATGACATTATCTACGATGACAGGTTCACAAAAGATGGATATGAAATTGAATTGCATCATCCAACAGATTGGGATGCCCATCTTTATCCAATAGGTCACGAATATCATAAAAATATGTATATATTTATGCGTGACGGTGCATTGGTTGATAAATTAGAGCGTTCACTACCCTTTGTGTATATTGGCTTTTCCAATAGACAAATATTAACCGAAAAAGGTGACTATCCTCAGACAAGGTCACGTATTGTTCACCTTTTTGATAATAGGTTATTAACAAATAAGATAAAACAACAATTTCAGGCATATTCGCTCTGGGATTATTCACCATTGGAAAAGATAAGGTGATTGTAAGCTATGAAAACTGAGCGAAGATAGCAGGCAACAAGTTCGCGTGGTTCGCGGGTAGTTAATCTGAGAGTTTTTTACGGAGTTCATCTATAGAGATGCCACTATTGATAAGATTAAGAATTTCCATGTCACGATGTTTTTTACCGCGTTTTTCGGCATAAGCAAGTTGTGCCATCT
>JAISIL010000179.1 GCA_031262035.1 Spirochaetaceae bacterium | reverse complement strand
GGTATAGACATTGGCGGCCTTGATGCAAGTATTGTCGCCGGTTTCCCGGGAAGCTTCAACAGCTTTTGGCAGCAATCGGGTAGGGCAGGGCGAAGGGGCGGCACCTCTGTCTCGGTGTTTATCGCCAGTTCTTCACCCCTCGACCAATTTATCATGCAGAATAACGAATGGTTTTTTGCAAAGTCCGCCGAAGAAGGCCGCATCGACCCGGAAAACCCCTACATATTCACCGACCATGTAAAATGTGCCACATTCGAATTGCCGTTTAAGATAAGTAGTAAAGAAAGTAGGAAGGAGGAAGTAGGAAGGAGGAAGTGTGGGGATAGCGGGCTTTTTGGTGATAACTTGCAGGATGCGCTCGATTATCTGGCAGAAGATGGAATAATCCGTAAGATAGAGAGTCGGCAAACACCTACAGACGACAACCTTCCTACTTCCTACTTCCTCCTTTCTACTTATTACTGGTCGGACCGTTCCTATCCGGCAGAGGGCATCAGTTTACGGTCGGCCACAGCGGACAATGTGGTGATTATTGATGTCACCAAGGGACGGAATGCCGTTATTGGGGAGATGGACCGGCCAAGTGCCAAGGAAATGGTTTTCAAAAATGCTGTGTATCTTCACCGTGGACGGCAATTTATTGTAGAAAACCTTGATATAGAAAACCGTAAATGCCTTGTCGTAGAGGCCGATGTAAATTATTTCACCGATGGCTTGGTGAAACGGGATATCAAGGTGCTGTCGGAAGATGAAGAAATAAGCTCACGCGGAGACGCGGAGGCGCAGAGGAGTGATAAGCAATGTGAGATAGTATTTAAAGTTACTTTAGGCGACATTCTTGTCCGTTCCCAGGTGTCAAAGTTCAAGAAAATCAAATTCTGGACGCATGAGAATATTGGGTATGGCGATATAGACCTATCTGAAGAAGAAATGCAGACACGGGCTTTAATGTTGACCTTTCCGCCTGACACAAAGGCCGGGCAATACCTGCAAGCCTTTGAACGCACCGAGGATGCAGGTGCAGCGCTTTCAGGCGCCGGGACGCTTATAAAACAAATAGCACCGGTATATTTGCTCTGTGACAGCCGGGATATTGGTATTGCAGAACGGGTTCGCGATCCGCATTTTGGAATTCCTGCCTTGTATATTTACGATAAATATCCCGGCGGAACAGGCCTTGCAGAAGCCCTTGCCGAAAAGCTAAATGGTTTATTCCATGCAGCCTACGAAACAGTTGCACAATGTTCCTGCAAAAACGGCTGCCCATCCTGTGTAGGCCCCGCCGGCGGCAAGGCAGAAGCCAAGGGGCTGCTCAGGGCGCTTATTGTTTAGCAAAAAGGCGAACAGTGCATTCTACTGCCTATAATGTATATTCTGTCTACTTGGATATACTAAACTAAGGCGATGCGTCTGGAAGTCGAACCTTTGACAAGTTCACGCACCGCCTATACTATTTATATCGGTGTGTGGGATTTTTACTTTAGAATTTTTTTGGATTTGTTTCTATTAGAATTGTTTCTTCAACCATTAACTCAAGTTCATGTTCAAGGACTTCAAGGGCTATTTCACAGTTATTTATGCGGGCAAGATTTATCTCAATTTTTCTTTCCCAAATCTTTTCCAATGCCGTATCGAGGATATTTAAAAAGGATTCCCGCTGTTCTTTCTGCATATTGATTACTAATATGCAGAAAGAATAACATTACTTTGCCAGATAGTCAAGCGGGTTAACGGACTTGCCGTTTTTGTATACGGCAAAGTGCAGATGCGGGCCGGTGCTGTAACCGGTGCTGCCAACCTCTCCAATCTTAGTGCTGCTTGTAACCGCTGCGCCTTCTTTTACCGAAATCTTACTCAGGTGTGCATAGAGGGTTTGCCAATTACTGCTGTGGCTGATAATTACATAATTCCCATAGGTGCCATTATAGCCGGTAGCGCTTACCTTGCCTTCACTTGCTGCCTTTACCGGGGTGCCGTTTGCAATGGCCATATCAAGGCCGCCATGGTATTTGCGTGTTCCGGTAAATGGATCGTTGCGCCAACCAAAGTTGCTGGTTAAGCGGTAGCCTGTAATCGGTTTTCGAAAAAGTTCACCGATTGCCAGTTTTAGTGCATCGCTTTGCATTTTTGCACCGGGAATAAACAAGCTGGCACCTGCAAGAATCTTTTCGCTGTCCATATCGTTGGCATCAAGAATTGCTTCCATGGGCACCCCTTCCCTCTTTGCAATTTTTTCAAGGGAATCACCCTTTACTACCTTGTAGGGAATACCGTCCATGTTGGGAAGCCTTAGTTTCTGGCCTTCGCGAAGGGTCTTTACATTCTGTAAATCGTTTGCCGCTATAACGGCATCCCAGGAAAGGCCAAAATCTTTTGCAATACCGGAAACCGTATCGCCTTTTTTTACGGTATAATTAATCCACTTGAAGCTTTCGGCCATATCAAGAGGAATTTCATCACTTTGAGCGGCTTTATCGGTGGCCGGATTGCTCACTGATGCAAGCTGCATAGATGAGAGGGACTCACCCGCTACACCGGAAAAGGAGGTTGGAACTCCGGCATAGCGGGCAAGTTCGTTACGACTGCTATTCGCGTCGTCTATTGCACTACTGTTACCCCGGGCTTGAGAATTGCCGGTTGGGGTAATAAGACTGTTGCCAAATGGAAAAACTTGTTCATAGGAAACACCGCCACGAAGCAGAATCACTGTAACTGCCAGTGCTGCGGTGATAAGAAGCATCTTCGGCCTAAAAAATGAAGCAAGCCAGGGATGCGCTACAGGAGCTGCCGCTCTTGCATTCGCCATAGCCCTTGCACGGGTCGCCGCCGCCACTTTACGCGAACGCGGTGAAACATAGCCATTCGGCTCAGGCCTTGTCCCCATGGACTGGAGAACCGGAGCCCTTCTCTGCTGCTTTCTGCGGACTTCATGTTGGTCAATTCCTGCAATAAGCGGCGAAAGAGGCTTATCAAAAGCGCCATAGCCGGAGAAACTTGCCGAAGACACTGCACCCGAGCTTGAGCGCCGCTGTCTTTTTTCTACCTGCTGAACAATCTTTCCATCTATCATATACTAGATATTCGGTTTTTTTTTTGATATAATTAGTGTTGTGAAAGAAAAAAAAACACTCCTTGCAATTTTCTCGGCCTGTGGTTTTGCCCTTTTGGTAAAGCTTTTTTTTCTTGATATGATTATTGTCGAAGGGCCTTCAATGGAGCCCTCTTTCCATTCAGGCTCGATTGTGCTGCTCCTTCGTTCTGCCTATGGTTTGCGCTTTCCCCTGGGCAGAAATTATATAATTCACTGGGCAAAGCCTGCCGAAAATGATATTATTGTATTTATAACACCGGATGGCGTCGATGCAATAAAACGAGTAGTCAATGTAGATGATTATAATGGTAAATTCTTTGCAGAAGGCGATAATGCAAAGGATTCCTATGATTCCCGTTTTTACGGATCGCTGCAAATTGATAATATACTGGGAAAAGTGATATGGCCGATAAACCGAGATTGAATTTACGCTTTCTAATCTTTGCAATAGCTCTCTCAGGCTTTGCCCTCTTTGCCCTGGGACGATACGCCTATCTTGCCTCTCTGAAAAATACGATACCTCCCGGCTCAGCTTCCGGTGAACAAGCAGGACGCGGAGCGATAAGCGATAGAAACGGCAGGCAACTTGCCATTCAGACGCGGCTTGCTAATATCAGTATCTGGCGGCCAAGTATAGAAGATATTGAGCTTCTTTCAGGCGCGCTCTCTCCTATTCTGAATATTCCACAATCAGAGATAGTGAACCGAATTCAAAGCTCTGCGAGCGATTTTCTTTACCTGAAAAAGCAGGTTGAACAATCTATTGCCGACAAAATTCGGGAATTGCAGAACGAAAAAGGCCTTAAAGGTGTAGGAATTGAAAATATCTACGGGCGGGTCTACCCCGAAAAGAACCTTGCCGGCCAGTTAATCGGCTTTGTCGGCGATGATAATCAGGGGCTTGGTGGTATCGAGTATGCCTATAATGATACTCTCTCCAAGGGTGAAGACGTTACCCTCAGTATCGATGTAAATGTTCAGTATATTCTGGAAGATATTGCCCGAAAGATAATGCTTGAATCGAAGCCCGAAGCAGTGATGTTCCTTGCCATGGATAATGCGACAGGCGAAATACTCGGTTCGGCATCGCTCCCAAACTTCGACCCCAATGATATTCGCAATTCTACTGACACCGAGCGCATGGACCGGCCTGCAATCTGGGCCTACGAACCAGGGTCTGTATTCAAGATATTTTCACTGGCCGGTCTTATGGGTCAGGGCGCCATCACCGGTGAATCAATCTTTTACTGCAATGGTGAGTATGAACACACCACAAACCTTGGTGAAAGGGTTGTTATCAAATGCCTTGCAGCCCACGGGCCGGTAAGCGCAAATGATATAATCGTCTATTCCTGCAATGCCGGGGCTGCCTATGCTTCCGACCAAATGGATAACCTGTCGTTTTATAATACACTCCGCGATTTTGGTTTTGGCCAAAGAACAGATGCCGGCATCTCCGGTGAAACACCCGGCATCCTTGTAGATAGCAAACGTTGGTCGGCACGGAGCAAACCAACTATTGCAATTGGGCAAGAGATTGCCGTTTCTGCATTGCAGATGATGCAAGCCGCTACCATAATTGCAAATGACGGCATTCTGGTCCGGCCTAGTGTGGTTTTGTCCCCCGAAACAGCAAAGGATAACCGGCGGGTAATAGATGCACTAACGGCACAGGCAATGCGAAGCTACATGAAGAATGTCACCAGCGATATAGGCACCGGTTGGCGGGCGAATGTTGCAGACCTTTCGCTTGCCGTAAAAACAGGGACGGCACAGATTATAGACAGCCGCACAAACCGTTATTCCGATACCGACTTTATCGCAAGCTGCATGGCCATGCTTCCGGCCGATGAGCCTAGTCTGGTGCTTTACCTCGTTATCATAAAACCAAAGGGCGAATTCCTTGGCGGCCGTATTGCTGCTCCTCCTATCCGTGAAGCGGCCGAACAATTAATTGATTACCTGGGCATTCCCCGGGGACGAAACCCCCATGTGCAGCATCCCGGTGTTGTTACTGTGCCCAATCTCCGGCAAATAGTGATAGACGAAGTAATGCCCGACCTTACAGGCTATTCCAAGCGCGAATTGCTGCCGCTGATTAACCAACAGGAACTAAAAGTTGAGATAAAAGGCGATGGCTGGGTAGTCCGGCAGACTCCCCTACCCGGCGCCCCGGTTACTGTGGATACGGTGATTCAATTGGAGCTCCAGTGAACAGCCTGAATCCTCTGCTTGCAAGATTTCCCGGCCTTGCAGAAAAGATCACTACATCACAAGATGATGCACTGGACTTACAGCTTGAAAAAGCAGCATCCGGCGACTGGACATTAAAGGCAAATAACCTCTATGTCCATTCGGCAAGAGACCCCCGCAAAGAGGCAGAACGATTGGTCAATTCGCTTGATGAGGCTGGTGCATATATAGTGCTGGGCTTCGGGCTGGGGTATGCGGCTTTGTCGCTGGTCCAGAAAATTAACCGCGAACCACGCAGACCACGCGAACGGCTTTTGCCTTTCATCATTATTGTCGAGAAACACTTATCAATATTAAAAAGAGCTTTGGATTTGATTGATTTGAATGCTGTGCTCGAATATCCAAACCTAATTATTATTCCTGCTGCTGAACCATCAGCTATCGTGCATGCGCTAGACGCTGTAAATGGCAAGGACTGTTCGCGTGGTTCGCGTCGTTCGCGGTTAATCCCTAACCCAACCCTATCGAAGCTAGATGCACAATACTATACCAGTATCGAGAACATTATTGCCGCATATCAGTCGAAGGATGCAGTGAATGAGGCTACACTGAAGAAATTTGGGGCATTGTGGGAACGGAACAGCCGGAAAAACAAGGCTATTATCGA
>JAISIL010000063.1 GCA_031262035.1 Spirochaetaceae bacterium | reverse complement strand
CCTGCACCAATTGGGATATCTCCACCTGAATCATTCCGCGGTCCTCATCAGAATAGATGCCGTTAGCAGCCTCTACTGACAATTCCCTCATGCGGCCCAGAATATCCTGGGTCTCTTGCAGATAACCTTCGGTGGCCTGGATAAATGATACGCCATTCTCGATGTTTCGCCCTGCCTGATTCAGGCCCCGAATCTGGCTGCGCATCTTTTCAGATACTGCCAAACCGGATGCGTCATCGGCTGCCTTGTTGATGCGAAGCCCAGAACTCAACTTTTCCATACTATTGGTTAATGAAGCCTGGGTCACACCGAGCTGCCGGTTCGCAAAAAGAGCGCTCATGTTGTGATTAATTACCATAATCCCCTCCTTGACGTCAAGGTTCTGTAGGCATCCGTGCCCACAGATTGAACATATAATCAGGTTTTAGTTCGAAAGAGCAGCATAGCGCTTCAGTTTCGCTATTGCGTCCCCTGCTGCCGCCTAAAAACCCACCTGAATACGGTTCATTCGATATATAAGATATCGAACGAACCGTCATGCTCCTTGAAATCAAGGATACTATTATTTGCTTACGCAAATTATTTCAAATATCATGGCAGTCTCCGGTTAGAAACCATTAACCGCCTTACTTCCATTATAATGCATTTTTGAAAAAAGCGCAAGGGAGGGGGAAGAAATTTTTGCGTTTTCCCGCATTTTCTTCCCCCCTATATTCCTTGCTAGGCCATAGGGCTAGCTAAGCTTGCCCTTACTGTAAGAGGGACAGCACGGTAGCTGTTCTCTGGTTCGCCTGGGCCAGCATTGCGGTGCCGCTCTGGGTCAGGATCTGGTTTTTGGTATATTCAACCATCTCGCTTGCCATATCGGTGTCGCGTATGCGGCTTTCTGCGGCCTGCATGTTCTCGGCTGCAATGTCGATGCCCTTAACCGCTGTTTCCAGCCTGTTCTGGTAAGCCCCAAGGTTTGACCTTTCGGTTGCAATCCTCTTCAAGGCCTCATCGAGCGTGCCAATCGACCTGTTCGCACTGTCCGGGTCGGCAATTGCAACATTGGAAACTCCAAGGGCTGCGCTGGTCATGGTGCCTACAAAGACCTGAATTCTCTGGTCCATATTGGCGCCAATGTGGAACCACATTGAAGCAGTGGGAACATTATCGCCGGTGTTCTGGGCAAACCTGCCGGAAAGCAGTTTCATGCCGTTGAACTCAGCCTGGTCTGCAATTCTGTCAACCTCTTCAATCAGTTGGTTAATTTCCACCTGAATATAGCTGCGGTCTTCAGCACTGTAAATACCATTTGCAGATTGAACTGCAAGTTCCCTCATGCGCTGCATGATGTCGGTGGTTTCGTTCAGATACCCTTCAGTTGTCTGGATAAAGCTAATGCCATTGGCACCATTCTTCGAAGCCTGATTCAAACCCCGAACCTGCGCCCTCATCTTTTCAGATACAGCCAGCCCTGAAGCATCGTCTGCGGCTTTGTTAATCCTAAGCCCTGAACTCAGCTTCTCCATCGATTTTGTAAGGTTTCCTTCGGTAACCTTCAACGTGCGGTCTGCGAACATAGCAGACATGTTGTGATTGATGACCATAATCATCCTCCATGAATCAAAATACGCGAGCGTCCATGCTCACGCTGCGGACAATTCGTCCGCATAAAAATTATCGGCAAGCGCCCCCAATAACTTTAATTTTTATTTTCGGGATTTTAAAAATTTCTTAGCCGGGACGGTACAGGGCAAAATCATTTAACTTTATAGTAACCACGAATAACACGAATGGCCCTCGGCCACACGAATTTTTACTTACTTATCATAGAATATTCGTGTCGGCGAAGCCGATTCGTGTATATTCGTGGTTGTTTTTATGATTTCAAAGTTAAATGATTTTGCCCTGGGGACGGTATGAGACCTCTTGACAAATAACGCAATATAGGTTACAGTAATAGTGGTTACGGTAATGTGCATTACGATAACAAGGAGCTGTAAATGATTAAGTTTTATGACAGAGAAAAAGAAATTGCCTATCTTCAGAGCGCTGAAGATAAGTCAAAAAAAACTTCGTCCCGAATGACCGTTGTAATGGGGAGAAGGCGTATTGGCAAGACTACCCTGCTTGCCAGGGCATATTCTGAGGAGGCTGTTTATTTTTTTGTTTCTAAAAAAAGCGAACCCTTACTTTGTGCTGAATATCTAAAAGAATTGCAGATAAAACTGGATATTGGTTTTGTCGGAGAAGTCAGCCGTTTTGAAGATATATTTATCTATGTTATGCAATTGGCTGAAAAACGTAAATTTACCTTAATTATTGATGAGTTTCAGGAATTTTTTTGGGTCAATCCTAGTATTTACAGTGTAATGCAACGCACTTGGGATTTAAACAAGGATAAAACGAAACTTAATCTTGTACTTTGCGGTTCTGTCTATTCTCTGATGTATAAAATTTTTCAGGGATACCGGGAGCCTCTTTTTGGCAGGGCTACTGGTCTATTAAGGATAAAACCTTTCAGTGCAGAAATTTTGAAGCTAATCATGGCCGATTATAGAAAAAGTTTTACGAATCACGACCTGTTGGCAATGTATCTGATTACCGGAGGCGTGGCTAAATACGTTGATTATTTTATTGAAGAAAAAGCTTTGACACTGGATAAAATGCTTGACAGCATATTTTCGGAGAATACTTTTATCCTGGAAGAAGGCAAAAACATGCTTGTTGATGAATTTGGTAAAGATTATGGAACATATTTTTCTATATTAACATTGATAGCCTCTTCCAAAACATCGCGGCCTGATATCGAATCGATTCTTGAAACAGACATTGGCGGCTACCTTGACAGGCTTGAAAATGATTTTAATTTGGTCGAAAAAATCCGTCCTATTCTGGCAAAACCTCAAACTCGTGCTGTAAAATATCGTATAAGCGACAACTTTCTGTGTTTCTGGTTTCGCTTCATCTATAATAACCGGAGCAAAATTGAGATTGGCAATTTCGATTTTGTCAAGAACATCATTAAACGCGACTACGACACTTTTTCCGGCATCATTCTTGAACGTTATTTCCGTGAAAAACTGGTGGCAGAAGAAAACCTTTCAGCCATCGGTTCCTGGTGGGAGAAGGGCAACCAAAACGAGATTGACATAGTTGGTATAAACGAAGTAGACAAACGGGCAATAATTGTCGAAGTAAAGCGCAACCCTGCTAAAATCAAGCTTGATGTATTAAAGAAGAAAGCGACAAACCTGGTTCAGCAGCTTCCGGGGTATAGCATTGAATACCGGGGGCTGTCGATTAGGGATATGTAGGCCTTATATATGTAGGATTTTATCGAGTTCTTTGCCAATAAAGGCAAGGATTTTTTCTTTTTCAGCCTTTAAATTGCTTTTTGCGGTCTCAGTTTGCCGTTCCTTGTCGTAAAAAAGCTCCAAAGGGTCTATATCAAGCGCATTTGCAATGCGTTCTATAGTAGATAATTTGGGGATATTTTTATATATTTCCATAAGACCAATATAGCTGGTGGCCGTATTGCAGGCTTCGGCCAGTTTTTCTTGCGAAATCCCCTTGTCATGTCGAATTCTTTTTATATTATCAATAACCAATTTTTCGAGATATAACATTATATCATTTTTATTATATTTTCCGAAAAAGCTATTGACAGAATTGATATAAAATTGTATGATATTTGATATAAACGCTATCGACCGGAAATGTTTGGCTGGCCACAGTGTTTTCTTCGACAATTATACCCTTATTTGGCTTGGCTGGGGCTGACTTTATAATGGTATATCCATAAATTTTTTTGAAAGGCGCTGAGGCTGCAAAAAGCAACTTTAAGTGCCAATGGGATTGGTGTGTCCGGATGAGCATATATTGCCTTTTTTGCGAAACAGGGAAAGAAATTACGGTAGAAGATACGCTGGGGAGGCACGGACACGAGGTCATAGAGTCGCACAAAGAACGGCTGGTTTGGAAAAAAGACGGGAAGCAGAATAAAATAAAGGGTAAAGAATATAAGCCGCTTATCCCGGGCTATATTTTCTTCAAGTCGGAAGACGAAGCGGACGCTCTTTTCTGGCAGGGGATAACAGCGATACCGGGCGTCTATTACCCGCTTAAATACGGGGACGACACTCACGCCCTCCGGGGAAACGACCTGAAATTTGCCATCTGGCTGGAAACACAGCATGGTGTAGTAAAACCTTTAAAGGCCTTCAAGAGAAAAGACGGGGTAGTAATCAGCGAAGGCCCGCTTAAAGAGATGTGCGGCACGGTAATCGATATAAACCCCAAAAGAGAATGCGCGAAAATACAACTCCACGGCGAAGGTCTACAGCTTGCAATCTGGTTGCAATATGAAATGTTAGAATTGGAAACTAATAACTCATATTAGGAATGGTTTATAAATTAGCCGCTAATAACGCCAATTTACGCGAATAAATATTTATATTAGCGTTCATTCGCGCTATTCGCGGCAAAATTGCATGAGTAATAATTAATAAATGATATACTGTCTCTGCTGCGTAAGCGGCAAAGAAGATTATGTTGAAGAACGCCTCAAAGGACAGGGCTTACAGATTGTAGGCTCCAGGCAGAAGCATCTTTACCGGAAGAATGAAGAAGGGATTACAAAACAATGGTCGCAAAATATCCCGCTTTTGCCCGGCTTCCTGTTCTTTGCCCTGGAGCAAGACATTGACGCAAGCCGGAGGCTTGCAATAAAGAAAATTCCCGGTGTCATGAGTCTTGTCCGATACGGCGACGGAAGCCATGCCCTTCGTGGAAATGACTTGGTGTTTGCAAAATGGCTGCAAAGGCAGAACGGCTTAGTCCAGCCGCTTTCCGCATACAGGAAAGACGGGCGGGTTGTGATACCCGAAGACGAATTGGCAAAAATAGGTTGCAAGATTCTAAAGGTAAACTATAAAAGACAGAGCATTCTGGTTCAATTAAGCGGCGAAGGCCTTAAAACAATTCTCTGGCTGCAATATGAAATACACTGAACAAACTGAACAAACTGAAAGAAGTGAACCATACTTGATACTGGAAGATTACCGCAGAGGTTTGTTTAAGCGTGGTGTGCGTATCCGGCAAGAGGAGATGGAAAACGAGCCAAAAGATCATGCATCTGCAAAACTTGAAGCGGTAAACACATTGGACAGATCGGACATATTGGATACATCGGACAGATTAGATACATCGGCCCCTTACTACAAGTGTAAGAAAGAAAAAAGGATGTATAGAAGCCTTGATGTCCCCGGTGACCCTTTTGAAATAGAATCAAGCGGATTTGATGTATTAAGCAAGAGTGCGCAATTTTCCCTTGGCGAAACAGCCCTTGTGAACTTTAAAGGCAACCTCTATTGTGAAGAAAGCCTGCAACCCCTTGCCTCTATTACCGATAACTACCACATAAGCACCCACATAACGGTAGAAGATGGCGGCATTCTCGAGGTGCAAGGCGATGTCCACCTGGGAAAAAAGGCCACGGTAATGGTGCACCGGGGTGGCCGCCTGGTGATGCAGGCTGGGGCGATGGTGGCAGCGGGGTCAACCATCGAGGTCCAACCTGGCGAGACAAAAACCGTAGGGGCAGGTCTCAGACCTGCCCTTGAACACTTATAAAGGAAAAATTATGAATGAAACTAACAAAAGCGAGTATTCAGTAACCTTTATTTTCAAAGGCAAAAATGCTGAACAAGCAGCAGAGTGGTTTTATCACTTCGGCGTAGATGGCGGGTTGGAAGATATCATTCTGGAAGCGATGGAAGAAAATGGACATCCTGTTTGGATGAGTGATATTGACAATGAAAAGAGAATAGAGTATTATACTACCGGATACGAACCTGAATAAGTATATTACGATACTAAGTAGGAGGAGGATATAAAAAATGAACAAGTATCAGTATAACAAGTATGCGGATATCGGTAAGCTCCTTGCCGCCCATCGGGAAATCATAGAGCGGGACGATTACGCTAAGGGGAACCGCTGGATTGAGCACTTGGAACACGACCTGATGAAGTTCTGGCTTAAGCCTGGCGCTACCGAAATGAAGCACGGCCTCTGGCGGAGCTTCCTCACTGATGACGGAACACCCCTCCCCGGTCTTGATGAAACGGAT
>JAISIL010000004.1 GCA_031262035.1 Spirochaetaceae bacterium | reverse complement strand
AGTAATAATAAAGTTATTCTTTGCAAAGACGGAGAGCCCTTAGACTCGAATTACTGGTATGATAGTCTTGATGCATGCCTTGTCAAACTTGATACCCTTTTGAAAGATGATAAATTCTGGAAGGATTTTGGCTACGGTTTGGGCAATTATTCTATTGCCATAAAAGGCACAATAAGCCAGAGCCCGGTGGACATGTCCGCTTATCCGAATATCAATACAAATAATCTTACAAATTCAGGTTCAGGCGGCAAGCTGCTTATCAGGGGTGTGGGAACAAAAGGCGGCTACCTGAAACTGAAGGCGAAGGGCAGTCTTCTCAAACTGAATGCGAAAGCAGCCCTCTCTGTAGTGCTGACAGCGGATCCAGGCGGCAGCCTGAGCCTTGAAGGGCTTTCAGATAACACGGCCGGTCTTATCAGCGTCGAGGTGAATAACACTCTCAGCATGGAAGAGGGCGTCACCATTACCGGCAATGCCTGGGGCGGCGTGTTTATTGGAGCAGGTGGCAGTTTTAAAATGAATGGCGGCTCAATAAAGGAAAACCTGGGAAAGGGTGGTGTGTCTTTATTGGCCGGTGAGAAAACGAATGGTCAGGTAAATTTCATTATGTCCGGAGGGACAATAAAGGATAATAAAGACGGCGCTCTTTATCTGTCCGGTTCTGATTATAGCAAGACGGACCTGTATGACGCCTATTGGACTGGGGACACCCCATGGATAATTGACCTTAACGGCGACGGGATAAAGGATAGCGAAAAATCCTTAGTGTCGCTTTACCTGGCCGCTGACACCACGAAAAATGTAGCTATTCCCGATGATGCAAGCGGTATAGGTTCAAAAGACAGTATAGAAGGAACTGAAGATAAGCCATTCGTCCGGGACGGAAAAACCTGGCAGCCCGGCATGGGAGACATGGATATTATCAACAATTTATTCAAAGGAGCCTTCGCCTTGGATTCGGCTCATAGTAGTGATACGATACGAACTCAGACAGAGGCTACTGCCATCTATGCCGGAGCTGACGCTGTGGCCTTCAAAGCCGCGCACACCGGCTGGGAGGCAGACCCCGGCAGTTTGGAAGCAGAGCCCGATGAGCCCGGTAATTTGGAGGAAGAGCCCGATGACCCTCCTCCTCCCGAGGAAGAGCCCGATGACCCTCCTCCTCCTGAGGTAGAGCCTGATGATCCTCCTCCTCCTGAGGTAGTTGACCTATGGTCTTTAGTAGGCGATAATAAGGTGATTCTCTGCAAAGACGGAGAGCCCTTAGACATGAATTATTGGTATGACAGTCTTGACGCCTGCCTTGCCGAACTGAATACCCTTTTGCAAGGCGACAACTGGACGAATTCCGGCTATGGTTCGGGCAATCTTTCCATCGCGGTGAAGGGTACCATAAACCAGGACCCGGTGAGCCTGTCTGCTTATCAGAACATTACCACAGATAAGCTTACAAATTTAGGCGGCACACTGCTTATCAAGGGTGTGGGAACAACCGTCAGCACACTGAAACTGAATAGCCAGGGTAACCTTCTCAAGCTCGATGCGGCCTCAGCCCTTTCTGTAGTCCTTACAGCGGACTCAGGCAGCAGCCTCATCCTTGAGGGGATTTCAGACAACAACGCCAGCCTTGTCTATGTAAAGACGAATAACATCCTGACCATGGAAGACGGCGTTACCATCACCCGCAATGTCAATGATGGTCCCATAAATGATGATGATGACGGTGGCGGAGTAAATCTGGACGGCGGCACATTCTATATGGAGGGCGGCACAATCAGCGGCAATAAAACGACAGACCGTGGCGGTGGTGTGTATATTGTAATGAATAGCACTTTCAAAATGAATGGCGGTTCAATACAGGGAAACCGCGGAAAGGGTGGTATATCTTTTGTAACCCAAAATAATCGCCAAGTAAATTTCATTATGTCCGGAGGGACAATAAAGGATAACATAGACGGCGCTATTTATCTGATATCCAATTATGATTATAGCAGGAAAGAGCTGTATGACGCCTATTGGACCAAGGACACACCTTGGATAATTGACCTTAATGGCGACGGGAATAGGGATAACGAGAAATCCTTAGAGCAGTTTTCTCTGGCCTCCGGAAGCATTCAATATCTGGCTATTCCCCATGATGCAAGCGGTATAGGCGCACACGACAGTATAGAAGGTGCAGAAGATAACCCCTTCGTCCGAGACGGAGTAACATGGAAGCCTAATCTGGGAGATGCTGAGATTATCCACCATTTATTCAGAGGAGCGTTCATCGGCTCTGATTGGCATGATGATTTGCAGCCGATACGCACCCAGAGAGACGACACTGCTATCTACGCCGGGGCCGACGCTGTGGCCTTCAAAGCCGACCACAGCGGATGGAACGATGACTCCCCTCCTCCTGAGGTAGTTGACCTATGGTCTTTGGTAGGCGATAATAAGGTGATTCTCTGCAAAGACGGAGAGCCCTTAGACATGAATTATTGGTATGACAGTCTTAACGCCTGCCTTACCAAACTGGATACCCTTTTGGCAGACGACAACTGGACGAATTACGGTTATGGTTCGGGCAATCTTTCCATCGCGGTGAAGGGCACCATAGACCAGGGCCCGGTGAGCATGTCATCTTACCCGAACATCACTACAGATAATATTACCAATTTAGGCGGCAAACTGCTTATCAAAGGTGTGGGAACAACAGGCGGCAAACTGAAAGCGCAGAGATGGCTTCTCTATCTCAATGCGGCCTCAGCCCTTTCTGTAGTCCTTACAGCGGATACGGGGAGCAGTCTCACCCTTGAAGGGCTTTCAAACAACACTTACAGTCTTGTCTACGTGTATCCGAATAATACTCTCATCATGGAAGACGGCGTTACCATCACCGGCAATGCCTCTAATAGTGCAGGTGGCGGAGTATATCTGAGCGGCAGCACATTCTATATGAAGGGCGGCACAATCAGCAACAATAGCACGACAGGCAGTGGCGGCGGAGTATATCTGAACAGCAGCACATTCTATATGAAGGGCGGCACAATCAGCAGCAATAGCGCGACATATGGTGGCGGCGGCGTGTATATTGGAAAGGCCTCTACTTTCAAAATGAATGGCGGTTCAATACAGGGAAACCTCGGAAAAGGTGGTATATGTTTCACAACCCGAGATAATAGCCATGTAAATTTTATTATGTCCGGCGGGACAATAAAGAATAACAAAAACGGCGCTATTTATCTGCTCAACTATGATTATAGCAGGGTAGACCTCTATGACGCCTATTGGACCAAGGACACACCTTGGATAATTGACCTTGATGGCGACGAGATAAAGGACAGTACAACATCCCCGGTGCCGCTTTATCTGGCTTCTGATACTACTCAAGATGTTGATGTTGATATTCCCCATGATGCAAGCGGTAGAGGCGCAAGCGACAGTATAGAAGGTGCAGAAGATAACCCCTTCGTCCGAGACGGAGTAACATGGAAGCCTAATCTGGGAGATGCTGAGATTATCCACCATTTATTCAGAGGAGCGTTCATCGACTCTGATTGGCATAATGGTTTGCAGCCGATACGCACCCAGAGAGACGCCACCGCCATCTACGCCGGGGCCGACGCTCTGGCCTTCAACGAAGACAAGGACTGGGGGGCAGAATTCTAGTGAAACAATGCATTAACATTCCTTATACATTCCCCAGATACACATACTTTAACCTTGTTTCGGCAATGGCTTTAAGCCGGAGCAGGGTTTCCTTTTTGGTAGCGGGAATGCTCATGCGCCGGCGGGGGAAGTAACGGCTTATATGTAAGGGGATGTCTGTTTTGTTTTGATTGCCAAGGTCTGCCAGAAAACCGATAATGCTTTTGGCAAAGGCCTCATCGGTATTAAGGCCGTCTATGGCAAGCCAGGTAACTTCTACATGCACCCCGGCCTTAACGGCCATACCAATTGACCGGCGGACTACTTCTTCGGCGTTTGCTGCGTCAGCAGCATTGGTGCCAGGCACCATTTCGGCATGGCATACATCCCGGTAAAACTGCGCATTGCCTTTATAGTCAAAATTGATTGCGTCAATAAAGGGAAGCAAGTCCCTTAATGGTTCTGCGTTTATACAGGCATTGGATACAAGGACTGTTTTCATCTGCGGATAGTCTTTTTTAATAAGGCGGGCAGTGTCCAGTATGTATTCATAGTATATCAGCGGCTCATTGTAAGTAAAGGCAATGCCGATGTTGTTTGGTATTGAGGCCGCTTTTCTGCATAATTCTTCGGGGCTCATAGTGATAGCATCACGGGCAAGTTCTTTTTCTGCTAGAGGTCCCCGCAAGGCGGATAGGGAATCATTTTGACAAAAGTCGCAATCGAGATTGCAGCCGGGGAAGCCTGCAGACAGAACCATCTTTCCCGAATAAAAACGGGCGAGGGGCTTTTTTTCGATGGGGTCAAGGTGCAGGGCTGCAAGTTTAGCATAATGGGGAAGTATAATTGTCCCACCGACATTTTTCCGTGCACCACAATAACCGAAGGAGCCTTCCGGTATTGCACACTGTCGCGGGCATAACTGGCAATTACTTATATCGTTCAACGGTAAATCTTTCAATTACATACTTTTCATGCAGACCGATGCCGCCTTTGCGGCAGGCTATGGAGAGCTGCATGTCGACTGTGTCTACACCTTCCAGGTCGGGGAGTAAAAGGCCGCGTTTCCAGCCTGTAGATACCATTACCCCGTATTTCTTTGGGTCGAGTTTGTCGCGGGTACTTTCTTCGAACTCACTTAAGACATCGACATTTATTTCCAGTAAAGGCAATTCCTCTGCCTCTAAGGGCGGGAAACGGGGATCATTGAAGGCAGCCGAGAAGGTGTTCTGGATAATTTCATCGCCAAGGGTCTTTTGGCTTGCCATTATGGTGCCGATGCAGCCCCGCAGGTCGCCGTCTTTATGCAGGGAGACAAAGACCCCGTGAGAAGGGCCAAAACTATCCACAACACCCAATTCGTCAAGAGATTTTGGTTTGCGTGCATTGCTAAAATAAAACTCGAGGGCTTTCCGCACCAGTTGCGGGTATATATGACTTTCTTTCATAATCTCTCCCATTTATTAACCACGAATAGCACGAATGGCGCTTTGCGCCTACACGAATGAAGAATATTCGTGTCCGGCGCAGCCGGATTCGTGTCATTCGTGGTTTTAAAACTCTCCCATAGCCACACAATACCCGACACCAAAAGGCCCCTCGTAGCTGAGCACCTTTGATGAGGCCGGTTTGCCTTCGCACATGCCGGCAAGCATCACGAAACTGCGGTGGCCGCATTGGCCGGCTTCTTCTATAAGGCCTTCATCAATGTCGATAAATTCATTAAAGGCGCCGCGTTTGATGATGTCTACAATGAGGGCATCGAAGACGGCGCCCTTTGGATTAAAGGGATAGGGGCCGTCCTTTGTTAAATGATGAGAAAGGTCGCCCGATGCAATAATGGCAATACGGTCCGTGTTGGCAGCCGCCTCGCAAGCCCGGCGTATAGCCCTGCCTGCTTCAAATAGTGTGTGCAATGGCTGAAAGGAAAAACCCATAAGGACAATGCTAATCGGTTTTCCTGCCCTGCGTAATTCTTCTGTTGCATAATACAGCGGCACAAAAGCCCCGTGGTCAATCTCCGGCTTTATCCGATAGGCCGCAGCATTTGCTTCACGGTTAATAATATCTTTTACCAAATTTCTGTCAACCGGAAAATCAAGTTTTTCTTGAGGGGCACGGAATTGACGCATATCACCGCTGAGCACATCAGTATCGAAAAGAGCAATAGCATCACGAAAAGTAGGTGCATGAGGACTGATGACAACAAAGGTCTCGATACCCCGGGCAGCAGCATCACGGCCTACTGCCCGGTATGCATCAATTGTAGCGGCAATACCTTTTTCGCTACCCCGCCCGACAGAGGGAACTGCCAAAGGCGGGTGCGGCATGATATACCATGCTTTCATTCTTTTCGCCTTATCGGATATCCCACACGCTCCTCAGTTTAATGCCGGCGGGTTTTCCGCTGATAATTTTTACGCGCTTTTCGCCGGCACTCATATCAAAGTAATTGTCACTTAAAACCAGGTCTTCATTGCGGTTGCGTATTTCGATACCGCTTGTGTAGCAATCTGACTTAACAATAATAGTGTCACCCTGAAGCTTGTAGCTGAGGTTGGGCTTTTTGAAGTTGAAGTGTTTCGGCGGAGCAAAGGTAACAGAGCCGCTGCTGATATAATCTTTACTGCCATCATCACTATACAGTTCATAACTGACATAGTGTTCGTGGCAATCGAATTCAGGGTATAATTTCTGCACATCAATCTTTTTAAGCCATTCTGATGAAAGCGCTTTTACTGCTACCTTCTCGCTGCCCTCTTTGATAATCTTTGCAGCGGCGTCACGCAGAGCCCACTTGACCAGGCATTTTTTGTTTTCCAGTGTTTCATTTGCTACACAAAGGCGGAAGGCAAATTCCGGAGGCGGCATACTGGGGTCGCGGTTTACATTGGGGTCTTGCTGCATCATGCCGGTCTCTTCGCAGGAGAGCATCAACGGTGCGAAAAAGCGTTTTGCATAGTAGTGTAGCGCCTTCCAGCGGCCAAAGTAGTCAATGCTTGCCCAGCTTGCAACAGGCCAGCAATCGTTCAACTGCCAGTAAATGGCCCCCATCGACTTACCCCGGTTGCGGCGGAAGTGTTCAACACCGTAGCGTATAGCATCGGCCTGCAACAACTGGCTTGCATACACAAGATTCTCGAAAGAGCTGGGATACAGGTAGGTTTGCGATAAATAATAGAGAATTTTGCCGTTTGCAGAGTTATTTCGCTGATGTTTTTCCATTATGTAGCTGAAAATATTCCGGTCTTCCGGCTTGGTAAAGCTTTCGATTGTTTTCAGTGCAGGGAAGGACTGGAAACCAAATTCCGAACAATAACGGAAAGTATAGTTCCGGTAATCACTGAAGGGCTTTAAGCCATGCCAGACTGCCCAGTAGTGCACATCTCCTACATTGGGGTCGTTCGCATTGCCAAAACTTTCCCCGCTGCTCGGCGATGAAGGCCAGTAGAAGGTATCGGGCGCCAGTTCTTTAATCAATTTCGGCAGAATATAATCAAAAATCTTTACATAATCGGAACGCTGTTTTGCTGTTGAAGGCCAGCCAAAAAGGTTTCCTTCCGAAGCAATGCTTTCAATTTCATTGTTGCCGCAGAAAAGGGCAAGGCTTGCATGGTGGCGGATACGGACAATGTTATCATAGAATTCATTAACAAGATTTTCTTCCATATCGTCAGTAAGATTGTAGTGTGCACAGGCAAACATGAAATCCTGCCAAACAAGAAGGCCAAGTTCATCGCAGGAATCGAAAAAGTCATCGCGGGGATAATAACCGCCGCCCCAGACACGGATTGTGTTCATGTTTGCAGCCCTTGCCTGTTCGAGCAGCTTTCGTGTGCGAGCCGGTGTCACCCGGGCAAGGATTGAATCTTCGGGGATATAATCTGCACCCATTGCAAAAATCTTTACGCCGTTTACCTCGTGGCAGAAGGGTGTAGCAATAGTAACTGTCCGTAAACCAATGCGGCGTTCCCATGAATCAATTTCACGCTTGCCGCCGCCGCTTGTCTTTTGATAAAGACTCACCCGGACTGTGTAGAGATTCTGTGCACCATAGCCATTGGGCCACCAGAGCATCGGATTGTTAATCACCACCGCCTTGTTCTGCCTGCCTTCAATAGTAGTTATCTCGCCTGTAGGGGAGGTGATTACAATATCTGTCTCATACTTATCAAGATTAATATTATCTTTTTTGATATTGAGTAGTGTTTTGATATCAAGCTCGACCTTGTTCTTTTTGTGTGTCTGGCGGATATCAACAGTGTGTATACGAATACCCTCAAAACCAAGGAGACTGATATCCTTCCAGATACCGGCGTCGGGCAGCCGCGGGCCCCAATCCCAGCCGGACATACAGTGGCTCTTTCGCAAAGAGGGAAAACCCTGGTAGCATTCGCTCGAACCCCGTGCAGGATTTTCTTTATCTGCCTTCCGCATAAACTTTGTCGGCGAATGAAAGGTCACTTCAAGTTTGTTGTTCTTTTCTTTCAGCAGATCTTTAACATTGAATTCCCATACCCGGTGAAAGTTGCAGGCACTGCCAATCTGCTTGCCGTTGAGCGTCAGGTCGGCAAGGGTATCAAGCCCCTCGCAACGGAGAATGATGCAAGCGCTCTTAAAGATTTTAGGCTTGACATCGAAGCTTGATGAATATACCCAGTCTTTTTCCATTAAAGCCAGGGCCGCCGTCTCGTTATCCCGCCAATAGGGATCGTCCATCTTCTTATTCAAAAGAAGATCATTATAAACAGAACCGGGAACTACCGCAGGCAATGATGCTTTTTCGCCTGCTGCATGAAAGCTCCAGTTCTTATGAAGAAGTTGTGTTGTCATGCTTATATTGTAGCACGGCTTTTGGAATCCCGCAAGTGGGCGAATAATTGTAGCATTTAGCCTTATAGTAACCACGAATACAACATCATAAACTTAAGCGAAAAAATGTGATATAATAACAGCAGGGGGACAAAGAAATGTCAGAAAGGTCGGCGAAAGGGAGAGGCGCTGGCTTGCAGGA
>JAISIL010000153.1 GCA_031262035.1 Spirochaetaceae bacterium | reverse complement strand
CTGCCTTACCGCCATTTATCAGGAAGGCCGCGAAAGTGGAATACTTCAAACAAATACAAATGCAACCTCAAACCCAGCTACTGAGGCTTAAGTTTATGATGTTGCATTCGTGGTTGTTTTATTGGATAGGTTGTTTTTATTGGACTTGACATAAACAAAAGATTGCACTACTATAACAACATGAACTATTCTGTTGCACTTATTCCGGGTGACGGCATTGGGCCTGAGATTATGGAGCCTGCCGTTGCTGTTCTGGAGGCCGTCGGTGACAAGCACGGCCATGTTTTTCATACCGTTGAATTAGACGCAGGGGGCGCTGCCATTGATAAATTTGGTGAACCCCTTCCGCTGGACACCCTGTATGCAGCACAGGAATGCCATGCCGTGTTGCTGGCTGCAGTAGGCGGGCCGCAATGGGAAGACCTGCCCGGTGATATGCGGCCTGAGCGTGCCTTATTGGGTTTGCGTTCCGGTTTGGGGCTTTTTGCAAACCTCCGTCCGGCACACCTTATTCCCCAGTTGCGTGCGGCATGTCCTTTAAAGAATGACAGCCTTTTCGATATGCTCATTGTGCGCGAGCTTACCGGCGGCCTGTATTTTGGCAAGCGCGGCCGCTTTGGGGAAGGGCAGGGGGCTTCTGCCTTTGACACAGAGACCTATTCTATAGAAGAAATTGAACGGGTTTTGCGTGTCGGCTATGAGGCGGCAATGAAAAGGCGAAAGAAGCTTACCCTTGTTGATAAGGCCAATGTGCTGGAAAGTTCCCGCCTGTGGCGTGAGGTTGCTACAAAAATGGCAAAGGAATACGAGGCAGTAGAAACAGACTTTTTGTATGTAGACAATGCCGCCATGCAGTTGGTTCGTGCCCCGGCCCGCTTCGATGTGCTGGTAACCTCGAACCTTTTTGGTGATATTCTTTCTGATGAGGCCTCGGTATTGACCGGTTCGATTGGGATGCTTCCTTCGGCCAGCTTGGGGGTGGTTTCGACAAGCTCAACCACCGGTGGGGAGCCTAACACCTCAATGGGAATGTATGAACCGATACATGGGTCTGCGCCTGATATTGCCGGTAAAAATATTGCCAATCCGCTTGCCATGATACTTTCTGTTGCAATGATGCTTCGCTATAGCTTTAATATGGAAAAAGAAGCACAGGAAATTGAGGCTGCGGTAAATAAGGTGCTGGATAGCGGGCTGAGGACGGCGGATATTGCGAGTAGGGAGGTGGTCTCGACAAGCTCGACCACCGAAGGAAGCTCCGAGCAAATAGTTGGGACGAAGGAAATGGGGAAGGCTGTGCTTAGGGTGATAGAGAATGTTTGAAAAATTAACCGGCAAGGTGCAGGACGCCCTCCGTTTTGTGGCGGGGAAGTCGACCATCAGCGAAAAAAACATTGAGGATGCTGTTGACGCAATTAAGATGGCCCTGCTGGAGGCCGACGTTAATCTGCGAGTGGTTCGCCGCTTTGTCAATTCTACCATAGAAGAGGCCAAGGGCGAGAAGGTCCTCCGTGCGGTCCAACCTGGCCAGCAGTTTATCAAGATTGTTCACGATAAGTTAGTTGCCTACCTGGGTGGGGCTGATGAAGGTGAAATGGCCTTGCACCTGAGGCCGCCTGATACTATTAGTGTTATACTGATGTTGGGGCTTCAGGGTTCAGGTAAAACAACCAGCAGCGCCAAGCTTGCCCTGCGTTTAAAGAAAGAGGGAAGAAAGCCCCTGCTTGCAGCCTGCGACCTTGTTCGGCCTGCCGCTGTTGAACAGCTTTCCGTGCTCGGTGAATCTATTGGGGTGCCGGTTTATAAGATTGAAGGCGAAAAGAATTCGGTCAATGTATTTACCGGAGCCCTTAATTATGCAAAAAAGAATTTAATTGATACCATTATTGTTGATACTACCGGCCGTTTGCAAATAGACGAGCCGATGATGGCAGAACTGGAAAGGCTCAAATCTGCAGCAAAGCCCGATGAGCTTCTTCTGGTAGCCGATTCAATGACCGGCCAATCGGCAGTAGATATAGCAAAAACATTCGATGAAAAAATTGGCCTGAGCGGTGTTATTCTGACCAAGTTTGATAGCGATACCCGCGGCGGCGCTGCATTATCCCTCAAGACGGTAACGGGAAAGCCGCTGAAGTTTGTTGGTGTTGGTGAAAAGCCTGAAGATTTTGAGCCTTTTCACCCGGAACGGGCAGCCGGACGCATCCTTGGTATGGGCGATGTGGTAAGCCTTGTTGAAAAAGCACAGGAAGTAATTGACCAGGAAGAAGCCCTTGAACTGCAACAGAAGATGATGAAGGAAACCCTGACCCTGGAAGACTGGCTTGGACAAATTCGTGCGGTAAAGAAAATGGGAAGTTTGCAAAAGATGATTGACATGATTCCCGGCATGCAAGGGCAGGTGAGTGAGGAGGATATCAATAAAGAAGACCTGAAACACCAGGAAGCAATCTTATCATCTATGACTAAAAAAGAAAGGGCAAATTATCTTATTATCGGGCCGACAAGACGGGCCCGCATTGCCCGCGGCTCGGGAACATCAGTTGCAGAGGTAGCCCGCTTGCTCAAGCGCTTCGAAAAGATGCGTGGTATGATGAAAAAGATGGCGAAGGGGGCAAAGGGTGGAAGAATGCCTGCCGGGTTTGGCGGAATGCCGGGCTTATAATTCTGCTACTTGTATTTTTTTAGTAGTTTTGCTAAAATATCAATTATGGATGAAAGAAATAAATCGATAAAAGAGCTCGAGGCTCGTAAAAAAGAAGCCCTCGATTCGGTGTTGCAATTACAGCAGACACTTGGAACATCACTTCTGCCAAAAGCTGCAGACGGTGATTCGAATCCGACTGTTGAATCCTGGAAGGCAAGCTCAAAAGAAATTGATGAATGCCAGGCCGCTATTGCTACAGCACAATCGGATATTGAAAAATTAAAAAGGCTTGAAGGTGAAATTGCCGCAGGCGAGGAAGAACAGCAGGGGAGACTGGGCAAAATTCCCGACCTTTATGCCGGTTTGGGCGAATTGGTCCTCAATGATGATGTCTTTGAGCGTTTTTCTGCGGTGTATCAAGGCCAATTGGACGAGCTGGTGTCGAAAATCCACTCGCTGGAAGATAAAATCAATGAAAAAAATGGAAACCAGGCAAATATTCTTACATTAATTGGCCAAAATGCACAGGGAATGGTGCTAAAAAGCTTCTTAAAAAAGAATAATGCCAATTTAACGAAGCTCTACCGTGAAGCAGGCGAAAAATTTGTGGCCGAGGTCCCCGGTTTTGGCGAGGTAAATGACAGCATTAATGATATTCTTGATGAAATTGACTGGATTAACAAGACCAATGCCGATTCCCGGGTTACGGTAAACTCCCTGCGCGATGAACGGCGCGACTTGCTGGAAAGCTATGCGGCAATCGGCGGGCCAAAAAAGAAAATTGATGCCTGCGAAAAGGAAATTGCAGGTTTGCAGACAAAGATAACCGCTTTCTGCAAGGATTATGGTGCAGAAATTGAGGCAAAGGGAATAAAGGCTTCGGTGCTGAGTGCAGACGAAAAGCAAATTCTGAAAAACCTTGAGGATTGCCGGAGCACCATTGCCGACTACGAAAAGCGCATTGCCAAGCTGCAAAGAGAAATAGCCATTGACGAAGAAAAATCGAAAATCCGTAAAATGGAAGAATCCATTGCCGACTATAAAAAACAGATAAGCGCTGCAAAAGAGGCAATTAGCAATTTGGAGCATCAAATACAAGATTCCAATACAAAGATTGATACCTTGACAGCAGAGAATCAACAGAGTGAATAAAAATGGCTAAGACAGTAAATACGAGCAAAACAGCAAGTGATTATGATGAATCAAAAGTGCAGACTCTATCGAGCCTTGCACACATCAGGCTCCGCACCGGTATGTATATTGGGCGGCGCGGCGACGGTTCTAACCCGGACGACGGTGTCTATGTTCTTTTAAAAGAGATTATCGATAACGGCGTTGATGAATTTATTATGGGTTTTGGCACTACCATTGAGGTGCAGGTAAAAGACGGAAGTGTTAAGGTTCGTGATTACGGCCGGGGCATTCCGCTGGGCAAATTGGTTGAATGTGTATCGATGATAAACACCGGTGCAAAATACAACAATGATGTCTTTCAGTTTTCTGTTGGCCTGAATGGGGTAGGCACCAAGGCGGTAAATGCACTCGCTAAGCATTTTCGGGTAGTGTCTTTTCGCGATGGTGAATTTGCCGAGGCCGTTTTTGAATACGGCATTATAAAGACAAACCGCCGGGCAAAACTGCCTCCCCTTAAAAGCGAGGCTGATGCACACAAATATGCAAACGGCACCTTTGTTGAATTTACCCCCGACGAAGAGATTTTTCCTAATTATCAGTTTAACATGGAGTTTATCGAAAAGCGGATTCAGAATTATGCTTATTTGAATGCCGGCTTGACGATTAACTTTAACGGTAAGCATTACCATTCTGAGAAGGGCCTTTACGACCTGCTTTCTTCTGAAATTGGCGGCCCCCCTGCAGCCCTCCCCGCAAGCGGGAAGGGAGCAAGTTCCAAGGGGGACGACGAGATGCCCACTACTGACTCGCTTTACCCGATTGGCTACTATAAGGGGGCAACCCACAAGACTATTCCCGATGAAAAAAGCGGGGAGGGCGCTGAAAATAAAAACGATGTCGGCCAGATTGAGTTTGCCTTTACCCACACCAACAACTATGGCGAGCAGTATTTTAGTTTTGTCAACGGGCAGTATACCAGTGATGGAGGCAGCCACTTAGCGGCTTTTAAAGAAGGTTTTTTGAAGGGTATTCAGGCCTACTTTAAAAAAGATTTTCGCAGTGAAGATGTTCGCGAAGGTTGCATTGCCGCTGTTGCGGTAAAGCTAAAGAACCCGGTGTTCGAAAGCCAGACAAAGAATAAACTGGGTAACACCGATATTCGTTCCTGGATTGTGGCCGAGACAAAGGCTGCAACGGAAGACTGGCTTCATAAAAACACCGATGCGGCAAAAAAGATGGAGCAAAAGATTGAGGCCAACGAAACCTTGCGCACCGAATTGAATGCCGTAAAAAAAGAAGCCCGGGAACAGGCAAAGAAAATTGCATTGAAGATTCCCAAACTGAAAGACTGTAAGTTCCACCTGGACGACGGCAAACATGGGGAAGGCACCATGATTTTCCTTACCGAAGGGGATTCTGCGACCGGCTCTATGGTTGGTTGCCGCGATGTTATGAAGCAGGCAATCTTTAGCCTTCGTGGTAAAGTAGAAAACATGTATGGCAAAAAGCGTGCGGCAATATACAAAAACGACGAACTTTACAATATGATGATGGCCTTGGGCATTGAAAATGATATCAGCGGTTTGCGCTATGACAAAATAGTCATTGCAACCGATGCCGACTATGACGGCTTTCATATCCGTAATCTTCTGCTTACCTTCTTCTTGAGCTACTTTGAAGAGCTGGTTACCAGCGGCCGGGTCTTTATTCTTGAAACGCCCCTTTTCCGTGTTCGCACCAAAAAGGAAACCCGTTACTGCTACAGCGAAAAAGAACGGGATGCCGATGCAAAGGCTCTGGGGGCCAGTTGCGAAGTAACCCGCTTTAAGGGCCTGGGTGAAATTTCCCCCAAAGAGTTTGGGCAGTTTATTGGCGAAGATATCCGCCTTGTCCCCGTTGCAGTAAGCCAGTTGAAGGGCGTCCCACAGGTGCTTTCTTTCTACATGGGGAAAAACACACCGGAGAGACGGACTTACATCATGAAGAACCTGCTGGAAGATGCTGGTTAATCGGAGCGTTATGACCTCTCTACATACTCACAGCCTTTATTGCGATGGTGCTGATGACATTGAGACCCTTTGCAAGGCCGCTTATGAAAAAGGCCTTTCGGCAATAGGCTTTTCTTCCCATGCTCCTTTAAACGAAAAAATTGGGTTTGACGCATACTGGTGCATGAAAAGTAATAAACTTTCTGAATACTGTAAGGAAGTCAGGTCTGCAAAGGAACGGTGGGCAGGCAAACTTGATGTGCTGCTTGCTTTAGAGGTGGACTATATTGACGGCCTTTGTGGCCCTGCCGATGAAGACATGCAAAAGCTTAAGGCCGATTATGCCTTTGATTATTTTATTGGTTCAACACACTATGTAGTAGCCCCCGGACAAAAGCTGCAAAGAGGCGACAGTGCAAATTATGGTAAAATCATAGCGGCAGATTCCGATGCAGCTATTTTGCAAAAAGGCATTGACGAACTTTTTGGCGGGGATGGTGAACTGTATGCAGAAGAATACTATAAGGGCCTTGCCAATATGTGCCGCAAAGGCGGCTTTGAGATAATTGGCCATTTCGATTTAGTAAAAAAGAATAATGATAAGCTCCATTTTTTTGACCCAAACAGCCCCCGCTACAAGCAGGCTGCGATGCAGGCGGTAGAAGCAGCCGCCGAAGCATACAGGCGGGAGCATATTATCGTAGAAATCAACACCGGCGGCATGAACAGGGGCTTTACCAAGGAGGCATACCCCAGCCCGGCTATACAAAAAGCCCTGAGCGAAAGAGGCGTTCCGTTTATTGTTACTGCCGATGCACACCGTGCTGTAGACTTGGATGGGGGTTACTTAAATACTCAGGCTAAGGCCTACATTAAGGCGAACAGTATAAAAGATCTGCCAGAGGAAGTATAGATTAAAGTCTGCTCCAATAAGCATACTAAAAAGGTCTGTAATATAGTATTTTAGTAAAACGCCTGCTTCGGCAGTAATGTGGAACTGCTCGGTAGAATTAAGGTCATCTGTTGTGCCATCGGGGAAGTTTCTATGGCCCCATAAGGGAAGGCCAACGCCAAAACCCAATGAGGTCTGGAAACCAAGTGCATTGGCAAAGCGGGGAGTTTCATATATTGCTTGAATAGATGGCGTTATAAGCCATAATTCGGTGCTATAATCCTGATTCGTTGTATTTTCCAGAAAACTCATACTGCCTTTTATGCCCAGGCCAAAGCGTCCCCAGTCATCGTGGGTAATGGTCCAATCGAAAAAGGCGGAAGCTCCTTTATGATAGAGACCTCTTTCTAAATCCTGGTTGTTGTTTACAAAAAGTATAAGCGGTGAATAAGCCAGGTTAAGCCCAAAACGGGGTATTTGAATTTTCTCTTCTTCTGCTATATTTAAATTTCCTACTTCGTCTCTTCTTACGGCAACTGTTGTAGTGGTTTCAGGAATTTGGCTGAGTACATAGTCTATTAAAGGAGGGGTAAATTCAGTGGCTTCGGGGATATTGCTAAAGACCATTTGGTCGGTTATCACAAGCTTTTGTGTTCTGTTATCCCAAAGCCATACCTGGGCCTGTATTTCGCCGGTTGCATCATTGCGATAAAGGGCAGAAGTGAGGCTGTAGTTTTGATTCTGTGTGTTTTGGACATCGGGCGACAGTGCTGGGTCGCTGGGAAGGTTGTTGGATATTTTTACATCAAAAGGCCCTGTTGAAGAAGCATTGACTGCATCGTTTATTAAGCCGGAAATATTGTTAGCATAATTAGCGGGGACAACATTATTTGTAGATATGGGGAACAGAGCAATGGACTTAGCAGTATTTGTGCTATCCTGCCCCCAAATGTTACCGCAAAGAGATAAGAAGATTGTCATAAAGGCTATTAAAAACCTTTTTTGAGACTTCACCTTATCTTATTATCGGAATTTAATAATTATAGTTTATTTTTTGCATTTATTGCCGTGTATAGGTTTCTGTAACCACCGTTGCCCCTCTAGGCGGATTTTCCTGATTATAACGGTAGCGAAATACAACGATTCCACTACCACCGTGTGCGCCCATCTTGTTAGTCCATCCTATCGCCTCAACATAAGCAGCCCCGCCTCCATTGCCTGTGCCCTCTTCGCCCGGAATGCCGTAACTACTGCCCTTGTTAGCAATGCCAGAAGTGCCTATCCCTCCTCTGGCGTATTCCTTTCTCGAACCTTCAATTGTTAAGGTTCTCCCAGGGCCTCCTGCCCAGGCTGTATTAGTTATCTCCATGCCGCTCCGTGCCTCAGTACCCTTTCCGCCGGCGCCGCCACCGCCGCCGCCGTTGCCGCCATCGTGCCCTTGACCTTCGGTTCCTTTTCCGCCAGGAGTCCTATTCCATCCGAATCCTACAATAGCCACATCTTCAACTACTTTACCGCCACCGCCACCTGAGCCGCCATCACCTCCTTTGCCGACATCATCTGCAAAAGCGCCTGTACCCCCGTGACCACCTCCCAATACAGTAGCAATATTTGATACACTGCTTGGCTCTCCATCATCTGTTTCGTATCCCCCTCTGCCTACAGAGACAGTATAGGTATTCTGGCCCGGAGCAACGGAAGCATTATAGTAAAGCCCTCCGGCTCCACCACCACCGCCATAAACTATCTCAGCCCAAAACACGACAAACCTATTCCACGAGTCGCCTCCATTCCCGCCGCCTCCAACAATCAAAACTTCCATAGTTGCAGGCCTGTCGTTAAAGGTAATAGTGCCCGTGCCGGGGTTATCCCACGAGTCTGGTGCCCTGACAACAATAACCTGGTCCAGGGTATTGTCCACTGTGTTTTTAACATAGTATAATCTACTTAGATTGGTATTTGTTCCCGAAAGTGCTGCATTGCCCCCTGAAATCATAATCCATGAGAATGCGGCATAGTAGGTTACGGCTCCGGTAATGGTAGAAAGGGCTGCAGCATTCGTGCCGCTTGTCGCGTTTTGCGAAGCACTCCAGCCTACAAAGCTGTAGGTATAATCGTTTGCTGTCCGTGTCGGCTCCGCCCCGTTGTATTCGGGACGGGTGCCGTAGGGAACAGCGGCATCTGTTTCCAGGGTAAGAGAACCGTTATGGTTTTTCCATAGCACCTGGTAGGTGCGTCTGGTGAGGGTATAGGCGGCGTAGTAGGTAGCGTTCTGTGTGGCGCGGGGTATTTCTGCCAAAGGCGTTTGTGAATTGCTTGTTCTTGCCCAGCCTGTCCAGGTAAAAGTAAATTCTGCGGTCATTGCCATGGTAGGAGCGCTGCCGCTATAAATTGGCAGGTTACCATGTATCACATAGATGCTCCCGATAGTGGTGTTATTATAGTTTTTCCAGGTAATTGTCCAGACAGGAGCTGTTGCATAGCGGGCAAAATATGAAGAACTTTCTCCGCGAGAAGCGATTGAAAGAAGTGCATCTGTGGTAGCATCTGTAACCATTGTTGCAGATGCAATGTTGGTAACAGATGATGCTCCAACATAGCCAATTGTGCCGGTGGGCCAAATTGCTAGTGATGCACTTGCCTCTTTTATATTTAAATCATTGTTATAGATATCGCCATTTTCAAAACGGAAGATGCCGCCTACCTTTACATAGACGCCGCCCGTGCTTGTATTGTTGAGTCCGTTGTTTGCATATATTTTTCCGCCTTCCATGGTAAAGGTTCCGTCTTCTACAAAGACGACGCCGAAGTCTGTAGAGGTGCTATTTCCTGTTATTTCGGATTCGCCCCTCATAAAAAACTCGCCATCACTTTGGATACGGACAGCAGCCCCGCCCTGCCCGGCAATTACATTGCCTGTTATCTTTGCCCGGTTTTCCAGATTGAATGTGCCGCCTGTTACACTTACCCCGCCTGAACGGTTACCTCCTCCGTTAATTGTATGGTTGTTTTTTATTTGTGTATCATCCTTTGCACTAAAAACATTTCCCGTGTTTACCGTTACAATGCCTGTGGTGTTGTTTGCAGCAGCTCCAATCAATTGGGTCTGCCCTAAAATGCTTAGCTCAATATAGGCATTTGCCGCAAGGTTAAAGAGAGAGCCTGAGCCGCCGGTAAGGCTTATTGTCCGGACGGCATCAGTTGAGACAATACTCAGTCTGAGCGGGTTTAAGGATGTGCCTTTTATACTGGAAAGCGTGCCGGTTCCAAAAGTCTTGCTTGTAATGCTGTAATTAGTATCGAGCCTTATTTCATAGGATTTTGTGGCAAGCCCACCTGTGGCTCTGCCCAGGTCATTGAGTTTATTGATAGACTTTTCGAGCATATTCGCCCCGTTCGCCTCCGCGATGGAAACAGGCAGGCCTCCCGGGTTATCGGTCGTATCAAAGAGAATTGTTTGACCGGCAACAAAGTGCGCATAGTAGGTTACATCTTCCCAAAGTTCTGGAGGGAGGGTTATTTTTTCGCCCAGGCCGCCTGAGGATGATGCCCAGCCGTCAAAGAAATAGGTGGTGTTTCCCTGTGAAGGCATGGTCGGCGTCGGGCCGTTATACACAACCGGTGTGTTGATTGGCCATGCGCCGTCGTCAAGCAGAAGACTACCATCCCAGTTTCGCCAGGTAATTGCATAATGGGAAGGCTCTGCAGTAAAGGTTGCATAGTAATTCATATTGGTATCTACTACAGGAAGTTGATTCTCGTTTACTCCCAGCGACTGTCCGGGTTCTTCAGCCCAGCCCTGGAAGGTATAGATGTAGTCCGCGTCGGCCTTTGAAGGCGGGGTGCCGCCGCTATTATCAAGATAGGAAGGATGAGAGCTGTATTCTACCCTTGGATCATCCTGTATTATAACCGTCCCCTCCTGGTTATACCAGTGTACCCAATAATAGCGGTTAAATTTACTGAAGGCTGCATAGTAGGTAACATCAGCCGTTACAGGCTGGTAGTTTAGTATATTCATACCTACTTCCTGATTCGGTGTGCTGGCAAAACCCTCGAAGGTGTAAAGATAATTATCATCTGGGTCACGAACCGGGGGATTGGGAGTGCCGGTAAATATGGGCATCGTGCCCCAGGTGACTGTGTCTGTGGCCAGCACTGCGGTGCCGGCGTTATTTTTCCAGGTAACGGTAAAGCTGGGGAGCTCATCTCTATTGCTGGAAGCCCAGACGGAATTACCGGAGATTGGTATAGGACACATACCCTCAACTATTGTTATTCCCGCTGCATAACGGTCTGTGCTGTTTTGAAGGCCGTTGCCCGCAAAGTAAAAACCATAGGATTTAGGGTCCTGTCTATTACCTTCCTGTACCCATGTCTCTACCCCCGGCCATATCGCCGAGAAGACAGAAAGCAGACTTGTTCCTGATACTAAATTCCCGCCTACATTGTTATACTTGTCGGATACATAAGGCGCGTTGGCCAGTGTTCCGTCTTCATTATAGTCGCTATTTTCGATAATACCATTTCCGCAAATTGCCCCGCCCCTCATGTAAAGGCCGTTTAAGATTCCATACCCATTATGAGAATTAACATAGACACCGCCGCCGTTAGATGCGCTGTTTGCCTGTATGGTGCCGCCGTTCATTCTGAACATCCTATTATTATTAGCATACTCCTGGACAGAATTTAACTCCGGCATATCCAGATAGACGCCGCCGCCCAGCCCTGCCGCTTTATTGTTGCCTATTCTTCCGCCTGTCATTACAAGCCTTGCCCCTTGATTCAAATAAATACCGGCGCCATTGCCATTTGCCGTATTTTGCAGAATACTCCCTCCGGAAAGATTAATTATAGGACTGATGTCAATCGCATCCGGCCACCCGATGGTGTAAATACCGCCGCCGTTTCCTGTCGCGCTGTTATGATGTATTGAGCCGCCAGTCATATTCAGTTTTGCATACCACTCAAGGTAGATTCCACCGCCGTTCCCGGTAGTGCCGACCGGTGCATTGGTGTTGCCTGTTATTTCAGCCATGCCCATGAGGTTGAATGTATTGCTTTGACCGACCATCACTAAAGGCGCAGTATTATTGGCATGACCCTGCAATATAACAAAATCTTTTAGATATACTCTTAGGTTTTTCTGACCTGTCAGGGTAAAGAGGCTTCCTTTCGATGCAGCATTAAGGCTGATGGTGCCGCTGCCTGCAAAATACAGTTCCAGAACCTCGGCCCCGCCGCATATTGCAGAATAAATGCCGCTTCCCAGGGTTACCGGTTCCAAAGTATAGTTAGCATCAAGGTGGAATTCATATTTTTTTCCGCTGAGGTTGCCGCCGTTTGCCGTTCCCAGGGCTTGCAGTTTGGTCAATGCATCCTGTAAAAGGTTGGTATTGTTATCACCGTCAGCGGTGTCTACAAGCAGGGCAGTGCCGCCGGTAATATCATAGAGAATGGAGCGTTCGAGGGTGCTAATGTCCGCAGTAAGTTGCTGGATATGCCCGAACTCGCCCATCGGGCCGAATGTGCCGGTATTGTTTCTGAATGTCCAGTCGCCTCCCAGGCTTCCCACTTCAAGTTTATAGTAAAGATATTTTGCATCTCCGGTAATACTGTCATACATTTCTTGAGCAATTGACAGTATCCAGTTTGCAGTAATCTTATGCCCGCTTGTATCATAACTAATGTTTGTTGCAGCACAAAAACCTGTTTCCTCTGTCATTCCTGCATCATAGTAAAAATGGGCTCTTATACTGCTTACCGTTGTGTTATCGGGGTTATCTATTAAAATGTCCCCGCGGAGAACAATCTGTGGAATTGATGAGGTCTCCGTTATTATCTTTGTATATTCGGTTACCAGGCCGGGGTAGATATACAGGGTTTCCACAACCGGGCTTAGGACATTGCCGTTGGTCGTTACCTGGACAAGAAAATTATACACACCGGCTTGCAGGGCGACGGTTGCCGCTGTTGTCTGGCCGCCTGCCAATGGAATGGGATCTAAGTTTATTGCCTCATCGGTAAAGAGTCCTGCAAGGCTGTGCGGGCCGTCAAGAAGTATCTGGCCTGTGCTGTTCTGGGGGATGAATATTGAATAATCAAAAAAGCCCTGTAAGCCTTCGTTGTCCCATTCGTTCGGGTCAATAAGGTTCAGGGTAATAGTGCAGTTTAAGACATTGGCATGTTCCACCGTAAAAGGACTGCTTCCCGAAGCGGTCAGCACTTCCAGGGGCGCCTCTCCGCCTTCTCCGTCGGGGTCATAAGAGGTCCAGCCTTGTAGATAAATCGTATAGTTTCCGATGCCTAAAGGGATGGTGACGCCGCTTGTTTCCATTTGTTCAGCCGATATATTCGATATATCATGGACATGGCTGTTGTCCCCGGGTGCCGGGTCTGTATCAATGATAAGGCGGAAGCGCGAATATACCGGACTGTTTGAACTGGGTAAAACCGTCCGGCTTGGCCTTTTATTTTCATTTTCCGAGTTCAAAAGTATGGTTACCGGAAACAGTTCTTCTACTGTTCCTACACCTACACCTGCACCATTATCAGGGCTTTCTTTTACCGGTTTAGGAGGAATAAGCAGAGGGCTACAGGCAATTGCACAAAATACTATACTTAATATAATAATTAGTAAAACAATAAAATATATATTCTTTCTACTCATTTTCTGTTACCTCCACCGTTATACTCGACGAAGCCGGGTAGCCGTTTACCGTAGTCTGAACGGTTATCTGGAAGGTTCCAGTCCCGGGTATACTTGCTGTGCCGGCTGTGTCTAGGGCCTGGGGTATAAAGGTTACACTGGAACGATTATCCTGGGCTGTTTTATGATTCCCATTCACCTTCCATATAATATTACCTGCTACCTGATAAGCATCATTAGTCATGTCAACTGTTGCTTCAATGCGTCCTGTATCCCAGGGAATAGTGATAGTGATGTCGTTGCCGGAGCCCGATTTTGTGCCGTTAATAACTAACCATTGCACCGGCACAAGCTCATCGGATATAGTCATGTCGGTGATAATAATAATGCCTGAACTGCCGGTAACCTGTATGTTCACCGTAGCTGATGTGCCCTGGTGGCTTACCTTTCCTGCTGGCGTTCTGATTTCAAGGGACACAGTAATACTGCCTGTTGTTACGGAAGTTATCACTCCGCTGCTATTTACCGTTGCAGAATGTAGAGGACTGTTGCTGTCATAAGAAATACTGTAATATGCCGTTCCGCTTACGGATGATACCGCCGAGCTGATGTCACCTGCATTTGTTGGCGCTCTTGTAGCCCCTGCATTGCCGGTTAAAGGAGAAGAATAGGCCGGATTCAAAGTTGCAGGCGCTGCATAGACTCTTATTGTTTTTGAGCCCTGTCCGCTGTTATCGTTCAAGACATATTTTATTGTTACATAAACATCAGAATTTGTCGAAACAAGGGTGAGCCTGCCGGTACTTGCGTCTACTGACATAACCGAAGGAGCACTGGATGTCCATGTCTTGTCCTTGTTAATACCTACCGATGCCCAGCCTAATCGTTCTTTGCCCATCTGGAAGACCGGGGCGCCGTTATCCGGTATAAGGTTTATCGGAATATCGAGTGGCGGAGGATCTACAGTGGCATCCCACTTTGCATAGAAGATTGCATCGCCTGTAACCCGGTAAGAGCTCCAGTTTACTGCATTTAGCAGTTCATAGTCGGTGAACCAGCCTTCGAAGGCCTTACTGTCGCTACGTGTCGGGTTCCCGGGCTTTTTTGACGAAATATAATCATTTAATTTAAGGCCGGTAATAGGCGCCGTTGTTGTCGCAAGAATGCCGTTTTCAAAACGAATAGTATAGGTTTCTACTACATTTGGGTCATCAATCGACCACTTTGCATAGAAAATAGTGCTGCGGATGGGCACATAATCTCCCCAATCGACTTCCTGACCAGAGCTGCAGGCGCTGTTATAATACCAACCCGCAAAAGAATAGCCTGAACGGGTGGGGGAGTCCGGAGGATTATTAGGCAAAGCTTGTCCTGCATTTATATACAGTGGGTCCGTAAAACTGGCGTTATCTCCATTATCAAATATTATCATATATTGCAAAGCGGAAGGATTAGACAGCCACTTTGCATAGAAGTTTGCGTTTCCTGCTACAGTATAAGTTGACCAGTTTACCGGAATGGTTCGTTGACTGTCTATGCACCAGGTGTCAAAAGTATAATTGGTTCTACTGGGTGTAGATGGCATTCTATCGGAAATACGGTCTCCAAGTTTCAGGCCGCTAATAGGAGCAGTGTAAGAAGCATCGTCTAAGTCTACAAAGTTGATGCTATACT
>JAISIL010000209.1 GCA_031262035.1 Spirochaetaceae bacterium | reverse complement strand
TAACTTTATTATTACTTACCGAAGTCCATAGCTCAACTTCGGGGGGAGAAGGGCTAACATCAATCTCCTCCGGCGATTCATCCTGGCTCTTCAGGTGAGTAATATCACAAGAATAAGCAAAGAGAACACTGAGCAGAACGAACACGACAGAAACTAAAGCAAATAAAAATTTACTTTTCATAACACACCTTCCTTTTTGTGTAATTCCTGGCTGTCAACTATAATAGCCTGCAATTCCTGTGCCACACACTACAATTCAAGTGCATTTTAGGGAAAGCATTATAATACAAAAAGATAGAAAAGTCAAGGGGGTAAAGAAAAAAATTTAAAAAAAAGTAAAAAAGAGCAGTGGGTTATTATGCCTCAATGCCTTTAAAAATGACCAGATTATGGGTCATTATGACACAGTAATGTCAAATCTTGCTACAACCAGGACATTATAGGGAGGCATAGGAAAGCTAGTTCCGTCAATTATGACTATATGCCCCAAAGCAATATCATCTTCAAAATCGCCGTCATTATTCATATCGTAAGCATAGCGGAGGAAATCAAGATAATAATCTTCAAGAGGGGTGGGTTTAAGGCTAATGGTTTCCCCTTCGCGGGCCTTATCCGGGCTGGCAAGGATTATGCCGTTCTGTCCCAAACTACTAACAGAATAATAAATATCTTCCTTCCACCAATTGTCCAGAAAAACATTATTGCAGGACAGAACAGAAAAGAGCGTAAGGGGAAATATCAAAAAGAGAGCCGGATGTTTCATTATTGCTTCCTGTAACCGAAAAGTATGCCTGCATTTGCCAGGAAGGGATAGCCTCCCCTGACAAAAGGTTCAATATAAAAAGAACCCATTATAAAACGGGCGCCTATATCAAGACCTGCAAGAATACTTCCCCTGGAATTGCTTAAATCAGTATCGGGCATTGCAATAATGGCGCCGGCAATAAGGCCGAGGCCTAATTCAAACCAGTCTTTTCCCTTCTTGTTTGCAAGGCATAAGGGATACCAGCGGCCGCTAAGCCCCACATCAGTGCTGAGTATCTTCTTCAGTCCATAACTTACCCCGATATTTGTGCCAAAAGAAAAAAATTTGGCCGCCCGGTATTCAAAAACAGCACTACCGCCAATACCCAAGCCATTTTCTTTATCCATAAAGTTACACACAGGCCCAATTCCCAGACTTATTTTCCCCTGGCTTTGAGGATAAGCAGGCGTCTGTATAATCTGCGGCACAGGTGCAAGCGCAGGTTCCGGTGAAGATACAGGCGCAGGTGCAGGTGAAGACACAGGTTCTGGTGCAGCTACCGGTTCCGGTTCCGGTGCAGAGACAGGCTCCGGCGCAGCCACCGGTTCCGGCACAGGCGGAGGAGCGGCAACAGAAAATTCTTTCCAGGCCGATTCAGGTGATTGTGAACCCAAAAAATCTACTGCCAATGTTCTATAGCGATAATTTCCCGCTTCAAAGGCCATTTGAAACTGTGTATTACTTGTGTTTCTTGTTAAAAACCTGGTCCAGGAGCCGTTTCTATTTTGCCTGTCTATACTTACCCGGTATGATACTGCTCCTTCTACCGGCGTCCATGAGAAAAGATATTGTTCTTCTGCATAAAGAGCGCCGACAAAAAAAAGAAGCAAAAAGAAGCAGGGAACAAGCTTTTTCATCATAATTTTATTGCATCCTCTGTGTTCGGGCTTTTCAGGGCGGGAAGATAAATTTCAAAACTAGTCCTCGTGATAGCACTATCTCTTGCATCGGCAGAAGATACGGCCTGCACCGTCCAGGTCATGCTACTTTGCCCGATAAATAGTCTGATATTTGTCAGGTTCACTGATGTATCCCTGGTGTTCCGTCTTTCAAGAATTTGCCCTCGCGAGTTTCGTAATGTCCAGTTGTAAGAAACGGCGTTGGGAACTTGCTCCCAGGAAAATCGCAGAGCACGCCTTGCTTCCAATTCAGTCCTTCCGACTATACTCTGACTTGTAGGATACAGAGCCCTGGGTGCAGAAAGCGGGAGCGGGGGAGGCGGAGGCGCTCTATAAGAGACCAGTTTTTCTTCTGTCTTTTCTCTTTTTTCAGGGGCATTTTCCTCTGCTTCTTTTTCTACCGCATCTTGCAGCACTGCAAGCGGGGTCTTGTCCTCAGGGGACTGGGCATTCAAAACTTTTACCAATTCCTCATTGGTTCCCCTTGCAGGCATGAATGTTGTGTTACCACTATCCTTTATGATATACAGTTCACCCTGGGTAACAGTAATATGCGAAGTTCCTTTGTTCCTGTCCGCATTTATTTCTATCATGGAATTTGGCCCTACATCTATAATATCACCTGATACAAAAGTGATGCGTGTGGCAGAATCAGTGCCGGTTCTGACTTTATCACCTGAATACAGAGAAAGGCCATTCATTGCATTTTCCCATATTATATGTTTTCTCTCCTGCCTTTGCACCGTCCTTGTGTTTGGCCCGATACGGGCGCTTATAATCCTGTTCTGTTCATCAAATGAATTTTGTATATCATTGACAAGACCATAGCCAAAGGCCCCTGCAATGAGTAAAGGAAAGAATATGAAAAATATGTTCCATTTCATTTTGTTAAACCAGATTTTCTCCCAGCACTTTCATCACTGTTTTTCTGAGCGCTTCAGGCTCAATGGGTTTTACTACATAGCCTGCCGGTTTCAAGGCTGCAGTCTTCTGTATAAAATCAAGGTTGATTGTTGCACTGACAAAAACTACCGGTATATCTGCCAGTTTTGGTATTTTTCGTATTTCTTTCAGAGTTTCTGTTCCCGAAACCTTACTCATTCCATGGTCCAGCAAAACCAAATCGACATGCCGGACCTTTAAAAGTTCAATGGCTGTCCAGCCATCTTTTGCAAGCAGGACTGTATACTGTTTTCCCAGTATACTTGCAATGTTATTAAGCATCTCCGGCATGTCATCAACTGCAAGAATGACCTTCTTCTCTGCTTCTGCAGCATCTTTTTTTTCAGCTACACTGATGTTCTGGGCTAAAATTTTTCGCTCATAATCAAATAGTTCAGACATTTTCTGTTTCCCCCTTTAATGCACTATCAATAAGTCGGACAGTTTTACTGTAATCAATATTATTAACAGAAGCAACTATTTTATCTACATTTTGCAATAATGCCTTTTGTCTTTTTCCCTGCCCCTCAATTTCTTCGAGGAGCCCTGCAATACGAAGAGCCTCTGAACCAACATACTGCGCACAGGCTTCTTTTAAAACCTGCATTGTTTTAATCAATTCAGCATCCGAAATATGATACCTTTTTTTCGGTTTTGCATTGCCAATTGATTTTTTTATTTTTTGCTCAAGTAATTGAAGATTTGAAATAAGCATTCCGGTTTTTTTTCTGCATATTTCCCTATCTCTTTTACTACCCTTTGCTGCGGCCTTTCCTGCAAACTCAAGTTCCTTTGCCAACTCCGAAATGCCCTGTGCACCAATTGTAGCGCTTGCACCCTTATAGCCATGTGCAATAATAGCATATTCTTTCCAGTTTTCGTTTTCCAAATATTCACGCAATGTATCGCAGGCTATATCCAATCCATTGCAAAAACCAAGAAGATTCTTTTTATACAGCGCCTTATCCCCGCCTGCATATTCAAGCCCTCTTTCTACATCGATAAGCACCGGCTTTTTCGCCCTGGTTTTAGGCGCGGTTTTATTCAGCGTTTCAGTGTTTTCATACACAAATTTATCAGAGGGAAGCCATTTTGCAAGCATTGCATTCAATTGGGCAGGCATTATTGGTTTTGAAAGATAATCATTCATTCCGGCCTCAATGCACTGTTGCTTAATTTCCCCGACAACATTTGCCGTAAGGGCAATTATCGGCATGGTCCAGCCCTGAGCCCTGAGCCGTTTTGCCACTTCAAGGCCGTCTATATCGGGCATAAGATGGTCCATGAATACAATATCATATTGTTCACTCTTATTGTTTACTTTCTCCACAGCCTCAATGCCGCCGTCTGCAGTATCAGCCTCAATGCCGTGTTTGCGTAAAAGGCCTGTTGCAACAATGAGGTTCATAGGAATATCATCTGCAACAAGAATTTTAATATCTGCACCGGGTTTTGCCATTACAAATTGTGTATCCTTAAACTGGCTTTCTGCTTTTGTCTTATCTCCTGCTACATAGGGAAGCCTAACTGTAAATGTGCTGCCTTTGCCATAAACACTGTGCACATCAATTGTGCCCTGCATCATATCTACCAGTTGTTTCACAATAGGCAGGCCAAGCCCTGTGCCCTGCACTGCCCTGTTTTTATGGGAATCCAAACGTTCAAAGTTACCAAAAAGTTTTGGCATATCAGATTCTTTAATTCCAAGGCCGGTATCTTTACATTCAAAGACAAAAGAATCGGCATCATGCTTATAAAGCCGCACCTCGACACTGCCTTCGGGAGTATACTTTATTGCATTACTTATAATATTGGTAAAGATTTGCCTGACCCTTGTTTCATCGCCAAATATATATTCGGGCATATTCTTTTCTCTTGTCGACAAAAGACTTAAGTTCTTTTTCTCTGCACTGAACTTGTTCACCATTATGACATTATCAAAAAGCGCATGTATATCATAATCAACAGGCACTAAATCGAGTTTGCCTGCTTCAATTTTAGATATATCAAGAATATTATTTATAATATCAAGCAGAGAATGATTCATTGTTTTTATTGCATTAAAAGATGCAATTTGCTCTTTACGGAGGTTATCTGTATCCATTAAATCTATCATGCCCATAACGGCATTCATCGGAGTGCGTATTTCATGGCTCATTACTGCAAGGAAATCGCTCTTTGCCTTGTTTGCATTATTTGCCGCAATGCTCTGTTCTTCCAATTGTGCAGTGCGTTCACGGACTGTCTGTTCAAGGCCCTCATTTGCCTTCTTTAATTCATAGTGTGATTCTTCAAGGCTCTCGCCCATGGTAATAAATGCCTCGCTTAAGACGCCAACCTCATCTTTTCGCTTCCTGTTAAGCAAGGTCATTGTGCTATCATCAATTTTATAATTACCGTTTTCAATGTTACGGGCTGCCACCGTAAGAACACTCAAGGGATGGCTTATTCCCCGTGAAAAGAACCAGGCAAAACTAATTGCCATAGCCAAAATAATACCTGCAAGATAAAAATTGCGCTGCATCGATTTAATAACATTTTCATACACAGCAGTGCTTGGAACAGTGGTCAGCATTACTATATTGAATTCCGGTATCTTGCTATAGGCACAGAAAAAATTTTCTCCGCTGTTATTTTGTGTCAGTATCTGCATGGTATTAATACCGCTGTTCTGTATTTCATTCCGGAAAGCATTAGACATAGTGCTTATTCCGGCCCTGGTTTCTTCTATAGTTGGGCCTATTAAAAGTTCGCCGCTATTATTTAATAATTGCGATTGATGCACACTGGAACCAAAAACCTGAATATCATTTCCCGATGAAAGCAAAACCAAAACAGCAGTATCAGAAAAATCGGAAGGAAAAAGAATTGCCAGCATGGGTATACCAAAACTTGCACTCAGGTTGCGGACAATTGTCTGTCCATAAGCGGCACGGTCCATGTCATCTTTTAAAAGAATCTTTGACACATTAAGCAGGGTCGGGTCGAGTTTATTCAGATTAAAGAAGGGTGTATTGATTAAATCCCCATTTTCTGTGCTAATGGCCGCAATAGAGCGGTTAATTTGAAAAAAATTCCTCGTAATGGCATTTCGTGCCTCGGGACTTACCATTGAAGCAGTAACTGAAAGGTGAAAACGGACATTGCTCACCGCATTGCTAAAATATTCACTTATAATCTGGGTTCTTTGCCCATTAGACGAGAAATTTGAATCTTCAGCATTTATCCGGTCGTTTTCTGCATTAAAATAGGAAATAATAAAGGTGATAGAAACAAGCGCAAGCATGCTTATCATCACTATTCCCAGCGCAAAACGCTGCCACAAGGGCCATCTGACCAATACATCCTTTTTCATCATTGATAGTATCGGTTAGAACGCAAAAAAACTTTACGCATCTTGTTATTTTCCAAAAAATATGTTATACTTATAATATGTATGAACTAATACAATCAGTATTGCAGCCTCTTTTCGAAGATTTGGGCATGAATGCCACCGGCATTACTCATACGGTGGATATTACCAGCATCATTATCTTCTTTCTGCTTATTCTGATTGTGGCAAAGCTCTTTAACCTGACACTCCTCCCTATAGTTCATAAAATTATTCATAAAACCAAGGTCTCCTGGGAAAATCTTTTCAAGCGGACCCATTTTTTCCCCTGGGTCTGTAACCTCATTCCGGTAGTTCTCGGTTTTGGCCTGATGCCGGCCCTCTTAAACGAAAACAGCGTCTCCTATGTAATTACCCGGCGGATAGTCATTGCCATTATTGCAGCCTTTTCCGCCTGCGTCTGCACGGCCTTTCTCCGTTCACTGCATTTTATCTATATAAAAACGGCAAAGGAAACTGCCAAACGGAAGCCCATCAAAAGCTATATTCAACTCGGTGAAATCTTTGTCTGGATTGTGGCAATCATTCTGATTATTACTACGCTGGCCAATGTCTCTCCTGTAGGCATCCTCAGCGGCCTGGGGGCGGCAAGCGCTGTTCTTATGCTGGTATTCAAGGATTCTATTGTCGGTTTTGTCAGCAGCATACAACTTTCGCATAACGACATGGTCCGCATCGGCGACTGGATTGAAATGCCCGCCTACAATGCAGACGGCACCGTTACCGACATCACCCTGCAATCGGTAAAGGTGCAAAACTGGGACAACACTATTTCCACCATACCAATCTATCAACTTATTTCCGATAGCTTTATCAACTGGCGCGGCATGAGCGAATCGGGCGCCCGCCGGATTGAGCGCTCCATCTATATCGACCAGCGCTCCGTGCGCTTCCTTACAAGAGAAGAAATTGAAAGGCTCTCCAAAATCCTCCTCCTTGAAGATTATATGAAGAAAACGCTTGCCGAAGTTATTGAATACAATAAGGCCCACAACATTCCGGCAGATGATGATATCACCGGCAAGCGGCTTACCAACCTGGGCACCTTCCGTGCATACACCGATGCCTACCTGCACTCCCTGCCCCAGGCGGCGCCAGGCATGACCAATATGGTGCGCTACCTGCAGCCAAACGAAAACGGCCTGCAAATGGAAATCTACCTGTTCAGCGCCGACACCGTCTGGGAACACTACGAGGCAATCCAGGCCGATATTATCGACCACCTCCTCGCCATCCTCCCCGAATTCGGCCTAAAAGTCTTCCAAAACCCCTCCGGCGCCGACATCGCCGCCCTCGCCGATGCTATCCGCGGGAAATAATTAAAATTTAACCACGAATAACACGAATCCGCCTAGGGCGGACACGAATTTCTATTTAGCAATTACTGCTTATTCGTGTCGGCGCAGCCGATTCGTGCCATTCGTGGTTATATAAAAAGTAAATGGCTTTGCCCTGGAAATTATTTCACGGGTATTGCAAATTCATCGAAAATATGCTATAATGTCCGAAATGGAACTTTTCTCGCTTGGCAATCTTATTACTCTGGCTATTGTTGCGCTTGCTTTTGTGGTTTATCATCAATTTGCAAAGCGGGGGCAGACTATCAGTAAGATTCGCGAGTTCAGCAAGAAGACAATGAAGGAGCTTGATGAGCATATCGCCGCGCAGGAGAGCGCCGTTAAGGACTATATTGTCAACCTTGATATAGAAAAAAAGTCGGCGGGAAGCCTTTACGAGCAGCTTCTTTCAAAACAAAATGATGTAAAAACGATGAATTCTGAAATCGGCAGGCTGAGCAAGCAGCTCCTTGAGCATCAGAATTCGATGGCGGCGCTCGATAATCAGGCTGCCGGGGTTGAGGAAAATCTGAACAGGCTGAAGGAAGTTTCCGCCTTCCTCGACACCAGCGCAAAGCGCCTCGGCCTTGCCGAGGGCAAATTAAAATCAATCGAGAAAAATATTGACGGCCTTGAAAAAGAATTCGAGCAGGAAAACAGCACTGCTCTGGAAAAGGCAACATCGGGGCTGCTTGCCTCTGTGCAGAGTGATTTTTCCGACCTTCGTGCCGAGCTTGAAACAATGCAGCGCCTTGCAGATGAGCATCTTGATGCTATTCGGAGCGCCGAAAAAGAGAGGGCGCAGATTCTGCAAGAAGATTTAGCGCAGGTAGAAAGCGCCCTTTCCAAAGCGATTAGTGAATCGGAAAAGAAAGCTGATGAAACAGGTGACAGTATTTATACCCATATAAAAGAAAAACTTGATGCATCACAGACAGAAATTAATCAGAGTCTGGATACCGAAACTGCCAATGTGCTTGCAAAGATAAAAGAGATGAATGAAAGGCTCGAGGCAGAAGCGGCCGAACGGAACAGCCGTTTAAGCGAGGGCCTTGACGCCCGTGTTGCATCTTTAAGCGAAACGGAAGAGCATATAAAAACAGAAATTGAAGCAATGGAAAAACGGGTTGTAAGTGTTACCGACGAAATTAACCGGCAAGCGGCAATTGCCACCAGCGGCCTTGATGCAAAGATTGTAAGCACAATAGAAGACGCCGAAAAACGGGTAGACAATGCCTCAAGCGCCATGCTTGCAAACATCGACAGCCTTGCCGACGCCCGCAAACAGGAAATTGCCGACGCAATAAACAGCATGAAGGATACTGCTCTGCATGATATGAAAGAGGTAGAGGAAAGTGTAATTGCTACAGCAAACAATACCAGAGATACTGTGCAGAGTGAAATAGACACTGTTAAAAATACTGCTATTAGCGAAATGAACAATACAATGGAAACGCTAACTGCCGGTGCAAGCGGTATTAAAGATACTGTAATTACAGAACTAAATAACACAAAAGATACACTGATCAGCCGAATGAACAGCGAGGCGGCATTCTTTAAACAGGAATGGGCAAATGACACAGAGGCGCTGGCAAGCAAGATGGAACATATACAAGAGGCCATAAACAGTGCAGAAGAAAAAGCCGTTCACCTGAATGATGAAATTAACCGGCAAACCGAACTTGCCACCAGCGGCCTTGATACCAAGGTCTTAAGTATTGTGCATGCTGCCGAAGAAAAAACAGAACAGGCCTCTATCGATTTACTTACTTCTATAGAAAACCTTGCAAGCAGCAAAAAAGCTGAGGTAACAGAAGAACTAAGCAACATTTTGAATACGGCAAAAGACGAATTTAGCCATAGCTATGCAGCAGCAAACAATGCACTAAACCAAAGCATCAGCACGGCCAATACGGAACTTGAACAAAAAACTGCGGCAACAAAACGGCGATGGGAAGATGAACTTGCCGTATTTGCAGAACAGATACAAGACATACAATCTACTATCCGTAAAGAAACAGAAGACATGCAGGAGCTTGTTAAAACAGTAGAGGACAAGACAAAACAAACTGCTTCTGAATTCCTTGTAACAATGGAAGACCTTGCAAGCGATAAGAAAGATCTGATTAGCCAGGGCATGAATAGCCTTGTGGACAGTGCAAAAGATGAATTAAATCAAATTGTCACTTTTGCAAACAGCGAACTAAAAGACCAAATTGCCGGCACAAAACAGCAATGGCAAACAGACATTACTACTATACACAGCAAATTTGAAGAAATAGAGGTAATTATAAGAGAAACCGACAACAAAAAACAGCAGTGGAATAGCGAAATTTCACAATGGGCAGAAAGACTAAACAGCATTAAAGAAAGCTTTAGCGAAGTAGAATCGGCTATTCAGCAGAACGGTGAAAAGGCAGAAGAAACAGAACAGCAGATAAAAGCCCTTAACGAAAAACTGAATGGTGAGTTCCTGGAACAAATGCATCAGGCACAGGCGGCCATTCAAAAGAGCATACTCGATGATTTTGAAAACTTTAAACTCAATCTGGACGCCAAATATAACACCAGCATTAGTGATATGACACAAACACTACACGATGCGCAAAACCAGCTTCACATTGAAACAACAGATATCGAAACACGCTGGAACAGTATTAAACAGGCCATTGAAGCAGAGAACGGAAAAATTATTGCGGCAGAAAACAATCTAAAAGATGCTATTACTTCAGGCCACGATACAGCTTATGAGCTTCAGCAACAGGGCAATGCTACAGCAAAACAAGGGGAAAGCATAAAGCAGGAACTGGCAGAAAGCCTTGACCATTTCCGTAAGGAATTAAAGTCCCTGGAATTACGCCGCAGCGAAGCACAGGAACTGGAGGAAAAGTTTATAGAGGTAAAGCACCTTGGCGAAGACATAAACACCAAAATGACCCAGTTTATTTCAGAAAAACGGCATCTGGAACTTATGGAAGAAGATTTTAACCGCCTGCTTAAAACCCGTGAAGCCGTTGAACAAAAACTTTCTACCATTAGCGATGCCGACGAAACCTTAAACAATGCCTTATTGTCACTCCGCAATGTCCGGCAGGCCATGGATGAACTTGACGAAAGGGAGGCCCGCATTGAAAACCGTAAAGCAATGCTCGACACCACAGCCGAGGGCATAACGGCAAACTTTAACCACCTGCAGGAAGCCGATGCAGCATTAAAAGAACAACAGAAAAACCTGCTTGCATTGCGTCAGCATATAAGCGATTTAAACGAAACACAAAATGCAATCAATGAAAACCTTGCAGCATTAAAAACAGAGAATGATGCGGCGCAGGCAACGGCAGCACAATACACACATTTAAAAGATGAATTGAATGACATTGATAATCGTATATCAAACATAGACAAAACCCGCGAATTTATAGCCCAGGCAGAAACCCGCTTCGACAACCTCAAACGGGATATCGATGTGCAAATAAAACTTTTGGGGAAAGTTGGCCGTGTAGACGAACAGGGAAAAGCCCCTTCGCAAGGGCAAAACACTTCCTCAAACCTTTCCCCCAGCGATAAGGCCAACATAAAAAAACTTATAGCAAATAACTACACACCCGCACAAGTAGCCGACCTCTACAAAATATCCATCGGCGAAATAGAACTCGTGCTTAATTTTGGGTAAAATATTTCTCACAAAGACACAAAGCTCACAAAGAAAACAATCTCTTTGTGTTCTTTGTGTCTTTGTGAGAGACTAGCTACTTACCGGCCAGCAATTTAGGCCCGCGTCTTGTGCTGATTCCTTTCCAGGCGCCTACAATGGCCAGGGTAAGAATTGCAGCTCCTGCCGCTTCCAATGGACCGTTTGCCACAGCGGAAATGCCGATAAGCTCCCAGGGGAATAGTTTGATTATGCCAAAAGAACCAAGCACCAGAAGGGTGTTCGTAAGGCTTCCTACCACGGCACCGGCAATAATGGCAATGATTTCGCGCCATACCGGAATTGTTTTTGCACTCCCGGCCTCTTGCCGCTTGCCTGCAATCAATCTGTATATACCCCAGGCTGCAATTCCAATACACACACGGGGAACAATTGCTATTAAAGGATAATTGACAAAGGCTAAATCCACAGCGCTTACCCCGATAATGCCTGCCTGTATAATACTGAATATCCCAAAAAGGAATCCAATAGACATACCAACCACCGGGCCTTCAAGAATTGCCCCAATAATAACCGGCACATGCATAATAGTAAGCGATGTACCACCGGGAATAATAATAAAACCAAGCCCGGTAATCCCCAGCACCACCGTCACCGCAGCAAGCGCCCCGGTAACCACAATCTTTCGTATTCTATCTTTGTTGCTCATAGTATAAAGTATACACATTTTTACATTTTTGTCAAGGGATTTTTGAAATCATAAAAATAACCACGAATAGCACGAATCGGCTTCGCCGACACGAATAATATACGATAAGTAAGCAAAAATTCGTGTGGCCGAAGGCCATTCGTGTTATTCGTGGTTACTGGCCTTAATCTTTCCCAGGATCGTAGGGTTGGCCGCTGGCTTTGGGGGCGTAGTCTTTGCCGCTGAAGATTACCAGTGTCACCAGGGTGATAACATAGGGTGTCATACTGAAAATCTCCGAGGGGAGGAACTTTAGTGCAGGGATATTGACAATATACACAGCCATGGCACTTGCCGCACCAAAGAGCAGCGAGGAACCGAGTATTCCCAAAGGCAGCCAGCGTCCAAAGGAGAGGGCGGCAAGGGCAATAAAGCCCAGGCCGTTAATGGTAGTAGAAGTATACTGTATCGTATTGGTCAGCACCAGGCAGCCGCCTGCAAGCCCTGCAAGCAAGCCGGAAATAAACACGGCAATGTAGCGTATCCGAATGACATTCACCCCAGCCGATGCCAGCGCCTGCGGGTGTTCGCCTGCAGCCCGAAGCCTTAAGCCCCAGGGCCTTTTATACAGAACAAACCAGACAATAGCCAATATGATTAAAGCAAGCCAGGCCGTTGGGTAAATACCGCCGGGCCCGGGCATAATTCCCATGCGGAAGGGAACGGTGCGGTCTTGCCTGAACAGTATCTGTGCACAGAAGACGGTAAGCCCTGTAGAAAGCAGATTAAGGCCGGTGCCCGAAATAACCTGGTCTGCACGCATGGAAATAGAGGCAAAAGCATGTATCATGGCAAAAAGGCCGCCGAAAAGCGCAGAAAACAACAAGGCCAGCGGAATAGATAAACCGATTGTCGGTTCCATTAAGGTATGGGCGGCGGCAGCAGCAAATGCCCCTATTGCCATAATGCCTTCAAGGGCAATATTTACTACACCTGAACGCTCGCAGATAAGGCCGCCTGTTGCAGCAATCAGTATAGGAGCAGTAATCATCAATATAGAGGGGATTATCCCGCCAAGCATTTGAAATACATCGTTCATTGGGCCATCCTCTTTTTATTCTGCCAATCTGCAAGCATCTGAACTGCAGAACGAAGGCTGATAATAACAACCACCAGGCCTAAAATAATCGAAGCAATCTCTTTGGGTATCTGCCGGGACTGCATCAGGGGCTGGGCACTCTTGAGCATACCGAACAAAAGGCCGGAAATTGCCGTTCCCCAGGCGCCGGAATTTCCTACAAGGGCCACGGCAATGCCGTCAAAGCCATAGCCTTCCTGTGCGGCAAGAACACGGCCATAATTAAAAGCCCCCAGCGCTACCACCGCACCGCCAATACCGGCAAAGGCGCCGGAAATTGCCATCGAAACGGTAATACTGCTGTTTACATGAATGCCGGCATAGCGCGCCGCATCCTTATTGAAGCCTGTCGCCCGCAGCGCAAAGCCATAGCGGGTCTTTTCCATCACTATATAATAGAAGATAATGCAGAAAATGGTAATCCAGAGGCCATAACTGAGGCGGCTGCCATTGGTAATCGAGGCAAGCAAGTCGCTTCGAAGCAGCGCCGTTTCAGGAAAAGCAGGGGTGCGATAGGTATTGGAACCGGGAATCAACATAGTAAGAGCACGGGAGGCATAGAGGGCTATATAATTCATCATTATAGTAGAAACAACTTCCGAAACGCTATACCTGGCCTTAAGAAAGCCCGAAAGACTACCCCACAAAGCCCCGGCAAGGGCAGCGGCAACAACAGCCAGAAACCAGTGAATGCCGGTAATCTGCGGCCCAAAGAGAGCAACAAACTGGGCGGCAGTCAGCCCCACCACCAATTGGCCTTCGGCGCCAATATTGAAAAGGCCGGCACGGGCGGCAAAGCCCATCGAAAAACCGCAGAGGATAAGCGGCATACTGGATACTATCCATTCGCCAATGTAGCGGGGGTTCCAGATACCGCGGTCAATGTTAAAGCCGGTCAAAACCTGCAGGATTGCCGCATACATACCGCCCGGATTTCTGCCGACAGCCAGCACAAGAATAGTCGCAAGAAGAAAGCCCAAAATAACAGCAACAAGCGAAACCAGCCCATTGCTTGTCGTGAATGCCTTCAGAATTCTGTCTCGTATATCTATCTTCATCTGTCTTGTAATTTTACAGTATAAAGTGATTTTTGTCAAGCACTATTTTTCCAGGGGCCAGGGCAAAAACATTTAGTTTCAAATCACAAGAAAAACAACCACGAATAACACAAATGATATTGCCTACGGCAAATCACACGAATTTTCGATTACTTATCGTGGATTATTTGTGTCGGCGTAGCCGATTCGTGCTAT
>JAISIL010000199.1 GCA_031262035.1 Spirochaetaceae bacterium | reverse complement strand
AATCAGCAGTTGGATTGGCATTCTGCCCGGCTAGAATCATTATTCTCTGTGATTTAACTAAATCATTCTTTTTATCGTTCCATGCTTCCATTTTTTCTGTATAGTATCTGGTTATTCTATGAACAATCGGTAGTTCATTCGTTTTTTCTTTCATACTCATTAAGTATGTTGGAATATTAATATGTACAGGACCTTGTCTCCCATGGTTTACCTCCAAAAGAGCTTCATTAATTAAACGTTCGCAATACCAGTAATCATCATCATTTTCTATTTTCGATATCTGAACATATTTCTTGCATACTTTCTTAAACATACCGTGTTGGTCTATCATTTGGTTTTCCATTTGATTAAGAAGATACGGATGCCTGTCAAATGTTAGAACTACCAATGGTATACCTTGATAAAATGCTTCTGTAAGCGCAGGCAAATAATTACAGGTAGCAGTAGAGGATGTGCAACAAATAGCAACCGGTTCATTTAACTCTTGGGATAATCCCATAGCAAAGAAAGCAGCGCTTCTTTCATCAACTACAGAATAGCAATTGAAAAAATCATCTTCTTCAATAGAATATGCAAAACTTGCATTTTGTGTTCCAGCTGAAATTACGACATGCCGTATTTTATATGCCTTCAATAATGCGATTAAAACTCTAATATGTAAAATAGCCGTATACATCCTTTCCTTGCTCCTCAAATTCCTCTTTTTATAACAACCGCTCCATTTGGACAAATTTCATGACAACAAAAGCAGCGAATACACTTATTTTTATCGATGATTATTCGTATATTTCTAGTACTTAAAGCTCTATTTGGACAAATATCAATGCAGCGCTTACATTGTATACATTTTCTTTTTGCAAAAGACGGATACATACCTACAAAATGAAGAAGCATATTATAAAAAGCAGGCATTCGGTGATGTATTATGTTTAATGGAGCTTTAAATATTTTTCTTACTCTGCTAACCCCATGGGAATCTAAAGATGCATTTATGTTCGTCCTTTCAATAAGTTGAAATTTTGCTGGTTTGAGTTTCTCGAAATCATCGCCACATAAACTTATTTCTTCCGGTGATTTCAACCAATATTTACGTGACATGGCTTCATTTAAATTAGCAATCTTATTGGGCTCATATCCTATTAGTTCAGCGCACTTCCAATCCAATGCGAGTATATTCCTAGACGCGGCTAATACTCCCAGATTAGTTGGGTTCCCATTTGTAGGGCCACCATTACCTTCCATAGCCCAAATACCATCTACAATAGCATATTGTGGATTCACAGCAAGTACTATATCGTTAAGAGCCATAGAAAATTTCATTTTCTCGGGAAATTTTCCATGCATTGCGGCTTTGTTTTTCCCTATAACAGTACCAAACAGGTTCTTCATTGCGCCGGTATACCCCATCATACTATGTGTTTTTAATTTCGCAATGGAAATAACCACATCTGCTTTTTTAACATTCTCTGTTAAAGTAATACTCTTCAGGATTCTTCCACTAGGAATAGACACATCAATACCGCTTTTAAATTCAGTCCATTCGGCGCCGGCTTTAGCAACCTGGGCATACACCCCAGCAACCTGGGCATTATATGTTTCTTTTTCATTCATTGGAGAGTCTCCAACAAGTATTCTTTTTGCCCCAAGATTTTGCAAAGCTTTTATTACTGCATATACAACAATAGGATGAGTACAGGTAGCCGTCTCAGGTTTTTTTGCAACAACCAGATTCGGTTTAAGCAGAATAGTTTTTCCTTCTACTTCAGGAGGCGGTAATTCATCAAATATTTCTTTTATAGCATTGCTTATTCTATCCAAGTCGTAATCAATACATTTTTTAAATATAACATTAGTCTCAAACATATACTAAAATTCTCTGAGTTTTAAGTACTTGTATGCCCATGCTTTGATATTTTGGTATTTTTTCTGGCTCAAAAATAAACGTAATACATTTTTCCCGAATTTGAATAGCATGTCTGGCATACAAACTATAAAGGCTTGTATATATGTTGGAACTGATTTTCCATTCTTTCTTGCAAAATCGATATTATCAATTGCAAAATTATCTTTCCCAGAAATTAGTCTTTGTCTACATTTATATCTAAATTCTTCTTTCTTCCAAATGTTTAAATCAAATTGGGTTTTTACTAATTCCAGTTTGTCTGCACTTTCAAGCGTCCATAATGTACGACAACATTTAGTACAATAGGAACAATTTTTTACATTTTCCGGTCTTCTGTTGCAACAGACATTTAAATATTTCTGTATAGGTTTATAATCAAGAATACGAACAGTCTTTTCAGTTCTACGATATTGTACTCCATCACTTATTATCTCAATCAAATCTGTACATAACAACGGAATTAAGACTGGCTCATAGCTTTCATCTAACATTGTATTAATATAAAATCGCCCAAAGAAAAGGTTCTCAGTATATGACTGCGAAGATGATATATAATATTTTCTTATTTCCCCTTGCAGAGCCAGTATTCCTGCTATCATATTTAATGAATAAGTCTGTGTTAGAGCTTTAGGCATCCACTCACTTAGAAACATTTGTACATTCGAATCTTCCATGATAAATGGCAGGTGTACTTCTTGTGGATATTGAGAAAAAGATTTAAATCTTTCAATAAAAAGTGGAAATGTTCTTGTATCTTCATAAGAACCATGGGCTCCAACATTTTGGAACAGTAAACAATTAATTTTATATTCTTCATCATTTTCAAGTTCAAAGTGGTCATAAATTGTGCAAAAAGAATCAACACCACCTGAAAACGCAGTGCCAACCATATTATTTCTTGTTTTTAGTTCCGGCGCAATATCAGACTGTATCTTGATTCTTTTCAATTCAGCCTTGGGTGCAAACTCCTGAAGGAGAAATTGTATATAATTTCTCATATTAAAAAGAAGCCTATGGGAAACAGTGCCCTCTATTATAATATCTTCACCATACTTCATTGCGGGCCAAATTAAACCGACTAGAAAGGCATCATACCTGTCTTTACATAAATAATCTTTGAAAGCACATGGAACCCTAAAATACATTTCTTTTCCATCAAAATGGCCTTCCGCTATCTGTACAGTTATCCAGGACCACTCATCAGATTCCTTGAATGATAGATTTCTAAGTATCATACTAATTTCCTTTTAAATGAATTTTTGCTTTTGCCAATACAAAAACAGTTTCTCTTTCATTTTTTGAAAGACCAAAGAAAAGAACGCATAAACAAATTAACAACACACTAATCGATACAGTAACAAAAAATTGATAGGACATATTTTTAATAATTGAATACAGTATGAGTGGTATTGGGCTTGATACTAATACAACTTTCATTATTGGTATAAAAACTTTTTTAGTGAAAGTTTTTATCGAAAGACTAATAAGCCTTTTTGCAAAAAATAACCAGATAAATAAAAGTATAATGTCTATAAAGAACATAACCATATATGCAGTTATTGGATTATTCGTTATTCCAAGTGTAATGTAAACAAGCAACAGACTGAACAGTCCTGTAAGACATATTGTCAGTTCTATACCTTTTATTGCTCCAGTTGCCATAACGGCGCTCATAACCGGATATTCAATTACTTCCACAAGAAGGGATAATAATGTCATGATTGAAAAATCTATAGTATTAGGAGGTACATCTTTTAGCCACACACTTAAAATAAACGACATTTCTAACATAGCAGGAAACGAAAAAACAAAAACTAGAAAAAATGATAGTTTTGATGTCATTATAATTGTTTCATATAGTTTTTCCTTTTCATTTGAAGCATATATTTTTGTTATTTGTGGCCTAAATGCATTTCGAAAATTTTGCGCAAGACTAGTAACAGCATTACCGATTTGAGTTGCTACTCCTCGAGCACTATTGACAATTGGCCCAAAAAATAAATTTAATATAATAGTCGTACCATTTGCTTTAACTGTCAAAGCCCCTGTCCCCGCCATATTCCACAAAAAGTAACTTAAAAGTATTTTAACAGTACCGGGCTTGTATTTTCTAATACAAACAGATAGACCGTATTTAACTTTAGAATAAAGAATATAAATTGCTGTGGTAATAATACTTACAATATCCAGCAGTATAGCATATAATACTAACTTATTAGGCAAAGCTATATATTGTAATAGTAAAACGGCAAGCAATTTGAAAAGTGTATTTATTATTGCTATTATAGCGTATGCAGTCATATTTTCATAGGCAAATAATGCACTTTGAAAATTGAAAGATACTAACTCTATGAAATATGAAATAATGATACATTGATATACTATTGTTGCAGAGGTTATTTTTTCAGGTGGTATTACAAGTTTATTTAGAACAAACCACATTCCAATTGATTCAACAAAAAACAGATATACAAGACCAAAGACGACATATAATATAAACATGTGCGTGAAAACGCTTTGAAAATTCTCAATGTCGTTCCTTCCCAGTTCAAATGCAAGAAAACGATTTGAAGTAGCCAATAAAGCTCCTTGTATAAAGCTAAACAATGAAACTACTCCAACTACAGCATTATATATCCCATAATCCTCAACACCAAGTATTTCCAACACTATCCTGACAGTATACAAACTCACCAATAATGATAGCATCTGCCGAAAATATAGTGTTATTGTGTTTTTTGCAAGACGCGTAGTGTTAGACATGTATCCCTTTCACCCAATCATTATTTTGTTTATACCATTCCACTGCTCGTTTTAGCCCCTCATCAAACCTCACATCCGGCTTCCATCCCAGCAGCTCTTTTGCTTTTGAATTGTCAGCTTTCGTGTCCTGCAAGTCTGTTTTTTCAAATGGCCTGTAATCAATTTGTGCTTTTTTACCAATGAGATTTTCTATTGACTGTATCATGTAATTCAATGTTACCGGTTCATCGCCGCGCCCCAGATTGAATATCTCATATCCCACAGGCTTCAATGCAGCTATCGTTCCCCGTGCAATATCATCTACATAGGTAAAATCCCGCGCCTGCGTCCCATCACCGTAAAGTGTGATTGGCGTTCCTTCCATAACCCACTTGATAAACCTGAATGCCACCATATCCGGCCGCCCCGCCGGGACCATAAACAGTAAAATAGCGGCAGATAGATACATCAATATTTTCGATATCCTCTTTATAAAAAGTAAAGTTTGGATATTTTTGCACCGATAAATCCGGCACAGCCTGTGAGTAGGTATATCATTGTTAGTGATAAAGATTAAGTATTTAAGATCCCACCTTCATATACAAAGGCAACAGATTTTTATTATACGGATTATTATAATAAAAATTATAATTCTTACAATTCATCAATCCACGCTTTAATCGCATACAACGGCACATCGGCAAACGCCTTGGTCTCGTGATATTCGGACAAAGATGTTCGTATCGCCAATTCAGGTTTAAACTGTTCGCTGTAGCTTTTAAGGCTCTTTGCCTGCAAATTCCTCTCGGCTTTTACTTCCAAGGGAATTGCATCGCCTGGTAAAAAACGGGTTCCAGAACCGAGCACAAAATCTACTTCTGCCGTGCCTTTATCTGCAGACCAATAGTAGGTTTGAATATCCGGCATTGTCTTTAGTTCCTGCAACACATATTGTTCGGTTAATGCCCCTTTAAATTCTTTGAATAGTTGATTGCCTTCTAACAATAACCTTGGGTTAAGTTCTGCCATACAGCTAAGTAAGCCAACATCAACTGCATAGATTTTAAATGCATTAAAATCCTGGCAAGCAGGTAATGGCAAACGCGGAATAGACAGTCTATAAACTTTATATATTAAACCGCAGTCTTCAAGCCATTGCAAGGCCACTTCATAATCTCTTGCCCTAGCCCCTTCTTTTATAATCCCATACACAAATTTTCTGTTTTCCCGCGCTAACTGAGCAGGAAGACTGTTCCAAAGTAATTTGATTCGCGGCGCAATCAGTATCGGTGCGTGTTTTGAAAAATCCTCCTGATAAGTTTCCAGTATTCGCTTCTGAATTTTTCGAACCGCATTAAAATCACCTGTTTCCGTAAAACAAACTACGGCTTCAGGCATGCCACCTATAAAATAATATTTTTTCAGTAATTCTGATAATTGCTCGTGAAAAGCAGTGATTAATTTATAGTCGCCACTTTTCAATAAATCAATAAAGCGCTTTTCACCAAGTGCAAGTGCAAATTCTTCAAAGGATAATGGCCGTAATTCAAGGCTTTCAACTTTCCCTACCGGAAAAGATGTTCCCGGATGCAAGGCAATACCCAGCAAGGAACCTGCTGCAATTATATCATACTCGGGTGCGTTTTCATTAAAATATTTTAGCGAAGTAAGCGCCCGCGGCGTTTCCTGCACCTCATCAAAAATCAATAGGGTTTTAGCACTATCGATTTTTATCCCCGCTTCAATCTCTATGCCCTCGATAATTCTTTTTATTGAAAGGTCGCCTGAAAAAAGGGCATTCATTCTGGGGTTATTATCAAAATTTATATAGACATAATTTTCATAATATTGTGCCCCAAATTCTTTGGCAAGCCAAGTCTTCCCGACCTGCCTTGCCCCTTTCAAGATTAACGGTTTATGACCCGGCCGCTCTTTCCACGCTGCCAGGCTTTGGATTAATGTTCTCTGCATACCCCCATTATACTACAGCCAAACACATTTGTCAAGGGACTTTTTGGTATTTTTGCACAAAAGTCAAAGGACTTTTTGTCAAAGTGGTTTCGACCCTTCGACAGGTTCAGGGACTGCAAGCCCGGTGGTTTCACAAGCCCGGTCGTCTCGACTAGCGAGTATTATTCTATCTGATCTATCAATTCATATTGTAACCAGAGGGAAAGCTGGATGCCCTCACCATGAAGTTGTATTTTTGCGCATTTTCTCTTTGGATTTATTTCGAGCACCGTGCCGCCCATTTCTTTAAGAGGGCCCTCGATGATAATAACTCTGTTTCCTTTTTTGAATGCCTTTACCGGCCGGATAAGGCCACTCTGATTTTCAAGCCAGATGACGAACTTTAGGTCATTACCCCGCAGGGCATGGGTGCCGTCTCCGTATTTCAGGGGGTAATAGACGCCGGGAAGCTCGGTAATATCCTTCCAGAATTGTGCATCGGCCTCGATATCACTTGCAATGAAGATATAGCCGGGAATCAGGGGGATGAAACGCCTTGCCGCTTTCGTTTTACCGCCATCGGTCCCCCAAACCAAACGCTCTTTATGTGATTCAACCACTTGCAGATTGTGCCGCTTAAGCTCATCCTCTACTGCAATTTCCTTGCCTGTTTCACAAAATAGGCAATACCTGTTCATTTGGACACACCTTTTCCATTGGCGCTTCAAAGCGTCTGTTAAATAAGCCATGTATATACCATTATAAGGTCAGCCAGAGCCAATCCTTATGCAGGCATAATTGTCTTCCCGCTAGAATCAGACTATATATAGCGCCATTATAGTAAGATATAAAAAAATGTGCAAGCCCTTATGAGAGGTTTTTAGAAAAAAAATTTCAGGAATCTTTAGCCTAAGCCTGAATCGAAACACCCCGTTGGCCGCTAAGCTCGAGGTAGGCCTGTTCGGCAAGGCCAAAGTTGGTATTTGCCGAAAACTTTTCGGCATACTGGTCCCAGAGCATATCCTCATACATTTCACCTGCAAAACCGGTATCCAAAAGCCCCGATTTCTGCACCGTAGAGCGCATACCCTTTAACAGGTTCTTCAATAAAAAGGTCTCCAGGGCCTCGCACTGTTTAAAAAGCTCGCTTCCCTTATCAATTTGTGCAGTCTTTGTCCCCTGCTTATCGACGAGGGCTGCATTGTCCAAAAGCTCGGCAAAGTTCAGCTTCCCACCGGCCTTATTTTCTTCCGTCTTCCGCAAAAGCAAATCCATCTGCATCTGCGGCACGGAATTATATTCATTATACATAGAACCAATACTGCTAATATCTACCATATATTATTACCTTTTAAGCCCCGTCGCCGTGGCCAGCATCGAATCGGTGGTCTGTATGGTTCGCGAATTGAATTCGTAAGCCCGCTGCGCAACAATTAAATCGACCATCTCCTGCACAATAGATACATTGGACATTTCCAAATAGCCCTTATACACAGTTCCCATACCGTTTTCCCCGGGGCGTGCCATCACCACAGAACCCGATGCAACACTTTCTTTGTAAAGATTCTCCCCAACAGCATTAAGGCCGGCTGCATTGGGAAAGCGGTAGAGCTCTATCTGTCCCACATCCCAGGGGTCATCGTTACCTGCAACGCGGACACTCACCCGGCCGTCCTGGCTTATTGCAATAGTTGCAGGGTCAAAGTTTTCGGGCATAACAATATCCGGTTGCAGCCAATAACCCTGCGAGCTCACCATTCTGCCATTTGCATCAATTTTAAAGGAGCCGTCACGGCTGTAGGCATAGGAGCCGTCATACATCTGCACACGGAAAAAGCCCTCGCCGTTAATGGCCATGTCGGCAGGGCCATCGCTTGCCTGCATTGCACCCTGCGAAAACATCCGCTGGGTGGCGGCAAGCCGAATCCCATGCCCCATCTGCACACCCAAAGGCCGCACCGTGTCTGCCGTTGCCGGGGTGCCTGCCATTTCTATGGTCTGGTAGAGCAGGTCTTCAAATTCGGCACGGGTTTTCTTGTAGCCATAGGTATTTACATTGGCCAAATTGTTCGAGATATTATCAATATTGTTCTGCATACCGGTCATACCGGCAGCCCCTGTCCAAAGGCTGGTTACCATGTTTTATTCTCCTATGCCAGGCGTGACACCTGGTTTATCAATACGCCGAGCATTGAATCGGCATTCATTACGGCCTTCTGGTTGGCTTCGTAGGCGCGCTGCACCTCTATCATCTGCACCATTTCTGTTACCGGCTCGACATTCGAGGTCTCAACAAAGCCCTGCACGATCCGGGGGCGCTCCTGACCCTCAAGATCGGTCGCAGGGCCTGATACATCGGTGGCCTTATACAGGCTATTCCCCTGCTTTTGAATATAACGGCTTCCCGCACCGGTCTCGGACTTAAAGTCAACCAGTTTAATACTGTCCAGCAAAACGGTGTCCTGCCACTGGTTCTCGGTATCGCCAATAAATTCCTGGGGGTTCTGCACATAGTAATTATTGATGTAGATATTGCCGGCCTTGTCAATCTGAAAATTGTTTTCCTGCACCTTAACAGGCTGACCGCTTGTTCCCAGCACCGGGTAGCCTTCTTTTGTTTCCAGATAGCCTTCCAGGCCCAGGGTAAAGGCCCCATTCCGGGTGTAACGTTCCCCCTGCGGAGTCTGCACGGCAATAAAGCCCTCGCCATCAAGGGCAATATCGTAGGGATTATCCGTTTGCCGCATAGCCCCCTGGCTGAAAATCGTGTAGAGCTCGTTCGTCTCGACACCAGTTCCCAGCTTCCCGATAATCGGCGGCTCATCACTTGAACCGAAGGGGTTCAAACGGACACCGCCATCATCTTCCCGGCGAATCAGAAGCTCGGCAAAAGACTTCTGAACAGAAACATCCTTTTTGTAGGCATTCGTATCAACATTTGCAAGATTATTTGCAAGAGAGTCGAGCCGTGCCTGCTGCGCCCGCATTCCACTGGCGCCTGTATACCAACCGCGTATCATACTTTCATTGTCGGAGTTTTTAGAAAAAAGATTAGAGGAAGATTTTTTTTAGCTCCACTCGTTGACAGGCGATTCCTGAACGAATATCTCGTTCATACGGCGAAGCCGGCGCGAAAGGTCCCGCGCCAGATTCATGATGAGCATCGAGAAGGTCAGTAAATCATCTTTATAGATATGATGCAGGTTCCGGTTAGACAGTGCCAGGCACTTACTTGGTTCCATCGCCTTGATATCCGCCGCACAGGGCATAATATCAAGGACCTCCATTTCGCCAAAGGTATCGCCGGTCCGCAATTGAGCAATTTCAAGGTCGCCCCGGGTAATTCGCACCCTGCCATCGAGGATAAAGCGAATACGATCCAGCCCCTGCCCCTCGCTGGCAATAAGAGCCCCCGTTTCAAAATACTCTTCACTCATGTGTGATATAACATGGGCAACCTGCTCTTCCTTAAGGCCGCCAAAAAGAGCATATTTCTGTAATGCAGAAGGCTCAATCATTTTTTATTCCTTTATATTACTCTTTTATTTCCGTGCTTTTATTACATCAAATCCCAGATAGGGCACAAGCGCCGGGGGCATTTTGATGCTGCCGTCTTCCTGCTGATAGTTTTCCAGCACCGCGATAATCGCCCTGCTGATAGCCACCGCCGTCCCATTCAGCATATGAAGATACTTATTCTTCCCGTCATCATCCTTATATTTGATATTCAAGCGGCGAGCCTGATAATCGGTGCAGTTTGATGTTGAAGTAACCTCGCCCCAATCTCCAACCCAAAAACTATCACTTTTGCTGAGTTGCTCTGCGCCGGCACGACCTGGCATCCAGGCCTCGAGGTCCCACTTACGGTAAGCCGGCGCACCAAGGTCGCCGGTGCAGGTATCCACAACCCGGAAGGGAATGCCTAATCCGCTAAATATTTCTTCTTCTACCGAACGCAGATACTCATGGAACTTACCGGAATCCTCAGGCAGGCAGTAGACAAACATCTCGACCTTGCTAAACTGATGCACCCGGTAAAGGCCTTTACTAAACTGACCTGCAGCCCCGGCTTCGCGCCTAAAGCAGTGAGAAAGGCCGGCAAGCTTCAAGGGCAGCATCGACTTGGGCAGAACCTCGCCCGAATAGTAGCCGCCCAGGGTAATTTCGGCAGTGCCCACCAGACATGTGCCCTCATCTTCCAGGGTATACACATTGGATTCTGCACCCCGGGGATTAAAGCCGATGCCTTCAAGAATCTCTTCACGAGCAACATCGGGGGTAATAAAGGGGGTAAAACCCTTCTTTTGCAGAATATCCAGGGCATAACGGGTAAGGGCCAGCTCCAAAAAGACCCCTTCGTTCTTCAGATAATAGAATTTAACGCCCGAAACCTTTGTGCCATTGTCAAAATCAATAATATCAAGGCTCTGACCAAGTTCTACATGGTCTTTCGGCTTAAAACTGAACTTTGTCGGCTCCCCTACCCGCTTTACCTCAAGGTTATCCTTGTCCTCCTTGCCGCGGGGCGCCTCGGGGTGAGCCATATTGGGAATACGGCGTGCCTCTGCATCAAGGTTTTTTTCCACTTCCTGCAGCTCTGCTTCCTGTGCGGCAATCTCGTCCTTAATACGCTTACCTTCTTCAATAAGCGCATTCCGCTCTGCCTGCTCCATTTTGCCCTTCATCGCCGCTGCATTGGCATTACGGGCCTGTTGTCTGGCCTGCAAGGCAGTGCTTAATTCATTGCGTTTAGCAAACAGAGTAACGACAGCATCCGCATCAGCCTTCATAAACCGGTCGGCAATATTCTGCTTAACCTCATCAAGGTGATCAACAATAAAACGGTAGTCTAACATATTTTTCCGTGCGGTTCACCGCACCCTCCTAATACACTACCTACTATATCATAGCCAAAGAAATTATGCAATAGGTACCCGAAGCGGAATTACTATATACTTTTTATCTCATCTTTCTTCTCGTCGGAGGTTGTTTCAAGGATGGTATCTTTTATGTGCTTGTAAAGATCGGTCTTAGACTCGGGCAAAAGACCTTTTGCCAAAAGGAGAATGGCCTTATTGGTATGAAAAAGATCGTTAGTGCGAATTTTATGTAACTCTGTCTCCAGCTTCAGATCCATGTTTTCGATATCTTTCTTGGTGGCAAAGGACTCCTCAAACATACTCCTAAAACCGCGAATCAGTGGTTTCTTGAAGAGAAAAAACACCGTAACGACCGTTAGAACCACTATGACAAAGCATACAAGGACGTTCCATGTGGGATACTCGCCGGATAAAATCTTGTCGATAATCAATTCCATGCTCTAAATATAGCGTATTTCTCGATAAAAGTCAAGACAGAGCTCAAAAAACTTTTTTCACAGGGGGGCTTTACAATTTTTTTCAAATATGCTATATTTGAGTTTATAGAAGGCTGTTTTCCCGTTATGCAGCCGGGTTAGGAGGGATATTGGCGGAAAAAGATTTACGCATAAATGAGCAAATTAGGGTCCGAGAGGTCCGTTTAATTAGCGATGGGGGCATTCAGGAGATTTTATCAACCAGAAACGCTCTCGAAAGAGCCCGCGATGCCGGGCTGGATTTAGTGGAAGTAGCGCCGAATGCAAACCCGCCGGTGGTCAAGATTATCGACTACGGCAAGTATAAGTTCGAAAACGAAAAAAAGATTCGTACTTCCAAGCAAAAACAGAAGAGCATCAAGCTGAAGGAAATCAGGATGCAGCCAAAGATAGCCGATGGCGACCTGACTTTCAAGTCGAAGCATATTGCTGAATTTCTTGGCGAAGGTAACAAGGTAAAGGTTACTATCCGCTTCAGGGGCCGCGAAATGGCCCACCCGGAAATCGGGCAGGAAGTTCTAAAAAGCGTGCTTGAAAAACTAGAGGGCGAGTATATCCTCGACAGGTCCCCTACTATGGAAGGCCGTTTTATGTCGATGATGTTAAGCCCCAAAGGAAAAACTAAACCTAAAGAAGAGGAGAGAGCAAAAAATGCCCAAGATGAAGACCAAAAAGAGCGCAGCTAAGCGCTACACATTGACAGGCACCGGAAAGGTAAAATATAAGAAACGGAACCTCCGCCATATTCTTACCAAAAAAAGTGCAAAACGGAAGCGGAATTTACGCCATCCGGGGATTCTATCCAGTGACAGCACCGGACAGATTAAAAAACGCATGCTGCCCTACGGTTAAGCAGCATTATTTAAGAGGAGATATTGTATGCCTAGAGCAGTAGATGGAACAAAACGAAAGAATCATCGTAAAAAGATACTGAAAATGGCCAAAGGCTATTGGGGCCGCCGCCATTCAAACTACAAAACGGCAAAAGATGCGGTTACCAAGGGGCTTTTCTATGCCTACCGCGACCGCCGCGACAAGAAACACGACTTCCGCAGGTTGTGGATTATCCGCATTAATGCAGGCTGTCGGGCCGAAGGCTTAAGCTATTCACAGTTTATTGCAGGCCTTGCAAAGGCAAACATCGAAATCGACCGCAAAGCCCTTGCCTACCTTGCAATGAATGACGCCAATGCCTTTAAGGCGATTGTCGGAAAAGCAAAAAGTGCATTAGAAGCTTAAATAAAAAGGAGGGGTGTATGGTTACCCTGGAACAGGTTAAAACTCTTGAAGCAAGAGTAGAAAAAACGATTGAATATGTCGGGCGTCTTACTGACGAAAACAAGCTGCTAAAAGGCAAACTTGAAACCTGCCAGGGGCGTGTAGAAGAGCTTGAACGGCTTGTCGACCAGTTCAAGGCCGAACAGGGCCGTATCGAAGAAGGCATTCGCCAGGCTATTGATAAATTAGGTACTGTCGACCAAACCATCATCCCCGAAAGCATGGAAACAGAAGCGGCTTCTCCGGCTGAAGTTGCAGCCCCTGCTGAAGCTGAAACCCCCGAAGCGGCTCCCCTTGAAGCAGCAGCCGTAGAGGCAGAGGTGCTTGAAACCCCTGAATTTGTTCAGCCTGAAGCCCAGGAAGAAGTAGCGTCTGTAGCCGAAGATGAAGCCCTGGCGGTAGAGCCTCTCGAAGAAGAAACATCGGTCCCTGAAGCCCCTGCACTGGAAGTGCCTTCAGAAGAAGCTCCGGCAGCAACAGCCGAAGAAGCAGACATTTCGATAGATGACCTGCCCGATTTTGCCGATCCGGTAGAGGGTAAAACTGAAGATACGAACGAACTGGAAATCTTTTAGAGGTTATCTTGGGTTCGGTAAAAAGTTCTTTCAGAATTGATATACTTGGAACCTCACTTTCCCTGGCTGCCGATGAAGAACCTGCCTACCTTGAAGGGCTTTTAACCCGTTTCCGTAATGCAGTTGAAAATACCCGTAAAATGACCGGCCTTGAAGAACCTTTAAGCCTTGCCGTCCTTACAGGCTTCCTTCTCTGTGACGAAATACAAAAGCTACAAAACCGTTCAAATTTATCGGGAACGCTTTTTTCAGAAGACGAGGTCCGGCAAAATGATGAAGCAGAAAAGATTACCCTGAGCTTAATCGACAAAGTTGAAAAGATAAATGAAATTCTACAAACTCGATAACCCTATTAAGCACTATGATTGGGGTTCATCAACCGAGATACCTGCATTCCTTGGCCGGCCAAACCCCGACAATACACCCTGGGCCGAAATGTGGATGGGCAGCCACCCCGCCGGCCCTTCCAAGGTGCTTGGTGCCGAAGCAGGCTGGACCATGCCCCATCTGAAATGGCTCTTTAAGTTGCTGGCAGCCGAAAAGCCCCTTTCCATACAGGCACACCCCAACAAGCAACAAGCGGAAGAAGGTTTTGCAAGGGAAAATGCCCTTGGCATCCCCCTCGATTCACCTTTGCGGAATTATAAAGACGATAATCACAAACCGGAAATTATATGCGCCATTACCCCCTTTACAGCACTGTGTGGGTTCAAGGACGAGGCGGCGATTGAATTGTATAGAACAATTATGCACGGCAATAACGGGGGTGGGGGCACAGCCCCCACCGTAGGGGCGGGTTTAAAACCCGCCCCTACACCCCTACAACAATTGTTGCAACAATTATATCCCGGTGACCCGGGTGTATATGCGCCCCTTTACCTTAATGTTATTACCTTGCAGCCTGGGGAGGCAATTTTTTTACCAGCCGGGGTGCTGCATGCCTATGTGCATGGCTTTGGCTTTGAACTCATGGCCGCTTCGGATAATGTCCTTCGGGGGGGGCTTACCAATAAGCACATTGACAAGGCCGAATTGGAAAAGATCCTGTTGTTCGAGCCCTACAAGCCGGAAATTTTACACCCGCCTATTGTGAAAGAGGATTTTTCGTTTGAAATGATTAGTAGCTCACGCAAAGGCGCAAAGGCGCGGAGAATAAATGCACCTGGTATTATCATTATAAAAGAGGGAATAGCCGAATTGGCCTGTGGTGGCGAAACAATCACTCTGAGAAAAGGTGAAAGCGCATTAATAAATATAAAAAATGATGAAACTTTCGAAACGAGCGGCACTTTCTCTGGTGCTCTGGCGCATGGGGGCAAAGGTTCGTGTATTTCGTGAGGTTCGTGGCTATATGAATATATACATAGACGCCGATTCCTGTCCAAAAGAAGCCCGTGCTTTACTCCTTCGGGCTGCTGTTAAACGAAAAATTCCTACTATATTTGCTGCGAACAGGGAAATTCCTGATGTTGTTTCTGCTACAGGCGACTATGTGGCTATGGAAGTCTGCCCGCCGGGGGATAATTCTGCGGATAATTTTATTGCCGATACAGCAAACCCTGGCGACATTGTCATAACACGGGATATTCCCCTCTGTTCACGGCTGGTGGAAAAAGGCATTTTTGTGCTGGACGACCGGGGTAAGGCCTACACAAAGGAAAATATCAAAGAAAGCCTTTCCATACGGGACTTTGTTGTAGGCCTTGCCGACAATGGCATGGATATTGAACGCACAAAAAACTACGGAAAAAAAGAATTAAAAAATTTTGCTGACAGTTTAGATAAAGCAATAGTAAAAATCCGCCGCTAGTTTGCCGATAAGTAAGTATGGAAAAACAAATAAATTTTGAAGATACTATCTACATCATCAACCTTCGGGTTCGAATGTTGGCCGATACTATCAAACTTGAGGGCGACCCGGGCTTTTTTCTTGCAATCACCGAAAAAGACCTCGATTTCTGCGGAGCGGCGCTCGACGCCCTTCTGACACAACTGGAAATGAGCGAGCACTACTTCGATAAAGAAGCTCAATTTCATAATCTTGTGGAAACCGAGGAAGCCTATCAGGCTGTCCTTCATTCACTCAGCGAAAATGATAATTACAAGGCCTGTCAGTCCCTGGCGCTCAAGCTTCTTCGCTCTTCAGAAGAACGAAAAAGCAAATTGGACGAAGCGGCACTCGCTATGGCAGGCTCCTCAGTGCAGGAACCGCTGGTCAGCTCTACCGAAATTTCCGAGCTCCTGAGGGGCTTGGCCGTTCCGGATTCCGAAAGCGAATAAAATGCGTATTACCGGTGGAATTCTTTGCGGCAGAGAAGTAAAACGGCCGCCCGGAGTCATCCGTCCTGCCATGGACATGATGCGGGAAAGTGTCTTTGGTGTACTCAGCAATCAATTTGGCGGCAGCCTTGAAGGCTTATCATTTCTGGATTTATTCACCGGCTCGGGCACCATTGCCCTCGAAGCAGCCTCACGAGGGGCCAGCGAGATTGAAGCTGTTGAAGGAGACGCCGGAAAACGAAAAATCCTCCTTGAAAATATTGCAATGTCGCCGGTGCGGATTGCCTGCCACTTTATATCGGTAGAGCTTTATATAAAACGGGCCCGAAGGGCCTTTGATATTATCTTTTGCGACCCGCCTTTTCCCTATAAATACAAAAGCGAACTTGTTCAAAGCATTGCAGCCTCGCCTTTAATGGCAAAAGAGGGTTCTCTGCTACTGATTCATCGGCCGGATAGGGAAAAACTCCTTTCAGGAGACGAAATTGTCTTAAAAGAGACCCGAAAATACGGGCGAAGCGAGGTGGATTTTTTTAAAAAAAATTAGCGTTTAGGGTAGATTTTTTTTCAAAAATGTATTATATTTATAGGAGTAGAGTTCATGGAACTAACAAAAGCTTTTGTTAAAACGACAAGCCCTGTATCCGAAAAAATAGCAAAGGACGGGGCGCTTAAGGCGGAATTAAACAGAAAAGGAAATGCGCTGTTCAATTCCGGCGACATTGAAGGGGCAAAACGCATATTCCGGACAACCGGTTATAGCGATGGCCTTGTGCGGGTGGGAGATTTTTATCTTTCCAAGGGCAAACCAATTGATGCACTGCGTATGTATTATCTTGCTCCGGACAGAAAAAAAGCCGACCCGCTTATTCAAAAAGCGGCGCAGGTTATCCAGGAACTCCTAAAACAGTAAATTAAACTAATGGGAGAAATTATATGGATGAATTGTTCACCGAAAGTTTTGGCTTAACAGAAGATTTAGCGGATAACAACAAGACGCAAACGCCGGAAGAAGCGCTTGTCGCTGAGTTATCGAAAAAAGGGTATCAGTGTTTAAAAGATGAAAGGCTGGAAGACGCTAAAGACGCCTTTGGCGAAATCCTTACGCACGAAGAAACAAACAATTACGCCCTTGTCGGAATGGGTGATGCCCTGCGTAAAATGGGGCATTTTAAAGAGGCAATTGATTATTACAAAAAATGCCTGGAATTCCACGAAGGAAATAACTATGCACTTTTTGGGATGGCCGATTGCTACAAAGCAATGCGTCAATACAAGACAGCGCTGGCCATTTGGGAACGCTATCTGGAAAACGATAACCAGAATATCACGGTCCTTACCCGCATTGCCGATGCCTTCCGAAAAACCAAGGAATTCGATAAATCAAAAAAGGTATACCAAAAAGTTTTAGCAATGGAAGATAATAATCCCTATGCCCTTATTGGCTTAGGACATCTTCATTATGATTTTAAAGAATACCGGGAAGCCCTGCGCTACTGGAAAAAAATATTTGACCTGCACGGTGAGGATGTAGATATTCGGGTTCTCACCTCGATGGGAAATTGCTATAGAAAGCTTCGGCAGTTTGAAGATGGTGTTTTCTTTTTTGGAAAGGCCCTTGAAAAAGATGAAGATAACTTTTATGCCCTTTTTGGCATGGCCGATTGCTACCGTGGCATGAACAACAACCTGAAATCGCTGGAATATTGGCTTAAAATCCTTGAACAAGACCCCCATAACAAGGTCATTTTAACCAGGGCCGGCGACTCTTACCGCCATCTCGGTGATTTTGACAAGGCCTCCGAGTATTACAACAAGGCGCTCAATATTGAGTTCGATACCTATGCGGTTTTAGGGCTTGCCATTATTGCAAAGTCGCAGAAAAAATACGACGAGGCAATTAGTTCACTCCGCCGCCTTATTCAGCAGGACCCAAGGGATTACCATTATTGTATTGAACTTGCCGACTGCCTGCTTAAAAAAGGCGATAAGAATGGGGCTTTAGAAGAATTGGTCCGTTTTTCCCGTTTTGGAAACCGGAATGCCCAAATTGCTACCCTCATCGAAAAATTGCAAGGGCAATGATAGTATCAGGCTGCACCTGTGCAGAATTAGAAAGGGCATTAAGCAGCGGCGATAAGCCGCTCCCCGCATACCGGGCAAAACAAATTTTCTATGCCATTTCGCAAGGTGCAGCAAGTTTTAACGAAATAAGCGTTCTTCCCAAAGACCTCCGCACAGAACTTGCTTCCCGGCACAGCATCCGAAGCCTTAAAGTTTTAAGCACCCTTGAAGACACAAACGACGGCAGCCGTAAATTCCAGCTTGAAACCGAAGACGGCTGCCTTATTGAATCGGTTTTAATGCGCCCACCCCAAAGGAATGGCCTTAATGCCGGATGGTCGGCCTGCCTTTCGACACAGGTTGGCTGCCCCTGCGGCTGCATCTTTTGCAAAACAGGCACAATCCCCTTCGCACGGAACCTCAGCACCGCTGAAATATACGAACAATTTTTATTAATGCAGGACTATGTGCACAAAGAGGTTTCGACAAGCTCAACCTCCGGTAATCAAGCAATATCCGGTAATCAAGCGACCGGCGGTGGTCAATCAAGCAGCGGTGGTCGAGCTTGTCGAGACCACAAGATAAGCAGCATAGTCATTATGGGCATGGGGGAGCCGCTTTTGAATTTAGATAATTTGTTAAAGGCCCTTTCCATTATAACAGACGAAGAAGGCACGGCTCTTTCAAGTCGGCATATTACTATATCCACCTGCGGAATACTTTCCGGAATAAGGCAGCTTGCAGAGGCTTCTTCCAACGCACACAAACAATACCGGCTTGCCCTGTCTCTTTCCACTGCCGATGAAGCCCTGCGAAATGAGCTTATGCCAATCAGCAGGCAATACAGCATGGCCGATTTACGCAGTGCCCTGGTAGCTTTTCAGCAGCAGACCGGCAAACGTATTACCCTGGAAATGCCTATTTTTAAAGGCGTCAACACAAGGCCGCAAGACGCAGAACTTTTGGAAAAGTTTATTTACCAAAAGCCTGCATTAAAGGTCCTCGTAAACCTCATTCCCTGGAATCCCTTCGAAGGCAGCGCATTGCAAAGGCCCTCATCGAAGGAGATTAATCGTTTTATGCTGCTCCTTGAAAGCCGGGGCATTAAGGTAAGTCTTCGAATAAGCCGGGGGAAGGGGCTTGGAGGGGCTTGTGGGCAGTTGGGGGTTCGGGGGTAGGTATTAACCGCGAACCACGTGACGCATGTATGCGTTGACCACGCGAACTTGAACCTCGGTGGTTGAGCTTGTCGAAACCACCTTCAAAACTAGTCTCACCATCTAATTCTTCCATAATTGTTGTAGCTCTTTCCAGCACGCTTTCCGGTAAACCTGCCAATCTTGCCACATGGATTCCGTAGGATTTGTTTGAGGGGCCTTCTTTTATTTTTCGCAAAAAGATGATTTCTCCGTGGTCGTCTATTACATCCATTGAAAGGTTTTTCAGGCTGGGGTGTTTTATCCCGGCAAGTTCGTGGTAGTGGGTAGCAAAAAGGGTTTTACATTGCACCCGGTTCAAAAGGTCCTCGGATACAGCCCAGGCGATTGAAAGACCGTCATTTGTCCCTGTTCCACGGCCTACCTCGTCCATAATCACCAGGCTCTTTTTCGTTGCCGTATGCAGAATATAGGCCGTTTCATTCATTTCGGTAAGGAAGGTCGATTCTCCCCGTGCAAGATTGTCCGAAGCGCCGACACGGCAATAGACCTTGTCAACAATGCCTATTTCGGCAGTTTCAGCGGGCACAAAACTTCCCATTTGAGCCATCAAAGTAATTAATGCCGTTTGCCGCAGGTAGGTAGACTTCCCTGCCATATTAGGCCCTGTTATAAGGATAAAAGATGCTTGTTTTTTGGAGCCGGCATCCCCAATCAATAAATCGTTCGGAATAAATTCGCCTGCACGCATCCCCAGTTCTACAACCGGATGCCGCCCTTCGAGTATCTTTATTTCATCACCCTGATGAACAAGGGGCCTTCGCCATAAATGCACCGTTGCCGCACGGGCATTGGATTGAAAGATGTCCGTTTCTGCGATTATTTTGGCAATAGCTAAAAGGCCGGGGATTTCCGCCTTGGCTTTATCCCGTATCTCCAAAAATAAGTTTTTTTCCAGTTCAATCAGTTTTTCGCTGGCGCCGTTTATTTCGGATTCAATTTCCTGTAAACGCACGGTGGTAAAACGCTCTGCCGTTACAATCCCCTGCCTTTTAATAAAATGTTTGGGTATTTTTGCCACATGGGCCTTGGTAACTTCAAAAAAATAGCCAATTAAACGGTTATAACGGATTTTCAGGCTGCTGATGCCTGTTTGCATCCGTTCTTCTTCAAGATATTGGTCAAGCATCACCCGGCTGTTGTCATGTAAAAAACGCAATTGGTCAAGCTCTTTGTTATAGCCCTCTTTGATAAGGTTCCCTTCGTTGAGCAGTATCGAAGGGTCATCGTGAATGGATTCTTCTAATAATTCCTTCAGGTTCTGTAGGGGCGGGGTTTTTAGGGGGAGGGGGCGCCCAGCCCCGACAAACCCCACATATATTTAACCCAGCGGCGCTACCAGCCCCTCAATCTCTTCAAACAACTGGAGGGCATTGCGTAATGAGAGCATATCTTTTCCATGGGCCTTGTCCATGCCTAAACGGGAACAGAGCCTTTCTAAATCGGGAGCCTTCTTTAGTATTTCGCGAAGGCGGCTTAGCACTGCCTGGTTACGGAACAAGCTTTCCGTCGATGCAAGGCGGGCATTAATCTCTTTTATCTCCCGTAGGGGGTGCAGAATACGGTATTTTAGAAGCCGGTTTCCCATTGCCGTTCTGGTTTCATTCATCACGGAATACAAGGTAAAGGCATCGCTGCCGTCGCGGAGGTTTCGCACCAGTTCCAGGTTTCGCAAACTATTTTCATCAATGCCGACAAACTCGCTGTTATCATATACATGCAAGCTTTGCACATGCGGTAAAAGGCTCTGTGCAGTGGTTTGCAGGTAATCAAGCAACGCACCCGCTGCAATCTGTTCCGCTGAATCTTCTTTCAGGCCAAAACTTTTCAAGGCCCCTTCGCCAAATTGATCTACAAGACGGTCACGGGAACGGTGCAGATCAAAAAGCCAGGCTGCCCAACGGTTTACCACAATGCCCTGCCGTTCTGCAAAGGCTTCTGCAATATCGGGCAGCTCCTCCAAAAGGCTTTCTTCAAGCAAGACTTCTTTTACATCAAGCCGTTCAAGCTCCAAACGCAGGCGGGCAGCACAGTCTGCAAGGGGAAAGGCCGTAGCGGCAAATTCCCCGGTCGAAAGGTCAATATAGGCAAAGGAAAGCTTACTCCGCCCGCTTCCCGAAGCAGAGCCCTCTGAAGCAAAGGCGGCAAGATGATTCGCCGAGCCCTGTTGCAAAAAATCTTCGTCTACCGTCGTGCCGGGGCTAATCACTTCTACAACTTTTCTTTCTATTATACCCTTCCCTTTCGAGGCCTCGCCAAGCTGCTCACAGACGGCCACCTTTTTGCCGTAGCGCAAAAGCCTTGCAATATAGGCCCGGTAGGCATGATGGGGAACGCCGCACATCGGCAACCCGGTTCTCTGTGTTAGTGTTAAATTAAGAAGGGCGGATACCTCAATAGCATCTTCGGCAAACATCTCGTAAAAGTCGCCAAGGCGAAAGAATAAAACAGCGTCTTTATGTTCTTTTTTTATTCGCCGGTATTGTTCCAGCATAGGCAGATTTTCTTGTTGACTTGCCACATCCCATCACCTTACTTTAGAAAGTAGACTTGCCAAAACCTTATCAGTAATATCTATCGAGGCGCTTGACCAGACAATGCCCTTTGTTTCATTCTTGTCGAGCACCATCGTATAACCTTCACTCTCTGCGATATACTGAATTTCGGTATTTACCTGATTCAAAAAATCCGATGATGAGCTTAAATTTTTCTTTCGCTCCTCGAGTTCCGCTGTTTTTATACGATAGTATTCCTGCAAATTCTGGGTTCTCGTATAAATTTCGCTGTCATAATGGGCGCTCATAACGGTATCGTTCCGGGCAATGGCGTCGGCCTTGTTCTGCTGCAATTTTTCTATTTCAGCCGTCTGCCGGTTCACCTCAGCCTGAATCAAATTACTCTGTTCCTGCCATTCACGAACCGGCCGGGAATCCCGAAAAAAAGTCTCGTAGATACGGGTCATATCTACAAGCGCAAAGCGAGTTAGCTGCTGCGCTGCAAGAGGCGTTAATGCTACAAATATAATCGATATAGAAATAATAAATCTTTTCATATCTCTATTCTACTGTGTTGGTATAGTAAATGTCAAGACGAAGTTAGCGCCTTTTCCACCCATGTTGCCGCTTTCCATCCACTGAACCTGCCCATTGTCTCCAACTTTGAAGTTACCGGTAAACAAAAGCCTCAAAGGCAATTGCTGAATTGCAAAACGGATTCCCCCGCCAAAGCTAAAGTATAAATCCTGGGGCGAAAAGTCTGTAAAAAGGCTCGTCGGTGTTTCTTTTAAGGCTGTCATGTCAAAGATAAAATCCCAGGAAAGCAGGTTTTGAACAATTGGCACACGCAATTCCGCCCAGCTATACCACAAGGCCTCGCCGTATTGAGTTGTTAAGCCTGTCCAGCCGCGGGCATTAAACATACCGTCAATATAATATTTATTCGATTCAAGCAGAATCGGGTCTTTTTGTCCAAACTGAGGAAGAATAAACTGCAGGCCGGTATGCAGGGCAAGAACCATTTTAAAGTTCCAGGTTTCGGTAACAGGCAGATCAAAGAGGGTCAAGAAGTATTCTCCCACTGTTTCACTGGTAAAGTAATGTGCCGTCTCAAAGGGGAAGAAGCCGCGCACACCAAAACGTTGCAAAAGAATGAATCCCTTGCTCGGGTCGTAGTAAATATCCCGGTTATCAATGGCGACCCCAATATTAAAGCCAAATGCCGGCGAAAACTTTCCATTATCTTCCCTTAGAAGCGGATCAAAAGGCCGATACACTTCTGTATCATAGGTATTCATGGTCAGGCTAAAAGGCAAACCACCGCTCAGCCGTAAAGCGCCAATGGGAGTGTCCCAGCGGTAGGCGGTATTTGCTCCCAGGCTGATGGTCCAGGCTTCGTATGGCATTAAATACTCATAACCGGGGGTTTTATTTCGGTAAATATAATCATAATAGGAGGTAAAACCGTCCGGAAAGGCATATATTTCATCCCCATTAAAGAAAGGCGCCTCATCATCTTTTAGCGCATAGGTTGATTCATGCGAAAAGCCCAGATTCGCCCCCAGCGACAAGGGAATACCAAAGAGCCAATTCTGTGTATAGTTTACACTAAGCGACTGCACCGTATCGGCAAGGTTTAACTGCACTCCCATCAGGTTCCCCAGGCCAAGGAAGTTACTGTCGCTCCAGGACCCCATAATAGAAAAGGGCAGCCGTGTTCCCGCAGAGACCGAAGGCGAGAAGCTTACCCCGCCTGAAAGGCTCATCGTCGGCGCTTCTTCTACATTGATAATAAGGTCCATCAGATTATTGGCGCTGCCCTGTGTAACATCGGGAAATATGTTTGTTCCAAAATATTGCAGGTTATACAGATTCATTACACCCTGCTGAATCTTTGTCTGCGAGAAAATATCGCCCGGCTCAAGGGGAATTTCCCTCAGAATAACATCAGTCTTGGTTTTACTGTTCCCCGAGATAATAATATTTTCGATATAAGCCCTTTCCGATTCATGTATTGCCACCTGATAATTGGCAATCCTTTCATCCTGGTTCCTGTTTTCATTGGTAAGCACCATAGTTTGAATGTAGCCATTTTCATAGTAGAGGCTTCGAATTCTATCAAAATCCTGCCGGACACGGCCTTCATTTACCGTTTCGCCGCTTTTCGAAGTTATCAATCTGCTTAACTGGTCTAGCGGAAACACCTTGTTTCCTTCTATAGATATATCCCCCAGCCTATACTGCTGACCGACACTGATATTAAATATCAGGGTAAGATAATCTATTTGCATATTATTCTTGTCAGTTTCTTCACGAGTGCTTCGCACGACGTCATTGATTTTCATATCGATATATCCGCGGTCGTGATAATAGCTTGTTATTTTATTCCTATCGTCAGTTAATTTTGATTCCTGAAATGCGCCGTCCTGCAAAAAGGCCTTCGGTTTTAAGGACATCTGGCCAAGCAGCGTTTTCTCGGAAAAAACCGCCGGGCCGTCGAACTGAAACTGAATCGCTTCCAGAGTGATTTTCGCCCCTTCCTTGACTGTCCACACAAGGATATTCCGCCCGTTCCCCAGATCACGAAGCTCGTAACTTACCTCTGCATTGGTATAGCCTTTCGACGCATAGAAATTAACCAGGGCAACCTGGTCCTGGTCTAATTGCACGGGAATCACCACATCGCCTGCTTTGGTCTTAATGGCCCCCCGCAGTTCCGTTTCCCGCAAACCGGAATTCCCCTGGAACATAATCGAGGAAATAACCGGCCGTTCAATGACCTCAAAATTAACGCTGACACCGCCTGTTGCAGAAGGCGCATCGGACCAGGTTGTTGACACATAGTCAAAATAATCGGTGGCATACAACCTTGTCTGCATGTCAAGGATAGCATCATTCGTAAACTGCTTTCCTATATAATCTTCAACAATTCCTTCCATTTCGGCAGTCGCTGTGTTTTGATTGCCGGTAAAGGTAATCTTTTCAATGGCTGCCCCAATAGGCCAATCTTCCGGAACCTGGGCAAAAGCCAGGCTTGCAAGTGCAAAAAGCAAGATACCTGTAAAAATCTTCCTCATACTACTCCCTATTCATTAAAATGTGGTACTCCAACCAATGCTGAAGGTCATATCACTTACGAACATGTCTTCATAATGCTTTGGGGTTATCGTCCACCCAATATTACCAACCGGACTTTCCAGTTCAAAACCAAGCTCAACATCGAGGTTATAATCCTCAAAATTTAATGCCGTGGAATCAGTCTGAAACCAGTTATTTCTATTATAGCGTAAACTGGCCATTCCATGCAAGAAGATGTTTGGACGAATGTAACTACCAATATAAACCATTGTATTATCAAAAAAGTTACCTAAAACACCGGAATTTATGCTGGGGTTAAGGATTTGTGCGGCAAAATTCTGGACAAAGTTGGTCCTGATATTAAACACATCAAGGCCTGAGCGCTGCCTCACCCACTGCTCAAAGCGGCGAACCAGATACATCTGCGAAAGATAATCGCCAATGCCCGTCTGTAAAAGCCAGTCCACGCCGCCCTGCACATTACTCACCTCGGATACATCACTACCCATGACGCTCTGACCCATAAGCGAGAGGATTTCCACCTGGCTTAAGGCCGGATTCGACTCAAA
>JAISIL010000131.1 GCA_031262035.1 Spirochaetaceae bacterium | reverse complement strand
GGGCAAAAACATTTACTTTTTATACAACCACGAATAGCACGAATCGGCTACGCCGACACAAATAATCCACGATAAGTAATCGAAAATTCGTGTGATTTGCCGTAGGCAATATCATTTGTATTTCGGATAAAGACCTTATTGCCGATATTCTTCTGAGCAAGGCAGAACCGGCTTACAGGAAGTGGCTACCGATATAAAAGAAATTGCCCAGCAGTCTGCCGGCCTCCTGGAAATCAACACGGTCATTCAGGGTATTGCAAGCCAGACAAATCTTCTTAGTATGAATGCCGCCATTGAGGCAGCCCATGCAGGCGAGGCGGGGAAGGGCTTTGCCGTTGTTGCCGACGAAATCCGGAAACTTGCCGAAAATTCCAGCACCCAGTCCCACACTATTACAGATATCCTCAATAACGGCATGAGCGAAATGAACCGCGGTGCAGAAGACATCAATGCAGCGGTAAGCAGCGTGCAAACGATTACCGAGCGGAACAAGAACAGTATCGCCGTGCTGGTCGATGCAGTGTCCCGCTTCAAGGTTACCGAGGAATGAGTGTCCCAGGGCAAAATCATTTAACTTTGAAATCATAAAAAACAACCACGAATAACACGAAACCGCTTCACGGACACGAATTTTAAATACAAATCATAGATTATTCGTGTCGGCGAAGCCGATTTGTGTCCATTCGTGGTTGTAAATTTTTAAATGATTTTGCCCTGTGAGGGTCCGATTCCCCCTTTCTTTTTCGTTCCAAATGTGCTATACTTAGGACATGGAATACCAAGTTAGGCGCCAGGTGCGCGAAGATTATGGATTGGGGGAATTGGTCTCACGCGGAGACGCGGAGGCGCAGAGGCGCGGGTTTCTGGCTTTAGGCAACATTCGGGAAGTGCGGGAATTTGCTTTTAGATTAACCGCGAACCACGCGAACGGAATAGATAAACATAACATTTCCGCAGGCGACCTTCAGGCGGTGGGGTTAATCAATGAAATAATACTCTATATCTTAAAGCAGTATCTTGACACGGTGCAGCCGGATGCGTTTGAGAAGGCGCATGCGCGCCTTGAGGAGCATCTTGATCCCTTGCAGACGGCGCATCTTTTAAGTAGTTTTGATGATGAGTATCCGCCGGAAAAGAGGGCTTCTCTTAATATTGAAGGGATTTTTTGCCTCGCTCTCTCCAATTTGAACCCGGCCTTTGAGCCCTTCCGTTTTTTGTTTGACGACCGGCCCCTTGCCGAAGAAACCGTTTATCCTCAGGCTGTTGATGAATTAAAGGCCCATTTTAAGGGGCTGCCTCCGCTGCCCGGTGGCGATGGGAAGAGCCTTTGGGATATGCTTCGGGAACCGGCTCTTGCAGCGCCCAATTCCCTGCGCGGCCAACTGGAATATATTGCCAAGAACTGGCGGGGGTTTATCGGCGAATTTCTCGACCTCATTTTGAGCGCCATGGATGTCATTGCCGAAGAGCAGAAGCCCCATTGGTTTGGCGGCCCCCCCGGCCCGATGGACGCATTAACTTTTGAACACCACGATGATGAATACGAAAAATTTTCGCAGGATAAAGAATGGATGCCCAAGACGGTGCTGATGGCAAAAAGCACTTTGGTCTGGCTTTGGCAGTTGACACAAAAATATGAACGGGAAATTCACACCCTCGATGCCATTCCTGACGAAGAACTCGATGAACTCTCACGGCGGGGCTTTACCGGATTGTGGCTTATCGGCCTCTGGGAACGGAGCAATGCAAGCCGAACGATTAAGCAGTGGAAGGGAAACCCCGAAGCGGCGGCATCGGCCTACAGCCTCTATGATTATGATATAGCCGAAGAACTTGGCGGCTGGCCTGCACTTAATAACCTGAAAGAAAGGTGCGCACGCCGGGGCATCCGTTTGGGGAGCGACATGGTGCCGAACCACACGGGCCTTGATAGTCGCTGGATTATGGAACACCCCGATAGATTTTTACAACTCGACCATCCGCCCTATCCGCAGTATCAATATGGTTCAGGCAATTTGAGTAATAACGATAATGTGGTAGTGCAGATTGAAGACCATTATTATAATAACACCGATTGTGCAGTAGTGTTTCATTACTATAATAAATGGGAAAACCGGCACCGGTATATTTATCACGGAAATGACGGCACTTCAATGCCCTGGAACGATACGGCACAAATTGATTTCCTCAATCCCGAAGCCCGTGAAGCGGTGATACAAACCATAGTCGGTGTGTGCAGGCAATTCCCCATTGTCCGTTTTGATGCGGCAATGACATTGGCAAAACGGCATATACAGCGTTTGTGGTATCCCCTGCCCGGCCACGGCGGCGACATTGCAAGCCGTGCAGAACATGCCATGAGCGATGATGAATTTAATAAACGCATTCCCAATGAATTTTGGCGAGAAGTGGTAGACCGTTGTGCAGTAGAAGCGCCCAATACATTGCTGCTTGCAGAAGCATTCTGGATGATGGAAGGTTATTTTGTGCGCACACTGGGTATGCATCGGGTGTATAACAGTGCCTTTATGAACATGCTCAAAATGGAAGACAATGCAAAATACCGTGCCACCATAAAAAACACCATCGCCTTTGAACCTGAAATTCTGCAACGATTCGTCAATTTTATGAACAACCCCGATGAAGACACTGCCGTTGCACAGTTTGGTAAAGGCGATAAGTATTTTGGTGTAGCAACACTCCTGGTAACCATGCCCGGCCTCCCGATGATTGGACACGGACAAATTGAAGGTTTTGAAGAAAAATACGGAATGGAATACCGCCGCGCCTACCGCGATGAAAAACCGGATGAATGGTTAGTGAAACGGCACGAAAAAGAAATCTTCCCCTTGATGAAAAAACGCTATTTGTTTGCCGGTGCGCAGAATTTTGTCCTTTACGATTTTATGAACGCAAATAACGGCACGGTAAACGAAAATGTCTTTGCCTACAGCAACATGGCAGGCGGGGAAAAGGCACTGGTTCTCTACAACAACAAATATGAAAACACAGCAGGCTGGGTAAAAGGCATCACCTCTGCACTCTTACTGCACGAAGGTGCTGATTGGTTCACCCTAATGTATGAAATGCATGCCGGTTTATGGTATGTCCGTTCATCAAAACAGTTGGCCGAAGAAGGTTTGTTCTGCGAACTCCAAGGCTACGGCTGCCAGGTTTTTATGGACATCCACGATGCAAACGGCGAACAGTATGCAAAACTGAACAACGAACTAAAAGGCCGGGGAGTGCCCAGTTTGGAGGCGGCCTGGCAGGATTTGGAATACGGGGATTTGTATTGGGAATTTGAGAAACAGGTCAAGGAAATAAATGACGGTAATGGCGCCGCCATTACCGTAGGGGCGAATAATTATTCGCCCCTACCCGACATCACCGTCTATTTGGCAGCCCTACAGGCATTCCTGAAAACGCAAAAACAAAAATCGCCATATATAACAAAAATCGGCCTCGACCGGAAACTGCGCGAGAAATTACCGCCTGAAATGGTTGGCGCAATGCTGTATGCCCTTGACCATAAAAAAATTGATTTAAAGAGCGAGGCCTTCCAAAAATTAATCGGCATGAACGAATACGACGGCATCAATTGGTTCAACAAAGAAGCATTTGAAGCAGCATTAGAAAACCTGCCACAATTACTACCTATCACCAAAACTGACATCGCCAAATACAAAAAGGCAGAAACACAATCAGAATACAAATATGATGTGTTGGTCGAATTATTGAAACCAAAAAAGGGGAAGGCAAAAAATGATAATAAAAAACCGAAACGTGTGTAAGGGCGTTGCGCGCAACGCCCTTACCGTAGGGACACGGTTAACCGTGTCCCTACGCCTGACATCTGTCTGCCTATTGGTTTTATCCCTATTCGTCTCCTGCACCTTCAACACCGAACCGGCCTGGCTGGAACTGAGCCTTGCATCAAGCCCCTCGACATCAGTCTTTGCACCGGCAAATAATTCTCCATCGCTTTTACATACAGTCCTTGCCATAAGCCGCGCGGAGAAAGACCCCCGTATTCGCGGTATCGTTTTAAACACCGCCGGCTGGACCAGCAATCGTTCTGACCTCTGGGAACTGCGGCAATCTTTAGCATCATTTAAAAAAACCGGCAAGAGTATTGTTGCCTACACCGACTACTTCAATTTTGATTTATACGCATTGCTCAGTGTCGCCAACCGCATTGTCATGAGCGAAATGGGGCAGGGCAGCATCGAAGGTTATGCGATAGGCTTTGGCTACATCAAAGGCCTCCTTGACAAGCTTGGTATCGGTGTGCGGGAACTCCGTTACTATGAATACAAAAGCGCCTACGAAAGCTATACACGCAGTAAAATGTCGCAAGACAATGCAGTGCAATACGGCGCCTATCTTGATGATATTTTTAACACAACAAAATTGGCAATGCTTGAACGAAAAGCAATAAGCGAAAAACAATTTGATAATCTTCTGGATAAAAATTTTATGTTCACTGCATCGCAGGCAAAAACCTACGGCCTTGTTGATACATTAGGCGATGTCGATGCCGTTTCCGAAGAAATTACTGCCCTTGAAGGCCGTCCGATACAGCGTTTTGCGATTTTCGGCAACAAAGAAAGGAGCCTGTATAGCGGTAGAAGCTACCGGGCGCAGCAAGGCGGCTTGCGTCTGCGGCCTGCAAAGATTGCCGTGGTTAATGCGACAGGTAATGTCGATTATGCACAAGGAATGAACACAAACAAGCTTTCTGATATCATATATACTTTGGCAGACAGCAATACTGTGCGGGCTATTGTGCTCCGTATTGATTCACCCGGCGGGAGCGCCGACGCCGCAGAATATTTGGCAAAGGCTCTCGATTATGCAAAAGAAAAAAAGCCGGTAATCGTTTCAATGGCCGGGACTGCCGCTTCCGGTGGCTATTGGATTGCCGCCAATACCAATCATATATTTGCTACACCCTATACCCTTACAGGGAGCATCGGGGTAATAGGCGCCTGGTTTTACGACAAGGGTTTAAACAAAACACTGGGCCTCGGCGTCGATTTTTTAAAACGGGGAAAACATTCCGACTTGGGAATGGGCATGATTTTACCGGCACGGGATATGACGGCCGAAGAAGAAACCCGTTACAAAATGCTTATAAACGACGTATATGCCGGCTTTATTACCCGGGTTTCAAACGGCCGCCAAATGGACTTTGATGAGGTTAAGAAGAAGGCAGAAGGCCGTGTCTATTCAGGGCTTGATGCAGAAGATGCAGGTTTGGTAGACAGCATCGGTGGTATACACGATGCAATTAATCTGGCCCTTAAGTATAGCTGGCTGCCGGGAAACACAAACCCTGTTATAGATGAATACCCAAAACCCGAACGGAATCCTTTCCGAAGATATATGTCACTGTTCACAAATACTGATACCAGACTTACTGATACTACGATTACTAATAGCACAATTACTGATACCAGTATTAGTGATATAGCAGGAATACTGCAATTTTATATTTCAAATAATGGAAGACCATTAGCTATACTACCATTGGAGGAACAAAATAATGAGTAAAGAAAAAACAGCAGGTCAGCTCTTACAAGAAAAATTGACCATGACTAAAAAGACAGGCTGGGAAGGTTTATCGGAAAACGATAAAAAAACAGCCTTCGAATTTGCAGAGCGCTACAAGCTGATGCTCAGCGCCTGCAAAACAGAACGTGAATGGACGGCTGCAACAATCAGTCTTTTATCTATGTATGGTTTTAAAGACATTGATACCGCCCTATCATCAAATGATAGCCCTAAAATGGCGCCCGGCACCCTCGTCTATCGGAACTGCCACAACAAGGCTCTTGCCTTTGCCATTATCGGCAAAAAGCCTCCCACAGAGGGGATGAACATATTGGGTTCACACATTGATTCACCTCGTCTCGACTTAAAATCAACCCCTCTGTATGAGGACGGTGGTTTTGCCTATTTTGATACACACTACTATGGCGGCATAAAAAAATATCAATGGATGTCTATACCGCTGGCACTGCATGGGATAGTTATTTTAAAAGACGGCACATCGGTAAAAATCACCCTGGGGGAAGAGGAAAACGAGCCGGCCTTGGTTATCACAGACCTCCTTCCCCACCTTGCCCATGAGCAAATGGAAAAAAAGGCATCGGAATTGGTCAATGGCGAAGAACTTGATGCATTAATCGGTTCAATTCCCTACCCTGAAAAAGATATAAAAGAAGCAGTAAAACTAAACACACTAAAACTACTCAATGACAAATATGGTATTACCGAAGAGGACTTTGCCGGTGCAGAATTGGAATTGGTTCCTGCCGGAAAGGCCCGTGATATAGGCTTTGACCAAAGCATGATAGGCGCTTACGGCCATGACGACCGCTGCTGTGCCTATCCTGCAATACAGGCCCTATTGGAATTTGCCCCTTCACAGGAGCACCCCAATATCATTCCGGAAAAAACACTGGTTGTGTATCTGAGCGACAAGGAAGAGATTGGCAGCTATGGGAATACCGGCGCCGACGCCCGTTTCTTTGAAGATTTTATCCACGACCTCTGCGGCGATGTCCCTAATAGCAGATTTCATCAGGCACTACAAAAATCTGCAATGCTTTCAGCCGATGTTGGCGCCGCCTATGACCCGCGTTTTTCCGGTGTATACGACAAAAACGGCTCACCCTATTTAGGCAAGGGAATTTCACTTACCAAGTATACCGGAAGCCGGGGTAAATACGGTGCAAGCGATGCCAATGCAGAATACTACAACAAGGTAACACAGATTCTAAACGAGGCAAAAGTCCCTTGGCAATTCGGCGACCTCGGTAAAGTAGACAAGGGCGGTGGTGGAACAATAGCCCTCTATGCAGCAAAGCTGGGCATTGAGGTGCTCGACTGCGGCATTGCCGTGCTCTCTATGCACTCACCCTTCGAGATTATCAGCAAGATTGACTTGTATAACACCTATCGTGCTTATCTGGCTTTCCTGAAAGATGCTTAAGAATTAAACCACGAATAACACGAATGGCCTTCGGCCACACGAATTTTTACTTACTTATCATAGAATATTCGTGTCGGCGAAGCCGATTCGTGTATATTCGTGGTTATTTTTATTTCAAATATTTGTATTGACAAATTCTGTATTACCTGCTATACTGTCGCTGTGAAAATAGAAATTTTTGATACGACACTACGCGATGGTGCCCAGGGCGAAGGCATCAGTTTTTCTCTACAGGATAAATTGGCAGTCCTGCAAGCCTTGGACGATTTAGGCGTCGCCTGGATAGAAGCCGGCAACCCGGGCAGTAATCCCAAAGATATGGAATTTTTCCGTATCGCCCAAAGCCGCAAACTTAAAACTGCCAAACTCTGTGCCTTCGGTTCGACCCGCCGGAAAGGCATGGCCTGCAAGGACGATACTATTCTACAGGGCCTTTTAGACGCAGCTACAGAAGCGGTAGTCATTTTTGGTAAAAGCTGGGACCTCCATGTTACAGAAGTCCTGAAAGTATCCCTCGAAGAAAACCTTGCCATGATATCCGAAACAGTAGCCTACCTGAAAGACAAGGGCCGAACGGTTATCTACGATGCAGAACATTTTTTTGACGGCTGGGTCGCAAACCCTGAATACGCATTGAAAACCATTCAGGCAGCAGCAGAAGCCGGTGCAAGCCGTATCGTCCTCTGTGACACAAACGGCGGCTCCTTCCCCGACCGGATAACGGGGGGTGTTACAGCCGCCCTTGCGGCTGTAACACCCGTAGGGGCGGGTTTAAAACCCGCCCCTACCCTGGGGATACACACCCACAACGACAGCGGCATGGCCACTGCCGGTGCCATTACTGCCGTGCAGGCCGGTTGCACTCATGTGCAGGGTACCTTAATCGGTTTTGGTGAACGCTGTGGCAATACTGCATTGGCAGAGGTTATTCCCGGCCTTGAACTCAAGCTGAAGATGCAGTGCCTACCCGAAGGAAATATCAAAAAACTCTATCAAATATCCCGGCAGATTGCAGAAATTGCCAATATCAGCCTTCCCGACGGCATGCCCTACATTGGAAACAATGCCTTTTCCCATAAGGCCGGCATGCATGCAGACGGCATCTTAAAAGTGCGGCAGAGTTTTGAGCATATAGACCCTGCCTTGGTAGGAAATGACCGGCAGTTTTTAATCAGCGAGGTTGGCGGCCGTTCCATTATTGCAGAGCGTGCAAAAAAAATTGATGCAGGCATTACTAAAGACAGCCCGGTAACGGCGAACCTTGCCAATAAGCTTAAAAGCCTGGAGGCAGAAGGCTGGCAGTTTGAAGGTGCAGACGCCAGTTTTGAACTCCTTGTCCGCCGGGAACTGGGAAAATACAAGGCCCTTTTTACTATCGAAACCTATCAGGTCACCAGCGAATTCCCCAGCCCGCTTTCCAATGACGGCAAGGCAGCAAGGCTTTCCGCTTCTGCCTGGGTAAAGGTCCTGGTCGACGGCAACTATGAAATAGCCGCTGCCGAAGGGGATGGCCCCGTAAATGCCCTCGACGGGGCTCTTCGCCGTGCCCTTATCCGTTTTTACCCGGAACTGGAACAAATTCGCCTCAGCGACTATAAGGTCCGTGTTATAGACGGTTCTGAAGCAACAGCCTCCCGTGTGCGTGTCCTTATAGAATCAACCGACGGGGTGAACACTTGGAACACGGTCGGGGTTTCAGGCGATGTGATAGAGGCCAGCCGACTTGCCCTGGTCGATTCCCTGGAATATAAGTTGATAGGCGATATAGAACGGCGCTTTAAGGCCTATCTCTAATTATTTTGATATCGGTCAAAAATTTTTTCTGTCCCCTTGACCTTTTTCGATTTTATAGGTATATTGTCCATAATGAGAAGCGATTTTTTATATCCATTTTTGACAGGCTCTGTCCTGACCGCCATGTTGGGGTTCTATTCTTTATTCCCCAAATGGGTTCCGGCGGAAACAGACAGTGCCGTTGCCGGACAAGAATTAGTGGCAGAACTTTCTCACCCCGAAGCTGATAAGACGCAAGACAATTTACAGCCTGTAAACCTTTTCCCTGCACTTCCCGAAGACCTTTCCATCGCACGAAGCAATACAGATAGCCTTATTCTCAATGATTACCGAACCCCTGCAACCAGAGAATCGGTAATTGATTTCTTTGCTAAATTAGTAAAAAACAGAGAAGTAGCCGCTATAATTCTTGCAAAATCCGATGATTTCGATGTGAACCCAAGTCTTGCCTTTGCCCTCTGTTGGGTGGAAAGCAAATTCAAACCACGGGCAGTAAATACCGCCAATGCAAATAGCAGCATTGACCGGGGCCTCTTTCAGTTGAATAACCGTTCTTTCCCCAAACTTACCGAGGCCGACTTCTACAATCCGGAAACCAATGCCCGCTATGGTATTTCGCACCTTGCCTGGTGTATGGAATATGGCGGCTCTGTTGTTTCCGGGCTTGCCATGTATAATGCAGGCTCCAACCGGGTAAAGGATAACCGCACCCCGAGACAGACCCTTGCTTATATCGATAAAATTCTGGAAGCCCAGAAGATTATCGAGGCAACCTTCGCCACCGAAAGGCAGGCCCCCCAGGCAGACAATACCCGTATTGCCAATGCCCCCTCTGAAAATGAGGTTTCAGATGAAGCTGCACAGATTGCAGACGAGCACAATGACAGTCCAAAGCTTGCCCTTGCTCCCAAGTTTGAGCAAAGGTATCCCTGGTTAGGTTTGCTCGGCCTCAACGCCCTGTAAATGCAGGCGCACCATATTTACAAAAAATCATAAACTTAGTATAATTAAAATCATGAAAACATTACAGGAAAGAGCGAGAGCGGTAATGCCCGCTATCGCAGCAAAACGTTACACAGACCTTGGCGCCGTAAAAGGCGAAGGCTGTTATTTGTATACGGATGATGGCAGAAAAGTCCTCGATTTTGCCAGCGGTGTCGCAGTTACAAACCTGGGACACAATCATCCTTCGGTTGTCAAAGCTGCCCACGAGCAGCTTGACAAATTGATTCATGGAGGCCACCTGGTGGTCTTCTATGAATCATATGTCGCATTGGCCGAAAAACTCAATCAGTTGACCGGCGGAGACACCATGGTCTACTTCAGCAATTCAGGCGCTGAGGTAAATGACGGGGCAATCAAGCTTGCAAAGTATGTCTCCAAAAAGACTGCGGTAATTGCCTTCCGTAATTCATTCCACGGAAGAACCATTTACAGTGCAGCCCTTACTGCCTCCAACGCAAAATACCGTAAGTATTATGATTGTGTGTCCGGCATCTACTTTGCAGAATATGCCTACTGCTACCGCTGTCCCTTCGGCAAAAAGCAGGGTTCCTGCAAAATGGAATGTCTCAAACAATTTGACACTATCTTCCACACCGTTGTAGACCCCGATTGTGTAGCGGCAATCATTGTCGAGCCTGTCCAGGGTGAAGGCGGCTATGTTGTGCCCCCAAAAGAATTCCTTGAAGGCCTCCGCAAGATTTGTGACGAAAAGGGCATCTTCCTGATTTTCGACGAGGTTCAGACCGGTATCGGGCGCACCGGGCAACTCTATGCCTATCAAACCTTCGGCATTCAGCCTGATATTCTGACCACCTCCAAGGGTATTGCAAACGGATTCCCCCTTGCCGGCATTATTGCCAAAAAGGAAATCATGTCACAGTGGCCCCATGGAGCACATTCAGGTACCTATGGCGGAAACCCTGTCGCCTGTGCTGCATCTCTTGCCGTGTTAAAAGAAATGACAGAAGGCGGCGTGATTGAACACTGCCGGAAGATGGGCGACTACTTTATGGGAAAACTCAAGGCCTTACAGGCAAAGCGCCCTGAGGTAATAGGCGATGTTCGCGGCGTCGGTTTGATGCTGGCTATTGAACTGATTGATGATAAGGGGGAACCCAACACCGCCCTTACCGATAAGATTATCGCCTATGCCTTAAAGCACGACCTCATTCTTCTTCCCTGCGGCACCTACCATAATTGTGTGCGCTTTATTTCGCCGCTTGTTGTTACAGAAAAAGAGATTGATATTGCACTGGACATTGTAGACAAGGCCTTTGATTAACGGCTTTTATCTACACCAACTTGCCGGCAATAAGCCCTGACAATGCACTTGCTGCACCAGGGGCTTATTGGCCGGCAAATTTCTTGCCCATAACGGACAAGCAAATGGTTTATCCGTTTCCAGTATTGGCGTGGCATTATCTTCGTTAAAACTGCTTCTGTTTCATCAGGGGAAGAAGTTTCTACCCAGCCTTGCCTGTTTGATATACGGTGCACATGTATGTCTACACAGATAGCATCTTTGTTAAAGCCTTCCGAGAGGGTCAGGTTGGCCGTCTTGAGTCCCACACCCGGCAATTCAAGCAGGGCTTCCAGGGTATCGGGAACACTACCCTTATACTGTTCTTCTATAATCGCTGCAATTTTAAGCAAATTAGCCGCTTTATTCCGGTAAAAACCAACAGGATATATCAATTTTTCTATTTGCTCTTGCTTCAATTGTAAAAGCGCCTTGGGTGTGCCTGCCTTCCCCAGGAGCCTTCGCGAAGCTTCAACAGAAACCTCGTCCTTTGTCCTTAAACTTAAAACCGTAGAGGCAAGCACCGCCCAGGGCTTTTGTTCCGGGCCGGCATTCTCGTTTGCAATCTCGGTTACAGAAGGGGCAACACGAATGCCCTCCTGCGATTCGAGGCTTTTATACCAGTCTTCAAGCCTTCCTACTAGAGCATCCCAATCAATAGTATTCCCATCAATCTTTTTCATTTTGCTACAATCCTCGAACTTAACAAACAGACTACCTTTGCTTCCACTGCATTTCCCTGCCCTATTTCACCAAGCCCCTCGTTTGTTTTGCCTTTAATAAATATTTGGCCTGCCTCAATACCCAGGGCCTTTGCCAAAGAGTTTTGAATAGCTTCCCTAAAGGGAAGAATCTTGGGTTTTTCGCATATTACCACAGAGTCTATGTTGATTATTTCCCAGCCGGCATCGTGAACCAGCTTCCAGGCCATCTTCAAAAGCTCCAGGGAATTGGCGTCTTTCCATTGTGCATCGCCGGGGGGAAAGAGTTTACCTATATCGCCCAGGGCTGCAGCCCCCAAAAGGGCATCGGAAAGGGCATGGCAGAGAACATCGCCATCGGAATGGCCGTCTTCGCCTTTTTCAAAGGGAATTTCTACACCGCCAAGCAAAAAGGGCCTTCCTGCAATTAATCTGTGTAAATCCCAGCCTAAGCCGATACGGATTGCCTGTCCGGCATTCATGGCAGGTCCTCCGGGTAGGTGATTTTTTTATTGGCCATATCGCCCCTCACTGCTGCGACAGGCTTGCCATAACACCTTGCCCATACTTCTGCGTCATCGGTACATTGGGCAAGAAAGCCTTCCCGAAAGGCCTTTTCGAAAGCCCTCAACAAAGGTTCAAATGCAAAGCCTTGCGGGGTTTGGGCATTTCCCATTAAGGCCCTTTTCGGGTGGCCGGTGATAAAGGTATCCTGCTCAGTGCTGCTCTTGCCGCTAAAATCCAATGGCTTATCTATAATCTTTGCCGTTTCTGTAAGGGGGCTTAAAGGTATTGCCGCCTGATGTTTCTTCATTGCCTCTATCACCCCTGCAATCAGATCGTAAGCGGCCCAGGGACGGGCGCCATCGTGTATCAGCACCCACTGCGGATGCCTTGTGGCAAGCATTTGCAATGCATTATAAACGGATTCTTCACGGGTTTGACCGCCGGGGGCAATGATAATATCCTTTGGCAATGGGACATCGGGCCTGTTCGTACATACGGCAATACAAGTAATTTCGCTAAACTGCCGAAAGGTTTCTATGCAGGTTTCAAGAACGGTGCTTTTCCCAAAGGGAAGGAATTCTTTTTTTAGGCCTTGCATGCGGCTTGAATTCCCGCCGGCGGTCAGAACAAGGCCTATATTTTTTGGCTGAATGCTATCGCTCATGGCTCTAAACCGCTGAAAATCAGCGATTCAACATCCTCTCTATCTTTATCAAGAGAGTATGTAAGTTCATCTTCCAGCAGCCGCAGTGCATTATCGTATAGTTTACGCTCCATGATAGGAAGTTCTTTTACCTTGCTGCGGCCATAAAGAGTGCGAACAATGACTGCAATATCATTGATACTCCCCTTTTTCAGGAGTTCAAGATTCAGCTGATACCGTAGTTTCCAGTCTGAGGTTGCAGGTTCCGCTTCTTCCGAAAGGATTTTCAGAGCTTTTTCAGCTTCTTTCGGGGGCGCAATCGCCCGTATCCCCAATTCTTCAGCCTTATCGAGGGGCGTCATAACGGTCATATCGGCAGCATCAAGGAAAATCACATAGTAGGGAACCTTCTTCCCCTTAAATTCCTTCTTTATTATAGAAGTAATGGTGCCAACTCCCTGGCTTGGGTAAACAATCTTTTGGCCTTCGTGAAAAGTAGCTAATGGCATACTTCTATTATATCACATTTTCCAAATAAAGTCTAGTGGGCTGCAGTAATTAAAAATTCAAATTCAAGCCTGCCGACAAAGCAATGACAGCAAGTTTCAAATGCCTTCACAAAAGATTGTCCTGCTCCCCCTGCTCCAGGCATGCATTACAATGGCGAAGGCGGATGATACGTTAAGGGAAGCCTTTAGGCCATAGGTGGGGATGCTGACCCTGCCGGCAGAGGAATCGGCAAGGCTTAAGGCCTCGGGGCTGAGGCCCAGTTCTTCAGATCCGACAAGCATCACAGCCTTATTGGGAAAGGCAAATTCGCTGAGGCTTGTGCCGCCGGTTTCCATTGCAAAAACCTGCATGCCCTCTTGCTGCATGTGTTTAATGGCTTCCAGTGTGGCTAGTTCCCAATCGAGCGCTTCGATGCAGCCTTTGGCACTGCGGACAGCCCTTGGGTGCATTGGGCTGGCACAGAGGGGCGAGACATACACTTTTTCTACACCAAAAGATTCAGCCGTGCGAAAAATTGACCCTACATTAAAGGGCGAGCGGACATCCTCAAGAAAAATCTGCATACCGGGGAAGCAACGCCTCCTTGCCCTGTCGAGTTTCCCCTGGGTATCAACAAAGTCCCAATCGGCCTGCACAATGCCCACCTGCGTATAGAGGTAATGGCGCAAGGTGTTGGTCCAGCGGCGAATGTCAGATGTTTGCTGAATGTCAGGTGGTTTCGACAAGCCGGGCCACCGATGGTCGAGCCTGTCGAGACCACCTTTATCTTCCACCAAACCTGCCAGTGCGTATATCCTTTCTGCCGGAAAGGTTTCTGTCTCCTCGTATTGCAGTAATTCCTTTGCGATTTTTCGGTAGCGTTGGTTTTGGGGAAATTTTCGTAGTTTTTCTATCGGTATCATATGAACTCCCAAGAAACCGGACTACCACGAATGAACACGAATCCGCTTCGCGGACACGAATTGACAAGTTTTGCATCATTATTCGTGTGCCCATTAGGGCATTCGTGTTATTCGTGGTTGTAAAACCCTATAATAACCCGCTTATTATCCTTGCTGCCTTTCCCCGGTGGGAGATGGCATTTTTTTCTTCGGCAGAAAGTTCGGCAAGGGTGCAGGCTCTTTCAGGGAGGTAAAAGACCGGGTCATAGCCGAAGCCATGTTCGCCACGGGGTTCCAGGGTAATTTCCCCTTCAAGGGTTTCCTGCACAATGCGGTATCTATCATAGTTGAACAATTGAACAAATGAACAAATGAAGCGTGCTGTTCGCTTGCCCGCATTAAAGGCCTCATTCCCCTTCAATTCTTCTATTAACTTCGGGTAGCCCCCATACCGCGCCGAATAAATTCCCGGACGGCCACCCAGAGCATCTACACAGAGGCCTGAATCATCGGCCAGAACACAGACCCCCCCCTCTATCCCCCCCGCAAGGGGGGGGAGGATTACATTTCTCCCCTCCCCTTGCGGGAGGGGTTGGGGGAGGGGTGCGTTCGCGTGGTTCGCGGTTAAAATTAACTGATGCAGCGCCCGCGCCTTAATCAGGGCATTCTCCCCGAAACTACTCCCATCTTCTACCGGATTGAAGGAAGCAATCCCCGCATCGATGGGCAGCAAGAGTTCGCGTCCTAAAATCGAGCTGATTTCTTCTTTTTTGTGCGCATTGCCCGAGGCAAAAAATATTTTCATGCTTTAACTTTACCATATTGACTCTTTTTTCACAATACATTATCATTATAGGAAATTCTTATCAGGAGGAATTTATGAAAAAATTTATCGGAGTTCTTGCAATACTTCTCCTTGTAGCAGGGACAGTATTTGCAAACGGGCAGCAGGGCGGCGCTTCGGCACCGGCAGCTGCATCATCGTCAGCGATCAAAGACCCCCAAGGCAATGACATCACTGTTCGTCTTTTAACAGACGCCTCAGGCATTGATGACAAGTCCTTCAATGCAGCAGCCTGGCGGGGTATTCTCCGCTTCTATGGCGATACCCTGGACAACCCCAAGGGCCGGGGCTCGTTCTACGATGTCGTCACGGCAGCCAATCAGGATATGTATGTTCCCAATATCCAGCAGGCAACAGATGAAAAATACAGCTTGATTGTTGCTACGGGCTTTACTCTGGCAGACGCCTTAAAGTCGGTTGCCGAAAACAATCCCGACCAGAAATACATGATTGTCGATGTCGACTGGCTTGGCCTTCCCAATATTCTTGAAGCGGTTTACGCTGAACAGGAAGGTTCCTACCTCGTTGGCGTTATCGCGGCTCTTAAGGCAAAGGCAGATGGTATTCAGAACCCCAAATTCGGCTTTATCGGTGGCGTGCCGGGCAGCACCATCACCAAGTTTGAAGTCGGCTACATTCAGGGCATTCTTTCTGTAATCCCCGATGCTCAGATTGTTGACTACTATGCAAATACCTGGGATAACCCCGCTCTTGCAAAAACACAGGCAAAGAACTGGTATGATTCAGGCGTGTATATTATCTACAGCGCAGCCGGCGCAACAGGAAACGGAACCATTGCCCAGGCAAAAGAATACCGCACACAGGGCAAGAATGTATGGGCAATCGGTGTTGACAGCGACCAGTATGCAGACGGCCTTTATACCGACACAGATTCTGCAGTTCTTACCTCAATGTTGAAGAAGGTTGAAAACAGCCTGGTTTATGGTCTTAATGCCATTAAAGACGGCAGCTTCAAGGGCGAAGTAATCCGCTTCGATCTGAAGAGCGATGGTGTCGGCTATGCAACAACCAATACCAAAGCACTGACCAGCGATATTACCTCGCAGGTCGATGCAGTGAAGGCTGATATTGTGTCAGGGAAAATCAAGGTTACAGCATCCTATGCAGATTCAAAGAAACTACCCGGCTTCCCACAGAACCTTGGAGCACAAGACTAATCGGTCATGTGCTCTTGTAAAAGCGCCTTCTTGTCTTCGGGCAGGGGGGCGCTTTTTTGTTCCTTATGATTATAGTAGCAGATGACGGCATTGCCCTTTGCACAAAGACGGCCTTCCTGCCAGGCTTCATGGTAGACCGTAAAGGATTTTGTCCCAATCCGGCTGATAGATGTGCGTATTTCTACATCGGGCTGCAAATAGGCCTGAGCAATAAAATCATAGTCCGTATGGGCCATGATTAAAGGCCAGTCGGCAGGATTCAATTTGCCATCATCATGCCCAAATATTTTGAACAGTCCATAACGGCCCTGTTCAAACCATGCACCAAAAGTGTTGTTGTGAATATGCCCCAGCGCGTCAGTATCGCCAATGCGGGGTCTTATTGTTGTTGTCCACATATTGACATCTTAATGAAAAGTGAAAATATATACAAGTATCTAGAAAAATAACCACGAATAACACAAATGATATTGCCTGCGGCAAATCACACGAATTTTTGCTTACTTATCGTAGATTATTCGTGTCGGCAAAGCCGATTCGTGCTATCCTATGTTTTTTGTCAAGCAGTTTAGCGATATTTTTTTAAAAATATTTGCTGCTTGACAAAGGACACCCTGACATTTCCATCAGGCAGCAGACTCCCATTTCTCCGGTCTTACCCT
>JAISIL010000080.1 GCA_031262035.1 Spirochaetaceae bacterium | reverse complement strand
TGCTTAGGCCAGGTAACACCCGAGGATGGCGCCAAGAGAATTCAGGCTGCCATTGATGCATATAAGGCGAATCAATAAAAGTATATGAAAAAAAAGGGGCTTAGCACATCACATTTGTTCCTCTTGCCTGCCGGAATTATCTATATTTCGGTTGTGATAAGCCCCGTGTTTTACAGCGCATTCCTCAGTCTTTTTAAGTGGAACGGCATCGGCAAGATGCGTTTCCGCGGGCTGGGAAACTATGTGCAATTGTTCAGCGAAGACCCGGTGTTTCACAAGGCGCTGGTAAATAATTTTATCTGGATTATCTTAACCCTTGTATTAAGCACCTTGCTTGCACTCTGCCTTGCCGTTATGCTGAACAAGGAATTTCGCGGCAGGACTTTTTTTCGGGGCCTTTTCTATCTTCCCGCAGTTATTGCCCCCATCGCCGTTTCTATTATCTGGCGCTGGATTTACAATCCTGAATGGGGTTTTATAAATCAAATGTCAAAATTGCTGGGGAGCAGTTTTTCGCAGAACTGGCTTTCCACACCATCGCTCAGTATTTATGCAGTGTTCGGAACAAACCTTTGGCAATCGGTCGGCCAGCCGATGATATTTTTCCTTGCTGGCCTGCAGACAGTGCCGGTAGACTGCCTTGAGGCTGCAACCATTGACGGAGCTTCCAACTGGCGGCGTTTTCTGCACGTTACCATTCCTCTTTTAAAAGAGACCTTTGTTATCGTCATTGCAAACCTGTTGATAGGCGCAATGAAGGTGTTCGATATAATTATGGGCCTTACGGCGGGCGGCCCGGCCGATTCTACACAGATGATGTCTACCTACATGCAAAGCCAAACATTCCGCTACAATAATGTCGGTTACGGGGCGGCAATAGCAGTGCTTATGGTGCTGTTTATGCTGGTGGTTATTGTTCCGTATGTGCGCTTCACTGCAAGCAGGGATAATTAAAGGGATAGTCAAGATGATAGCATTAACACAAAATTATCACTATACAAAAAAGATGTCAAAGATTGCTCTGTATACCATTTTGATACTCATCTCGCTTATATGGATTATTCCGATATATACACTGATTGCAACAGCGCTCAAAAGCAAAACCGATTTTTATAACAATGCAAGCCTCTTTTCCCCGCCTGCCGCTATTGCCTGGAGTAATTTTAGCGACGCCCTCACACAAGGCCGCCTGCTCCGCTATATGGGAAACGACCTCTGGATATGTATACTAAAAGTGCCACTCGGTATTTTTGTAGAAGCCCTTGCCGCCTTCGCCCTGACCCGCCTTCCTGAAATTAAACACAAGACCGGCCTTTTTATCTTCTTTTTAATAGGCATGATGCTCCCCTTCCAGATTGCCCTGGTGCCTATCAATGTTATTTATAGCAGGCTGAAACTTCTTAACACCTACACGGGGCTTTTCTATGTGTATGTCGGTTTTGGTATCAGTTACGGTATTCTCATTTTGCGCGGTTTTTTCAGGACTATCCCCAAAGAAATTGATGATGCGGCACGGATTGACGGCTGTAACAAATGGCAGTTATTCAGCCGGATTATTGTTCCCATATCAAAGCCGCCGATTGCCACATTGATTATAACAGACTGGCTTGCCACCTGGAATGAATACCTTTTGGCGCTGGTCATTATAAATGATAACACAAAAAAGACCGTTCCGGTGGGCCTTATGACCTTTGTCGGCGAACACGGCACGGACTACGGCCTTTTATGCGCCGGAACCCTGCTCTGCGTTCTTCCCGCTCTCGTTGTGTATCTGATTTTCCAGCGTTACTTTGTAGAAGGCATTGCAGGTTCTGTAAAACAGTAGTAATATAGATATAAGATATATATAATACAATAGAAGAAATCGGAGGTAATTATGATTTACGATAAATATGCATTTAAGGTTCCCGAATGTAAACAGGTGCGGGTAATAACCGATACCGATGCAAAAAACGAAGCGGACGACCAGTTCTGTATTGTGCAAACTCTTTTAAGCCCCAAGGTTGATAATGTCGGCTTTATCGCCGCCCACTTCGGCCTCTGGCATTATGAAGATTCAATGATGCGTAGTTACCGCGAACTGGAAAAAGTTTTTGATATTATGGGTTTCGATAAAAAAGATATGATTTTCAAGGTCGCTGATAAACCGCTTGCTCCGACAGCCTCGCCTTACTATCTGCCCAAGCCTGAGGATTCCGAAGGCGCCCGCCTTATCATTCGGGAAGCAATGAAAGACGACCCACGGCCCTTATTTGTCACCTTCCTTGGCCCTATTACCGACCTTGCAAGCGCTTATCTCATAGAACCAAGGATTGCAGGCCGCCTTACCGCCATCTGGATAGGCGGGGGAAAATATCCCGAAGGCGGACTTGAATTTAACGGCAACAACGATATAGCCGCAGCAAATGTCATTTTTGGCAGCAACATCGACCTTTGGCAGGTACCGCAAAATGCCTATGAATATATGACTGTCTCTTTTGCAGAACTGGAGGCGAAGGTTCGTCCCTGCGGCAAAATAGGGAAGTATCTTTTTGACCAAATGATGGAACATTTTGCAGAAAATGCAAGCGGTAGCGACAGTTTCCGTTCCGGCGAAACCTGGGTCTTGGGCGACAACCCGGCAATCGGCCTTATTCTTTATGAACACCGCTGCCACTATGATATAATTTCTGCCCCCCTTATGGATAGCGAAATGCACTATATCCACAGCGGACGGAACCGGGGAATACGGGTCTACAAATGGCTGGACAGCCGTTTAATTCTGGAAGATATGTTTAGCAAGATAAAGCTTTTTGCAGAAAAACAGGGCTAAGATTACCCCTTGACATATCTAAATATTTAGCTAAGATTTATATAAATATTTAGATAGAGAAGGTGAACAAAAGATGACGAAACCTAGTGTAAAACGCATTGCGGAAATTACCGGATTATCGACGGCGACTGTATCCAATGCGCTCGGTAAAAAACGCGGCGTAAGCCAATCCTCAGTTGAAAAGGTTTTTGAAGCCTGCAAAAAACTGGGCTATACCGTTCAGCAAAAAATCAAGGGCATTAAACTGATTATTTACAAGAGAGAAGGCCAGGTTGTAGGCGACACTCCCTTTTTTCAGGAACTCATTGCCGGTGTGAACGATGAGTGTAAGGCGCTCGGTTATGAAAATCATATTTTATACCTTGAACGCTTTAAAAAAGATTTTGATTTTCAACTTAATTCTGCACTAAATGATTCTTCCAATGCTATTTTACTTTTGGCAACGGAAATGCACACAGAGGATTTAAAGCCTTTTAAAAAAGCATTATCACCTGTTCTGCTTCTTGACGGCTGGTTTGACGGTTCCGGTTTTTCTGCCTTTACTATCAACAATACCGATTCTGTTTTTGAGGCAACGGAATACCTCATTAAAAAAGGGCATAAAAAAATCGGTTATTTACGGGGAAAAATCCGTATTCATAACTTTTTTTACCGGGAAAGCGGCTGGCGCCGTTCAATGGGTTTGCACCGTTACCCGATTGACGAAAAACATGTGCTGACAATCGGCACAACACCGCAGGGCGCCTACGAGGACATGCTTGATATTATCAAAAAAAGAAAGAAGTCATCGAAGAAAGATAACCTGCCCACTGCCTTTATTTCCGACAATGATATTATTGCAATGGGGGCATTAAAAGCGCTCAAACAAAGCGGCTATAAAATTCCCGATGATATTTCGATAATCGGTTTTGATGACATGCCCTACGCCGATATGGTCGACCCGCCACTGACCACCATTTTGGTGCGCAAAAGGGAAATGGGAAAGGCCGCCGTGAGGCAGTTAAACAATATGATAAAATCGCCCCAGGATATTATTTTAAAAAGCGAAATATGCAATGAATTTGTAGAAAGAGGCAGTGTAAAGAATATATGAGGAGGATATATGATTAAACTAGGTTACGCCCCGACAAGGCGAAGTATTTTCAGCGCGCCCGATGCTATCAAGTATCGTGGTTTAACTGCAAAGAGGCTGGGTGAATTAGGCGTCTCATTTGTAGATATTGATGATATAAACAATGAAGGCCTGCTATACAGTGATAGTGATATACCACTCATTGTGGCGAAGTTTAAAAAAGAAGGCGTTGCCGGATTGTTTGTTCCCCATTGCAACTTTGGAACAGAATATTGTGTCGCCCGCCTTGCAAAAGAACTGAATGTTCCCGTCCTTTTGTGGGGGCCTCGTGACGAAAGGCCCGATGAAAAAGGCATTCGTTTGCGTGACAGCCAGTGCGGGCTTTTTGCTACCGGAAAAGTTTTACGCCGTTTCTGCATTCCCTTTACCTACCTCGAAAACTGCCGCTTAACAGATGCAGTATTTGAAAAAGGTGTAAAAGATTTTCTTGCAGTGTGTAATGTAGTTAAAGTATTCCGTTCGATACGAATTTTGCAACTCGGCCCACGGCCTTTCGATTTCTGGTCTACGATGTGCAACGAAGGCGAACTTCTCGAAAAGTTTAACATTCAGTTATCTCCGGTGCCGCTTCCCGAATTAACGGCAGAAGTGAAAAAAGCGAAAGCGGAAAAAACAGAAGTTGCAAAAACGATAGAGTATTGCAAAAAGAATTTTGATATAAAAGTAAAAGATGAAGAACTGGAAACAATTTGTGCATTAAAAGTTGCCATGAAAAAATTGGCAAGCCAATACGGCTGTCAGGCTGCGGCCATTCAGTGCTGGAACGCCCTGCAGAGCGAACTGGGCATTATGCCCTGTGCGGCAAATGCATTATTAAACGAAGAAGGCCTCCCCGTAGTCTGCGAAACTGACATACATGGCGCAATTACAGCACTGCTTGTAGAAGCGGCTGCTATTGATACCCGTTCCTTCTTTGCCGACTGGACGGTGCGCCACCCAGACAACGACAATGGCGAACTTTTGCAGCACTGCGGCCCCTGGCCTCTCTCTTGTGCCAAAGATAAACCCTGCATCGGCTATCCCCTTGCCTTTGACCACCCCGGTGCAGTTGAAGCCGAAGCAAAACACGGCGAAATAACCCTTGCCCGTTTTGACGGCGACAACGGTGAGTATTCATTGCTTTTAGGTAATGCAAAGGGCATCGACGGCCCTTACACAAAAGGCACCTATTTATGGATAGAAGTAAAAGACTGGCCTGCCCTGGAAAAAAAGATTGTCGAAGGGCCTTATATCCACCACTGTGTCGGCATTCATAAAAATGTTGTGCCTATTTTGCAGGAAGCATGTAAATACATTGGGGTTAAGGCCGATTTGTATGATGAATAAAATTAACCGCGAACAAAAGCTCTGCGAACTACGCAAGCAGGTTTTGGAAATGATATACCGTGCAAAAAGCGGGCATATCGGCGGGGATTTTAGTGTTATTGATATACTCTATGTGCTATACAATAGTATAATGAAACAGAATGACCATTTTATTTTGAGTAAGGGGCATTGTGTTGAGGCTTTGTATGCGGTGCTTGCTGATAAGGGCTTTTTCTCTGCGGAGGAACTTGAAAGT
>JAISIL010000134.1 GCA_031262035.1 Spirochaetaceae bacterium | reverse complement strand
CATTTAAAAATTTACAACCACGAATGGACACAAATCGGCTTCGCCGACACGAATAATCTATGATTTGTATTTAAAATTCGTGTCCGCGAAGCGGTTTCGTGTTATTCGTGGTTGTTTTTAATGATTTCAAAGTTAAATGATTTTGCCCTCGAAAGATGGCAGGCAACCCCGTTTTGCATTTCCGGCGCTTGGGTTTTGCATTGTTCCATTGCATAGGGGCAGCGGGTGTGGAACTTGCAGCCTGCGGGCGGATTGGCAGGGGAGGGGAGGCTGCCTTGTAGAATGATGCGTTTCATTTTTGCCTCGGGGTCGGGGACGGGGATGGCGCTGAACAGCGCTTGTGTGTAGGGGTGCTGCGGCCTTGCAAATATCTTGGCGGTGGGGCCGTATTCAACAATGTTTCCCAGATACATCACGGCGACATAGTCAGAAATATGCTGCACTACCGAAAGGTCGTGCGAGATAAACAGATAGGTGAGCCCGCGCTCTTTCTGCAAGTCGATTAAAAGATTGATAATCTGCGCTTGAATTGAGACATCGAGCGCCGAGACCGGCTCATCGCAGACGATAAATTCAGGATTGAGGGCGATAGCCCGGGCGATAGCGATGCGCTGTCGCTGCCCGCCTGAGAACTCGTGAGGGTAGCGCTGCTTGTAGTAAGCAGGAAGGCCGCAGTCATCCATCACCTTAGTGATATATTCCTGATACTGATTTTTTGGAACGATGCTGTGCTCGGCAACCGCCTCGCCAATAAGCTCGCCGATTGGCAGCCGGGGAGAAAGGCTCGAGTAAGGATCCTGAAAGATAATCTGCATCCTGGGCCGCAGGCGGCGCATTTCCTCGCGGGTATTCTGGTAGACTTCCTGTCCTTTAAAAAGGACATCCCCTGAAGTTTTGGGAGTCAGGTTGATGATAGCCCGCCCGGTAGTGCTTTTACCACAGCCCGATTCCCCAACAAGGGCCATAGTCGAACCTTGTTCTATAGAAAAAGACACACCGTCTACCGCCTTCACATAACCACTCACCCTTTGTGCCACCCCCGAACGGATAGGGTAGTAAACCTTGAGGTCGCGAACCTGGATTATATTTTCTTGCATATATGTCCTCTATAACATGCCACCCTATGTGTATCAGACAGTGCGTGTTCTACCGGATATTCGCCATTACATTCATGGCCGGCAAACTCACAGCGGTCGCGGAAATAACAGTAGTCAGGCATTGCTACCGGATTAGGAACACGACCAGGAATGCTGTATAGGCGTTCTTTTTTCCCGGCGGTTGAGCTTGTCGAAACCACCAAAGATGGCTTTGATTTCATCAGCCCTCTAGTATATGGATGTGCAGGATTTTTGAAGATGTCGATCGCCCTGCCTTTTTCGACAATACGGCCTGAATACATAACTACTACATAGTCGGCCATTTCGGCAACGACACCAAGGTCATGGGTAATAAGCATAATCGATGCATTTATTTTACTTTTCAGTTCCCGTAGCAGGTCGAGGATTTGCGCCTGAATAGTTACATCCAATGCCGTTGTCGGTTCATCTGCAATGATAAGCGATGGAGCGGCCTGAAGTGCCATGGCAATCATTATTCGCTGCACCATACCGCCGGAAAGCTCGAAGGGATAGCTTTCGTAAATCCGTTCTGCATTGGGTATGCCCACTGTCTCTATCATTTCGATACTTCGCTGACGGATTCCTTCCTTGCTGAAATCTGTTACAATACCCTTTTGCTGCAAGTCTTCCTTGTGAAACTTAATTACTTCATCCAATTGAAAACCAATTCGCAGCACCGGGTTGAGGCTGGTCATTGGGTCCTGAAAAATCATTGCAATATTGTTACCCCGGATGCGCCGCATCTCTATATCGGAAAGGGCTGCAATATTCACCGGCTGCAAAGGAGCGGGTAGGGCAAAGCGTATTTCTCCCGAAACAATTTGCCCCTGCGGCTGTGCAAGGAGCCGCATCGCAGAAAGGCTTGTCACCGACTTTCCGCAACCCGATTCACCAACAACCCCAACAGTCTTCCCTTTTGGTATACTAAAAGAAACCCCATCAACAGCCTTTACAATGCCCACATCGGTGTAAAACCAGGTATGCAGGTCATCAAACTCCAGAATATTATCCGGCTCAGCCATACGAACAGGCTTTGATTGCGCAGCCTCCACCCGCCGCCTCTGTTCCAGGGCCTTAATCGCCTTGCGGTTTTCTTTGAGGATACGCTTTGCTTCTTTACTATCTATATAATCACTCATCTTCTTGTCCTCGGATCAAATGCATCCCGCAGCCCATCGCCCACGAAATTGAAGCCCAGCACGGTGAGCAAAATGCCCATGCCGGCGGGTATCCAGACATAGGGGAAGTTGGTCATGACATATACATCGTTTGCCATGTTCAGTATTGTTCCCCAGCTTGCCATGGGAAACTTTATTCCCAGGCCTAAAAACGATAGCACTGCTTCGCTTAATATTACCCCGCCGACACCCATTGTAGAAATTACTATCAGTTGTGGGACAACATTGGGAATAAGGTGACGGAATATTTGTTTCGAGGTGCGTATTCCCAGTGCTTTTGCCGCTACCATAAATTCCTGTTCGCGTAACGAGAGTATTTGCCCGCGAACAAGGCGTGCTGTGCCTGCCCAGTTCATAAAACCGAGAAGGAGCACCAGGGCGGTAATTCTGCTTTGCGGCGCTACATTAAGGCCGTCCATTACTGCACCTATGATAATATACAATGGTAGTGTTGGTATACAGAACCAAATATCCACAATACGCATGACAAGCATGTCTACCCAGCCGCCAAAGTAGCCGGAAAGGCCTCCCATTACCGTGCCGATAAGCATATCGATAACAATAACGGCAAGGGCAAAAAGCAAGGAGATGCGTCCACCATACATTAATCTGGTGATTACATCCATACCATTGCCGTCTGTGCCAAGCCAGTGTTTTGCTGAAGGCTTTTCGAACATGCTTACCAATTGTGCAGACTGCCTGCTCTTGATTGTCCACATGTCTGCATCCTTAGTGATAGTATACTCTGTGCCATTCAGTGAAAAAGATGCAGCTTTTGTGTTCAGGGCTTCTTCAATGGCCTTTCGCAAGGCGCTTGTTACAATAACATCATTGTTTACAGGCTGCATGGAAAGCGGCGAGGCAACAAACTTTTCCGAACCGTCTACTGTGTCCTGCATATAGTAGGAGCCATCATCTTCGGTAATAGTATACGAGCCTTCAGGCCTATCATACTGTGATAGCCCCAAACTCCGTGCCTCTTCGAATGCCAGTATGGTGTTATAATCAATCGCAAAACCTGCTTCCAAAGGACTGTATACCAGGCGGGAAGCGATAATAGCTTTATCGCTCCTCCCCCCTTGCGGGGGAGGCTGGGTGGGGGGTGATACCAGCCACACCGTATCTTGCAGTTTACTAATCGTGTATGTTACACCTTCTACCTGCACACTATCACTGCCACGGTTAATAGCCGCAACCAACTGCCCCCTTTGAATAACCGTAATACTTTGCCCCTCGGGTAAAAACACTTGTATATTAGTATTTTGAGCCACATACACAGAATCCTTAACCGTTAATTCCTCTGTCATAAACACCTGGCTTTCAGTATAAGGCATTAAAAGCCCGCCAACAAAAGAAAAGAGAAAAATAAATATAAGTATACAAAGCCCTACAATAGATAACTTGTTAGCAAAAAACCTGCGCAGAACCAAAGCCCCAGGCGATAAAACCCTCACCCGACGCGCATCATCAAGAGTTAACTTATCTGTAGAATCAATCTTATCCATCTATCATCCTATTATCAAATTCCTATATCAAGTGTGCCATCCAAGGGCTTAGCACGCTAAGCTTTTACTCCTTCCTCCTTCCTACTTGCTACTTGCTACTTAATCTAATCCTCGGATCCGCCGCCGCATACAAAATATCACTAATCAGTGTGCCAATCAATGTAAGAAATGCCATGAACACCAAAAAGAACATAGTAAAAGGAATGTCCCCCTGTAAAATGGCCATGTAGGAAGTGTAACCAATACCGGGCAATTGGAATAAAATCTCTGTGGTTAAAAACCCGGAAAAAAGGCCGGGAAGAATGCCGCCCAAGCCGGTTACCAAAATAACCAGTGTATTACGAAAGGCATGCCGGTAAACTACATACCTTTCCGGAAGGCCCTTCGCACGGGCTGTTCGTATATAATCAGATTGCAGGACTTCGAGCATATTGGTGCGTGTCATACGCATACCGCCGCCGATGCTGACAATTGTTGCAACACTTACCGGTAATATATAGTGCTGCACTATATCCCAAAACTGTCCCCAGGGGCTTAAAAAGGGGTAATTCCGTCCGACCTTACCGTAAAGGTCAAACCAGCCAAGCTCAACGGAGAACAGTAATTTGAACATAGTCGCTACAAAGAACAATGGTAGTGATATACCAATCATTGCAAGGACGGTGATGATATAATCGCTCGGTTTATACTGCTTGCGTGCTGCAAGTATTCCCAACGGTATGTAAATAGCATACTGAAAAATCATTACAAAGAGGGCAAGCCAAAGGGAATCGGGGATAACGGCAAAGAATTTTTGCAAAACAGGCATGTTGTAATACCAGGAATCGCCAAAATTCCCCTGAAGCATGTTTCCCCACCAAGAGAAGAACCCGGGAATAATCCCTTTGTCAAGGCCGTAAGAAGAAGCAAGCAGCGCTACCCATTCATGATAAGAATGCAGGGCCCCCGGCGAAGAAGACAATTGCATAGCTTTTTGCTCAACATAAGATGCAGGCAAATTCCGCATCAATACATAAATAAGAAATGAGACAAAAAACAAAATGACAAGTGCCAGCAATAAGCGGCGAATAATATATTTTCGCATGTGCTATATTCCAGGGCTTAATAAATTAAGCCCCTACAAAATTATTTTTTACTCAGCCTTCATCCTAAGTAAATCAATACGCATACCATAAAAGGTAGTCATCTCTCCGCCGGGCGGGTCGGTAATTGAATCGACATCAACACGCTCAGTGCTCAAGAGCATTGCTTCCTGTCTTTGATACACAGGAATCTCTACTGCCCAATCCATTATCAGCCTATATGCTTCCTGAAAAATTTCCCGGCGATAATTATTGTCAAGGCTGCTTCGGGTTTCCTGCATGTAAGTGTCCAGGGTAGGGTCTGCAATCATGTAAAAATTACTACCGGTGCCTTTTCCTATAACATTGTCCGATGCATACAATTGATACATATCCGGGTCAAGGGTGGCTGACCATGCGGCTACCCACATATCTGTTGTGCCATTTTGGTAAGCATTAAACAAGGTGCTTGCTTCGGCAATATCCTGCACGGTTAAATTCATACCAATTTTCTTAAGCGATTCAGCAGCCTTGGTTAAAAGCATAAACGAGGGATGCTCGCCGGTGCCCGATGCAGCAATCATCACCTTGTAATCCAATCGTGCACCTGCAGGCGCTGCCGCGAGCTTTCCGTCTACAATACTGTAGCCTGCAGCGGCAAAATAGCCAAGCGCTGCCTGCTCCGCTGCTGCATAACGCTGGTCTGCAGACATACCGCTTGTGTATATATCTTTTCCATTCACATCTTTCGAATAGGCAATTTCGTAACCGGGGTCGGTTGGACGGGGAGCAGCCCAGCTTGTTTTACTAATCGGATACTCAATGGCGCTTGCCGTATCACCATAGTAGGAATCAATAGTCAATTCACGATACACAGCAAAAATAGTGCCAAAGGCCTTTCGTAAATTTCTGCTTGCCCGGCTGCCATCCTCTGTGCCTACCCGAACAAGGCTTGCATTAATACCAATATAGCCATAACCGAGGAAGTCTACCGACTTGTAAGTGAGCTTATCGCCTGTCGGCTGTTTGTTGCTGTTATAGCCGGAAATCTCGGCCAGCCTCTGCTTGGAATTAGTCGGTTCGGAATAATCGGCAGCGCCGGTGGTAATTGCCGTTATCTTATCGGGCTCTGCCGTTTCTTTAAACTGCACATATTTTGTCTTTGCCTCGCCGCGCCAGTAGTAGGGATTTGCCTCGAAGTAGACAATCTTGTCTTTAAACTCAATAAATTTGTAGGGACCTGCGCCCATCGGACTTGAATCTTTTGCCTTCACACTGGAAAGGTCGCCTTTGGAAAAGCCAAATTGCTTTGCATCATAGTTATACGCACTTTTACTACCATAGTAGTGAAGTGGCGCAGGCTGAAAAGCCATTCGATAAATGGCTGCTGTATTAATGCCCTGTATAGTAAATTGAACAGTGTAGTCATCAAGCTTTTCTATACCAGAAACAAAATCGGCCTTGCCTGTTTTGTAATCATCATAACCAAGAATGCCAAGCGAATTGATTGTTGCAGAACCGGTATACGAAGGGTCAAGGTAAACATAGGCAGTAAAAATGATATCGTCTGCAGTCATCTCTTCGCCATCACTAAACCTGATGCCCTTCCGAAGCGTCCAGGTGTATGAAGTGCTGTCCACCTTGCCGTCATTGTCGGGGTCTGCCGTTTCGACCTTGACGCTTGCAATGCCGTTATACGGATAATCCCTTCCATTATATGCTATTGTTTCACCCTCTGCGACGCCTGCATTATAAACAATATTACCTAGCCGGTCACTGGTTAAAAGGCCATCGCCTAAAGCCATGTCAACAACGGCCGAATCGTAAGCCGAACTGCCAAAAAAGGGGCTGAAGACCCCATTCATAGAATCAATAGCCCGCACATAAGGCGTGCTGTTCCCGGTCCCGGCGCTTGCCGCAGGCGGCTCAGCCTTTGAACAAGCAGGAAGAAGCAGGCAAAGCGCTCCTGTCACAACAAAAAAAATAGCAAATTTGATTTTCATTCTGATTATTCCCTCTTAAAGTCTATTATAGTATATTGTAAAAAGATAGTCTAGCATAACGAGGGCATTTTCTGTATTATATCAGTATGAATACAAAAATGATTTATCGCCCCATTGGCAAGACGGGGCTGAAAGCGGGTGTAATCGGCCTCGGTTGCGAGCATCTTGACGGGCAGCCCTTCGAGACCGTGGACCTGGTGGTGAATGGCGCACTTGACCGTGGGGTCAATATGCTGGATATCTTTATGCCGGGCGATGATATTCGCACAAAAATTGGAAGGGCGCTGGGGAACCGCCGCCCCGATGTGCTGATTCAGGGAATGATTGGCTCTACAGACCTCAATCAGCAGTATGACCAGAGCCGCGATGACGCGACAATTCGCAAATACTTTGAAGCTCTGCTCCGCGACCTCAACACCGATTACATTGACTTCGGTATGATTTTCTACATGGACACGGAACAGGATTTTAAGGCTGCTTTTGGTGATAATCTTGACGCTCCCAGTATCCGCTATGCGCGAGAACTGAAGAAGGCCGGCAAAATCCGCCATATTGGCGCAAGTTCGCACAATCCGAAAATTGCCCGCAAGGTAGTTGAAACAGGCGAAGTCGAGCTCCTCATGTTCAGCATTAATGCCGCCTTCGACATGGCCCCTGCAGTGCCGCTTACAGAATTTTGGGACTCAGAAAATGAGATTGCCTATGAGAAAAAACTTGACCCGGAGCGCGTCGAACTCTACAAGACCTGCGAAAGAATGGGCGTCGGTATTTCCGTGATGAAGACCTATGCTGCGGGTAAACTCCTTGATGCCCGTTTTTCACCTTTCGATAGAGCGATGACGCCTGCGCAGTGTATTGAATACGCACTCTCACGCCCGGCGGTTGCATCGGTCTTGCTCGGTTGTTCAAACCTTGCCGAGCTTGATGCCGCCATGTCCTACTTTGATGCATCCGAGGCGGAGAAAGATTATACTCCGGTAATTGAGCAATATAAAGGAAGCTTCCAGGGTAGTTGCGTTTACTGTAATCATTGCCTCCCCTGCCCATCCCAGATCAACATCGCCCAAGTAAACCGCCTCCTCGACATCGCCAAACTTGACGAAAAAGCAATTCCCCAAACCCTAAAAGATCAATACCTTGCACTCCCCAAAAAAGGCAGCGACTGCATCGCCTGTGGTTCCTGCGAAAAGAAGTGCCCCTTCGGCGTGCAGGTTACCCAGCGCATGCAGGAAGCGGGCCGGGTTTTTGGGGGATAACGACAGCAATTCTACTCCCCCCCCCCGCGATGCCTCAAAACTAAATCTAGCCGAAAGGGATGGCTGACTCAAAACTCAATATCTAGTCCAAAATATATAATAGTTCTACAGAGGTGTAGAACAAATGGATGTGGATATGAA
>JAISIL010000193.1 GCA_031262035.1 Spirochaetaceae bacterium | reverse complement strand
CTCTCGGTGTTAATAGAAGCCCGAAACGGTCAGTAAATCGTATCGGGAAATCGAGCAGTTCACCTTCCAGCGCAAAATAGTAATTCTGATAATTGATATAATTATGCAAGGTAAATGCCATATTGAAAATATCATACTTCAAGTAGGCATTTGCCGTTACATCAAAGCCAAATGAGGTAAGATAATGGTGTAGAGCAAAATTGCCTATAATATCATTTCCATAAATTGGAAACGACTTGAATCCATACAGTAACGGAGATGCAAAATTAAGAATACTTAACCAACCCTGGATTTCAAGGTACCGTTTTTCTTCAGTAGTCAATTTTTCCCATGAAATATAACGATTCACACCATTTCCCGATGGGTGAATTCCACGAGCCTCATAAGGTTCGTTAGGTCTGAATATATCATAAACCCAATTTAATGCAGGGTAATATACTATTTTTCTATCTATTTCACTTTTTTCATTCCTATTAATATTTTGAGTTAATGATTGAAATAGAGAAGGAAAGTATGAAGCTACCAGTCCAATACCAACATTGCTTAAAACAAAAAAATTACTTACAAGCGGAGAAATTATTGAGTAATCAGACATATCATAAAAGAATATATTTTTTTGCATTCTTTCTACAAAGGCTGTGTCAGCCTCAGGTCTTGCCGATAGCATACGAACAAAATTAACTGGGTTGTTTGTCTTAAATACACCAAGCGCACTATCACTTATATGATAACCTTTTGAAGTATAGTATGGCGTCTGTGAATATACTCCGAAACGGGATAAAACAGAACGTTGAAATTCAGACCCCGCCCAGCCTATACCAAAAGGAAGGAAAGCTTCAAATAAATAGACCGGCAAAATATTTCCTATAATCAATACTGTATCTTTTATTTCTTCTTCCCAAGGAAGAATATTCTCAAGTTTTCCCAATCCAAAATGCAATGCAGAATGCGTATCCATCGCAATAGCCATTGATTGATTCATACTCATACTGGCATAGCTGCCAAAAAAGCCGGAGCCTATTGTTCTTCCAGCTTCAATCTGATAAGGCAGGTCAAAAATGGGGAAGTCGAGCTTCAATTCAATTTTCTTATTATCTTCTGCTGCAATATCACTTAATGCCGCCAACAAGATTATCAATAACAATACATATTTCTTCATTGCTTTCTCCCCTTAAAACCTCATCGAAAGACCTGCTGCAAAGCTTACATTGCTTTCCAGATACTCATTTCCGGCAACCCAGCCGTCTGTTTTAGCGCTTATCTCAAAATAAGGCAGATAAGTAGCCGTCTCTCCAATAGCAAAGTCCACACGGCAGCCTAATAGCCCAAAAAATTCAGCATTGTCTGTTTTAAACACCTGGTTTTCTGGCTGCATTCCAATCATTACCCTTGGGTTTAATAGAAGACTAAAATTGTCAGCAAAGCGTATCGGAAAATCGAGCAGCTCGCCTTCCAATGCAAAATAGTAATTCTGATAATTGATATAATTATGCAAGGTAAATGCCATATTGAAAATGTCATACTTCAAGTAGGCATTTGCAGTTATATCAAAGCCAAATGAGGTAAGATAATGGTGCAAGGCAAAGTTACCTGTAAGGCCGCTATCCCCGAGCGGGAAAGACCTAAAGCCAAACAGGATTGGTGAAGCAAAATTTAAATAATCCAACCATCCCTGAGTTACTAAATATTTTCTTTCATCATCATCTAATTGCTCCCAAGTAATATAACGTGCGATGCCATTTCCGGAAGGATGACTCCCTCTTACCTCATAAGGTTCATTCGGCCTAAATAAATCATATACCCAATTGAAAGAATCAATATACGCAATCCCTCTTGTTCTTTCAACTGAATCATTCTTATATATTACATTGTCTATAATTTTATAAATTTGAGGATAGTAAGTTGCAGTCGATGCAGCAAATAAATCACCAAAAACAAATAAATTAGTCATCACAGTTGTTATATTTACATATTCAGGAAGATTATAAAAAAATAAATTACGTTGCATGATATCTGCAAATAATATTTTCCCCTCAAGATATGATGAATTCATGCGGGTAAATTCTATTGGATTTCCTGCTTTAAACTGTTCAAGTTCAATGTCATCAATATGATAACCGCCAAAGGCATAGTAAGCAGTTCTTGACGAAACATCAAAGCGTGATAAGATGGAACGACGAAATTCTACACCCATCCAGCCTGCACCAAATGGTAAGTATGTTTCAAAAATATAGACAGGTATAATATTTCCAATAAACATTATCGGGTCTTTTATTTCATTATTCCATGGTATTATTTCGTAAAGTTTATCCATTCCAAAATGTATTGCAGAATGTAAATCTGTCGCAATAGCCAGCGATTGATTCATACTCATACTGGCATAACTACCAAAAAAGCCGTAACCTATTGTTCTTCCGGCTTCAATCTGATAGGGCAGGTCAAAGAGGGGGAAGTCAAGCTTCAGTTCAACATCTACCTTATCCTCTCCATAGGCTGTAAAAAGAATTATTAATGATAAAAATAGTAAAAGGAGACGTCTCATGATACATTTTACCACGGTTTTTCTAATTTTGTCAAATTTCTTCCGGTATAAATTTCTTTTTATACCAAAATAGACCAAAATAGACCGGAACAGGCCTCGAATATACCAAATAATATACTTTTTTACCGGCAGCCTATACCCGCCTTATACTTCACTAGACCTTTCTATGCCAATATAGACCAATATAGACTAAATTGCCATTTTTTTTGGAAAAAAAATTTAACTCAGCTTGACAAATAATTGATTTTAGTATATTATAAGACCTATGGAAACGAATACAATCAGCATCAAACTGGATGAAAAGACTGTGTTCAGGTTTTTCGCAATCTTTTTTTTGGTTTTTAGCATTTTGTATCTGGCAGTAAGCTCCTCTCTTCTCCTCCAAGGACACCAGGAATCTGATATTTTTTCAACTTTAGCTATCAATATAGTATCTTTTTCTTTATCCATTTTTCTTCTTCTTAAACCCGCTTGCTGGCCACTTGCAATGGCCATTCTTATTATCCAGAGCGTAAAATTTGGTTATTTTCAATCGGACATTGTAGGCCTTTTTTTGTATACCGCTGCATGGTTTATTGCATTTTACAAGGGCTTTTTCAAAAGAAAGCGAGCTTTAAAGATAATTTTGGTTGTAATTCTCTATATTCCGGTTATTTTGCTTCAATTATTACGAAGCCCTGAAAGTTTTCTCATCGAATTGTCCTCAGGTATCATTTTTATTGGTATTGTCATTTTTTTCTATCTTCTTTTCTCCAAGGGCGCATCCTATGTGCCGAAAAATGAAGAGAAACAGGACATAGACGCCTTTTTCAGAGTTAAAGGCAAAAACCTCGACCTTAGCAGTTCAGGCCTTTCTTATGAAAAAATCTGCATTATCTATGGCGAGCATAACGATCTAAAATATAAGGAGATAGCCAAAAGAGCGCACAAATCTATTGCCTGGGTCAAGGCGAATGCCCCCATCGTATACAAAAAGTTCAATAAAGAAACTGCCCACGAGTTCAAAGTATGGCTTAGTAAGTTCGAAGATATTTTATACCCCAATGGTTTTATGGCAAAGTTAAATCACAAACCTGTCATATAAACAACTTTGGAGTTTCCCTTATAATAGCTCTTGATTAACTGAGCCTTTTATGATATACTATATTCAAGGAGATAAAAATATGGCAATGATTGACGAAAAAGCGCCCACGACCCTGATTGTGGAGGTTAAAGACGGCGCAGGTAAGGTCTGGGGCGTAACCACCGCTACCCCAAAGGACTTTTCAAGCGGCTCAAAAGGCTTCTACGGGAACGCCAAGCTAATCAACCCGGACAATCCGCAAGCTCGGTATCAATGCGGCCTGACCTTCACCCTTATTGGGTCTAAGCCAGGGGCCTAAGCGTAATATTGTCTGAAGATACTACAAACTACATCTTATACAATTGCACCGACATGGAAAACAGTGCTTCCTGAACCAGTTGCTTTTTAGAGATTGATCTATCATTTTGCCACATTAATGTTACCATTTATATATGTTATTGTGTCATTTTGAAACATTAATGACCCTAAGTACATATGTGATTGTGTCAAAATGAAACAATCACATATGTACTTAGGGTCGTGTATGGATGGTTTTAGGATGTGATTGTATCTGATTAGATATGTTTTCTTTTCTTTCCGCCTTTCTTTTCTACGGATTTTATTTCATTCAGTATGGATATAAATTCATGGTCGCCTGATTTTACTCTGTTACTTCTTCTTACCAAACATGCGGTAATTAATCTGGGAAAAGAAGTTGTGTTGTTTTTCCAGATTGGTGAGCCATTCGGTGCTGATGTGGCCGCTGCCCAGGGATTCGAATATAGTAGTAAAATTTTTTATAATATCTTCCAGGCTGTTTTTTGCATAATCGGCGTTTGTTTGTTTATACATCATATATGGCCAATCCGATGAAAGGGCAAGTAGCATTTCCCGGGCGGCCTGGTTTAATGCACGTTCTTTTATTCCCCGGTCGTGGGGAAAGCGTTCGGGCATTTCAATCATTTCCTGAAGTATGTGGAAAACATGCCGGTATATCCAGTCATTGGAAGAATCGAGCCAGGGTTCGGCATAGCCGTTTTCGCCCCAGGAAGAAAAAGAAGGCTGGCATTGCACCTTTGGTTTACTGTGCTGCACATACTCAGATGGTGTTTCTACATCGAGGCTTTCAGAATTATCAATAAGCTGAAAAACTTTTTCCAAAAAATGAAAGCCTTCAAACCAACGAAGACCAAAATCTTCTGTTCGCCAACAGCAGAGCACAAAATCATCGGCCCCCTCTTGTATCTGATTCACAAAACTGGCCGCCGCAACTTCGGCTTCTTCATAGGCCTTTCCATGATTATACAGCAAAATACCATCTTCTGCTTCCCGTGACCAGTATTTAAGCCCTGTTCGTTTTCGTGCATCACCCATTCCAAAGGCCGAGAGCTTTTTGATATCCAATTCAAAACCGGCATCCCGCATATTATCCCGGAAACAAGGGTGTTGCCTGAAATCTTTTGGAAAATTGGCAAGGGAACTGTTTCGAACCAGAACAATATTCCGCGAAGGCGTCTGAAGCGATTGCGATGTATCAAAGGAAGGAGGCTCGCCAAGGGCTGCTGCGTGTGTATCAACTGCCGTCCAGGTAAAACCATAGGAGTGAATGATTGGGTCAAGGAAAGGGTCCCAGGCCATTTCGGGAAGCCAAAAACCCTGCGGGTGCAAACCAAATACCTTTCGATAAAAATGCAGCGAGGTTTCTATCTGGGCACGAACAGCATCAGGATAATCTTTTAAAAAAGGAAGAAAACAATAAGTCGCAGGGCCGCATAGAATTTCCAGACTCCCCTGCTTTTGAAAATAGTCGAATGCTTTAAGAAGCCGGCCTTCAAAATGTCCCTGAAAAAAATATTGTTGATTTTTCCATCGCTCAAGATACAGAGCGGCAAGCTCTTTTTGTTCGCTCGAATAATCTTCTCTTTGTAGTTCATTTTCACTAAAAACCAATTGCTTTTCTGTAAATGTCCTGAATGCATCAATAATGGTATCATCATCCATCATTTCGCAAAAAATAGGCGACAGGGCAATGGCGATACGATAGGGAACTCTATCAAAATCAAGATTTTCCAGCATCTGCAAAAAAGGAATATAGGTTTCCTGCAAACAGGCAAAGAGGGGCGTGTAATTTCCGCTGTCTTTCAGATAGGGAAAATGCGCATCAAGAATTATCGAAAGTGTTTTTTTCAATGTTCATTCCTTTTTATATTCTTATCACTGTAAGGCAGCACCGAGAGAGTTCCCATCTGCGGCGGCAAGGGCGACAGCGTGAATACCTCCGAGCTGGCCAGAGTATCTTCCGATCCCATCCGTGCAGCGCAGAGGTCCACCCGATAGGGCCCCCGCTTTTCAGGAAGATTGATATAGAGCTCATTATCCCGGGGCTTTACCGGAATTGTCCACTGATCATCATCGCCAATTATATGCAGAAAATAGCCCTCGAAACCGGGAGTATTCTCGTAGTTATCCCTGTCCAGCGCCCTGATGTCCCAAAAAGCGAAGGCCCACAGCGGGTCGCGGAGCAAAACTGATATTTTATTCTTGTTATAATTGTTTTTGAAAACATTTTTATTGACTGACGGAGGAGGCGTAGGCTCATTCTCTTCTTCGGATTCATCGAGGCCCGAGGATTCTGCCGCTTCCATAATTGCTTCGATGAGAAAAGCGCGTTCAAGCTCAGGGGGAATTTCTAAACTGAAGTTCTCTGCAATCTCGTTAAGCTCCTGCGAAGACAAGCCTTCCAAATACGGCTTGCTGATTGCTGCCTTATCCATACCCCCATTATGATGAAATGCAAAATAAAAGTCAAGGTAAGTATTGACAATTTCTAAAAAAAATGATATATTGAAAATATAGATTTGGGGGTGTTCCGGTTTCGACTGGTGCGGTTCGGGATACCGGTTGCAGGTAGAGCGTCCATCTCTTGATTGGACAAAAATTTAACTGCCAAAACACGCAGTTTCGGTTTTGCTCGCGCGCCTCGCGCGCAGCTCGGTTATGCAATGGCAGCGTGAGCTGTTAATGCCTAGCCGATTAGGCTGTTTTGCAGCCTGACCGCGTGGAACCTTTCCGCCGCTCTGAGGGGGGTGTTCCGCGTCGCAATCAGGGCTTTGCCACTGCTGTTGTCCCTTGCAGCATTTGGCAAGATAAAAAGGGAATAAGGTAAAGTTAGCCGGTTGCGGGCTTAATCTTTGCACGAAAATACAGTTTGCAACTAAACCTGTAGACGCTTGTGTTTCGCGTATTAGGACGCGGGTTCAACTCCCGCCACCTCCATCCGCCTGTTTGATATAGGCTGCAAGGCGCACATCTTCGCTCTTAATGTGGGCAATTATTACATCACCAATATCATGTTTTGCCTTTGTAATAAGCTCCGGAGATGAGCCCTTGTTCAGAAAATCCATCATTGTTTGCCGGACAACACCTTTATACCATTCGTGGAATTTTTTGTGATTGGGGTAATTGGGGTAGTTACATTTTTTCTGTAACTCTTCTTCATCACTAAAGTGTTTTTCCGTATAGCCCATAAGGAAGGTCAGCGTTGCCTTTAGCTGGTCGCCTGAATCATTAGAGTCGGCTGCCGCAATAAAGTTATTGATTGCTAATATCAGAGTTTTGTGTTCGCTGTCTATTAAATCATTGCCTGTTACCAGCGATGAATCCCAACGGAAGGCAGGCTCGGGGCCGGTGTCAAATTTACTGCTTACCTCATCTATACTCTTCAGATTAACCTTACTCAGGGCGCTCATTTCGGCAGCTCTATCAATATCTGCATTGATTTTCTGCATCTCTTTTACAAGATGATTCACACTTTCTGTTATGTTTTTTGCAAGGGCATCAAGTTTACTACTTCCCTGTATCACCGTGGCACTTTCGCTGAGCATTTTTTCGGAGCCTGCACGGACATCGCCGGTAATGTTTTTCAGCTTTTCAACAGCATCAAGTATCTGCCTTGAACCAACGGTTTGTTCGTCCATGGCATTTCGAATATGTTCCTCCTGTGTAGCAACAGTGCTTATTACCTCGACAATTTTTGCAAAAAGCTCCATTGCACTGCCTGCCTTCGCCTTGATGTTATCAATAGAAGCCTTTATTTTTTTTATCTCATTGGAAATAGTCTTTGATTGCTGGGAAGAATTTTCGGCAAGCTTGCGTATTTCATCGGCAACAACGGCAAAGCCCTTCCCTGCTTCGCCACCATGGGCTGCTTCAATAGCTGCATTCATTGCCAAAAGGTTCGTCTGGCTTGCAATGGTCTGCATCACCCTGTTTATTTCCATAAGGCTTTCCGATTCAGCACTTATTTCACTGACCCCGTTCACCACGGCCTCTAAACCTTCACGGCCTGTTCCACTGGCTGTTACCAGAGCCTGCACATTTTTGCTGTTCTGTTCGAGGGTACCGGTAACAGAGTTTATATTACCAAGCATTTGTTCCACTGCAGAGGAAGATTGATTTACCCCGTCTGCCTGTTCCTCAATGCGCTTTTGCAAGGTGTTAATTGCCTCGCCGATTTTACCCATGCCGCTGTTCGAATCGCTCACTTCGCCTGACTGCTTTTCGGCATTGGCCCGAACGGCCTCAACTGCATCCATCATACTTTTTACCGAGGCTGCCGTCCCCTGAATAAAGTTCGTCAACTCCTCGTTTTTTGTTTCCAAAGCCTTTGATTCATTTTTTACGATTTCAATAGCCTCAAGAAAATCCGGCTCTTTCTCTGCCCCACCCGACACGGCTGCACTTTTAGTATCCTTTTTGAAAAATGATATGTTCATATCTTAAGTATAATGCATTTTGGGGAAAAAATCTAGGTGGCCTCATACCGCTCCACCACAGGGATAATGAGTGACGACGAGCGCTTGGCACCAGCGGGGGTGGTCAGGAGCCTGTGTCCATTACACCCGTGCCAGTATCTCCTGGTAGTCGGGACGGGCACGGACTTCTGCCAGAGCCTTCTCCGCCTTTTCGTGCACCCAGGCCACATGCTCTTCAATGGTCATGTGCTTGGTCAGTTCGTAATTGCGGTCGCGAAT
>JAISIL010000093.1 GCA_031262035.1 Spirochaetaceae bacterium | reverse complement strand
TAATAGCAACCCAGCGTCTCCGCGCCTCCGCGTGAGCTTCTTTTATAAAATTGTTGAATTGTTACGTCTCGTAAAAGGCCTTGACCGAATACTTCTATTTTTATATAATATGAGATATGGTGGTAAATATTCGCACAGTGTCATCCGCTTTTAAGCATGGCATACACCCCGATGATATCAAATGCGCCTTTAACAATATTGTTTTTGACCACCCGTTTGAGGATGAGCCTGAAAAGAATTTACTTATTGGATTTGACAGGAGTTTAAATCTTTTGGAAATTATGTATAATGAAATAGAGGAAGACACGGTTAAAGTTTTTCATGCAATGAAATGCCGTCCGGCATGGTATGAATTGGCAGAAGGTGGAGAGGAGGAATAAAAATGGCAGAATACAAAGATTTAACAGATGAAGAATATGATGCGCTGGATGAATATTATACAACGCATACACCTAAAATAGATACAAGCAGGCCGGGTTTTTTTGCCAGAAAAGGTTTTACAATGGTAACTTTGGATAATCTAACGGCTGCATACTTAAAAACCAAAGCGGAAACAGTTCATAAAACACCAACCCAACTGATTAGTGAAATGGTCCGCCACGAAATGGCCTATGCTTAGGTGTTCGTTGGTCGGCGCTAAACTATTGTCATCTATCGTCTTTAAAAGCGATTACACAAAACCAAGCACCTTTCGGTTTGTGCCGGCTAGTTCTTCTTTGCAGTAGTTTTGCAGGGTGTCCATAGAAGGGTCTTTACCGTAGAGCACTGAGTCGACGGCTACTTTGCGGGCAATATTTTCTATTTGGCCGCCGGTCAGGTCAAAAGAAGTAGCAAGTTCTTCAACGGTAGCGTCATCAAATTCCTGCATCATTGAATGCCAAATGGATTTCCGGGCCTTTAAACAGGGCTTTTCAAATTCAATCTTATACAAAAAGCGTCTTTCAAAGGCCTTATCCATATTAGCGGTAAGGTTTGTTGTTGCAATTAAAATCCCTTCCAGGTTTTCAATTTCCTGCAGAATAATATTCTGAATCCGGTTTTCAGTTTCGTCAATCGAAGCATTTGCACTGTTTGAAATTTTTCGTTTGCTGATTACCCCATCGGCCTCGTTAAAAAGAAGAATCGGGGTTACCTCACTTCGTTCAACGGCAGTGCGGTAGGTGCTAAAAATTTCTTTTATTTTCTTTTCACTTTCGCCATACCACATGCTTTTTGTTTCGGCAATATCAATAAGCATAATGTCCCGGCCGGTTTGTTTTGCAACCTGGTAGGCAGTTTCGGTTTTTCCTGTTCCCGGCGCCCCGGAAAAAAGACAGGCAAAACCTTTCCGCATCCCCTTCTGTTCCAGCCTTTCAAGAATTTTTTTGTAGCTTTTGTCGCCAAGCAAATTGGTCAAGGTTTGAATAGACCTTGCCTCTTTTTCATTATAGAATAATTCTTTTGCCTGAATTGTATCATATCCTTTTAGTTCTCTTTTGTAATTCAGCTCGCGCCCTTTTATTTCGGGGAGCAGCTCTTTTTTAACCTTATTAGTCAGGTGAAAGGATTCATTATCAACAAAACCCTTGCTGTTACTGAATTCGATATATCCCATTTCAAAAAGAGAGTGCGTTCCCTCGTGAAAATCAGTGGCGGTAAACTGATTCACCCAATCTTCCTCGTCAAGTATAAAATCCAGTGCGGCAAAACAAACATGATCATCATGGTTGTTTACCCAAAGATGGCAGATGCACATAAAAAACACCAGGTCATCATCGCACAAATTATAGGTTTTTATTTTTTGGCAAAAATACAAGTGTGTATTAAGATTAATCAGTTCTTTTATATCGGCAGCAAGGCTTGCGTGGCTCAGTTCGTGAATTTCCTTTTCTCTATAGAGCCGTTTAATCTTCATAAAAAATTGATTGATGTTCAGGTTCTCAAGGTTTTCGGGAACAAAGCGGTCTTCTTTACGAATGCTATTTCGAACATCCTCGGGAACACGAAAAACAACAACACCGGCGTCATTGCTGCAGCGGATAAGTTTTTTTTGTGCAAGAACCTCGCACTCGTTCATATATTTGATAATTCGTGCCGTGCTGCAGTTTAAAGAAGTAGCAATTTCGCTCAGCAAAATCTGAATTTCATTGCTTTTTTCGATAAAGTGCGAAAAAAGCAGCGCCTGTATCGGTGTAATATCAAGCTTCTTTGCAATGTAGTTAAGCGATTTCTTTTCTTTTACCAAACACTTATCTATACCGTTTCGTTGCGAATAATCAACGACAACTTCGATATGATCAAGTAGGCATACCGGCTTAATCTTTGTGCGTTCATTGTTAAAATTGTTAAAACTAATTCGAATCATTTCATCTTCTCCCTAAATATTCCTGCTAAATAAAAAGAACCAATGCACAAAAGGGGCCGGCCCAATTCCAGGGCCTTGTCCACAGCCGCCTCAGGCGATGGTTCAATAATTGTATTTGCATTCAAAGATGCATTTGCATCTTTGAATGCATTAGCTTCACGCTGCATGTCGCTGACCAAAAAGTTCCCCGGCCTTGTAAGCACAATTTTAGAAAAGTGCGGCGAAAGAATTCCGGCCATGCTTTCAATGTTTTTACTTGCAGCGCATCCAAATAAAAGAACACCGCCCTCACCATATAGGTTACAAAAAGTTTCCAGGGTTAATGCAACTGAATTGGGGGTGTGTGCTCCATCTACTATAATTCCCTCAGCTAATCTTTCAAAGCGGGCCGGTAATTGAAATTTTGCCAGTCCTCTTTGTATTGTCTCCTCATCTAAAGTATGGGTAAAACTTTCTTCTTGCTTGCATTTATTATCTCTCATAAAAAAATTTGTTGCAAAAATGGCGGTGGCGGCATTGGCGGCCTGGATTTTACCGGGAATTTTTAACCACGAATGACACGAATAGCACGAATTTGAAGTATCAAAAGCAGTTCCTTCCTTCGTTATTTCGATATTCTCTATTTTGATAAGGTCCGGCAAATAATAAAAGGGGGCATTGAGTTCTTCGGCTTTTTGTTTGAGGACATTGTAGACAGGCTCTTCCTGCTTCATTACCAGGACGGGCTTCCCCGGTTTTATGATGCCGGCTTTTTCCATGGCTATTTGTTCGATGGTGTCGCCTAAATATTCGGTGTGTTCCAGTTCCATCGAGGTAATAACACAGAGCTGAGGCTCGATGACGTTTGTTGCATCAAGGCGGCCGCCAAGGCCGGTTTCTACAACCAGGGTCCGCACGGCGGCAGCCCGGCAGCAGAGAAAGTAATAGAGGGTCATTAATTCAAAAAAGGTAGGGGGCGGCTGTAGGGGCGTTGCGCGTAAGGCCCCTACAGCCAGGTCATATAATTCATTCCCCGCCTTTACATAGACAGCTTCATCAAAATAATCCAGGCCACGGCAAATTCGTTCGCGGTAATCGCTTACATGGGGGGAAGAATAACGGCCCGGGTCCATTCCCGCTTCGGCAAGGATTGAGGCAATCATTCCGGTAACACTTCCCTTGCCCTTACTCCCTGCAATATGGATTGCCGGGACAGATTTTTGAGGCTCCCCTGCCAGTTCGGCAAGCTTCTGCATCCTTTCAAGGCGGAAAGTTCGATTATCCTTTTCCTTTAAGCTCGAAATACTTCCTTCTATCCAGGAAAAAACAGCGGCAGAATTATTAAAATGCATCGATTTTACCTTAATTACCAGTCTTCCTACAGCTTATCTATTAACATACTGCATTTTCCGCTTGGAATAGGCAGTGTTTTCTTCTTTTGGCCTAAAATGTTTATCATAAAGTAGTAAAGTTTTTCGCTTTCCATGTGAATTTCCCATCCACGGCCCGATTTTTGCGACAAAATTGTTATCATGTTCTTCTTTAAAGATAAATTTTCTATTCCCATCACTTCTAAATTGGGAATTGTCCACTTTACCGTCTTTTTTGGCAGCGAAATTTCAAGCCCAATCACATTTTCTATCGACATATTTATCGTAGAAAGCGCCGCATAATTCAAATACTGAGGGCGGGGAAAGTGAGGGGACAAACAAAAGTGTGCTTCCGCCGAGCCGCTTGCCGGTGGTTCGGCATGCCCTTCGGACATCGGCTTGTATGCTTCCCAGAGTTGCGCTCTGTTGCGCTTGCTTGTTTCGGCCGGCATGGAATCGAGCAGGAAATAGATGTGGCGAATAGCGCTTTCCCTTGCTATATCCCAGCGCTGGTATTTTTCAAGGCCCTTTATCACCATAAAATTGAGTTGCGGAAAAACCGAGCCATTCCAGCCGCCGCCATTTTCATTAAAACCCGGTTCGTTTATCCCAATGCAGGGAAAAGGATGCGGCGAACCAAAAACCTCCGGGTCGAGCAGCTTGGCAATTGCCCGTTCGGCCTTATCGTCATTGGGAATTTCGGCAAGCAGAGGCCAGTAGCCGGCAAGGGTTTTTACCCGTATCTGGTTCTCGTCTTCATCTAAATCATAGTAAAAACCGCTTTCGTTATCCCACATCTGGGAATTTATCCGGGTTTTGAGCGAAAAATACTTTCTTTTATAGATAAAACTCATTTCCCGCTCGTTCATTATATCGGCCAAAGCAGACATATACAGGGCATTAATTGCCATTGCCGCATTAAAATCCACCGGATACACCGCTTGGCGGCGAAGCAGGGAGGGGAGGCTCGTAGCGGCAAGCGGCGCCTGATACAGGCCGTTCCCCCGCTTAAAGACAGTGTCAATCCAGTTTATCCACTTATCAAGGATAGGAAGCATGTCTTTTACCCGTTTTTTATTGGCCGATTTATGATATAAATTGTATTCTGCCCAGGCAAAAAGGGGCATCGCCATACCTTCAGGGTTATTTTCGCTTTCTTCTGCTTTGCCTGTTTCCATAGAATAAGCCCCGCGAATTGCCCCGGAAGGCTCCTGCCGCTCGTAAAAAATATCGAGTGTGGGGGAGGCATGGAAAATTCTGTTGGAATAGACCAAAAAGAAGGAGGAATAGACCGCATCCGCCTGGCTTATATATTTACTCCCCGGATATGAGAAAAATTTACCGGGCATTGTGTTTTTATCGCCCGCTGCCCCCCAGCAATCTGAAATCCAGGCCCAAGTTTTATCGTATAAATCCACAAAATCTTGGTCATAAAAATGAATCTTTGGAAAATCTCGCTTAGACACCGATGTCAATCCCTCTTATCAAATAAAAAATATACACAGTATATATAGTATAACACATTTCTTTCGAAAAAGCAACTCTTTTTTTTATTTTTTTTTTAATTTTTTCTCAGAAGATAAGGCTGATGCTTTCAATATCGCTTCTCTGCTTCATTTTTACCAATAAGGTTCGCGACTGCGGAGTATAAACCCAGCCGGAAGTATCATAACGCTCAAATTGAGGGTCGGAACGATAGTTCATATTATAAATTCGAATTGTCTGGAAAGGCGGAACATTGACAAAAATCATATAATGGGTATCTCCTACAGGAAATTCCATTGAAACAGTCAGGGTATCTTCATTGTAGTCGGCCTTGACAAGCTCTGCCCCGGACCACAGATACATTCCGGCGGCCGGGCCGGGCATTCCATAAAAACGGGGGTAGTATTTATCGTGAAAATACTCAGCGACAAGACTCGAAGGAAGGGAGCCTGCGCTTTCATTTGCCTCAATTCTTTCGCCGTCCGCCAGTAAATCGATTTCGGCAGGTAAAGAAGCATCGGTATTAGCCATTTCCAGGGCACAAACAACAAAGGCCCTGCCAATGGCAGACCATTCTGCATCGCCCATCTGGTCGGCAATGTTCTGTAAAACAAGCCCCAGGCGAATATTAAACTCGGTATTTGCCCTGTCGTCCGTCATAATAAGGAGCAAATCTGTATCCTCATTAAGGTAACTAAACTGGGTAATGGTATCCAGGCAGCCTGTATACAGGTTTGAAAAGGGGTTTTCATATTTGCCGACCTCCGGGTGGGCAAAATTGGGCCAATCAAGCATACATTCCAGTATACCCGGCACCAAACTGAGGGGAACAGAGTCGGCGTCAAGATTTTCGGCTATTGCAGCAATAAGATTGATCTCATCATAGCTGCCGCGGATAGAAAAATATTGCAATATATTTCTTTCAAGGAAAATATCCGTTGAACCTTGTTGCACAAGGAAATTCAAGCGGGCCTCTCGTGCCGTCTCTTCGGCCACCAGGCTGTCTCGTCCGGCAGGAAGGGCTCCAAGATACACCGTAGAAAGATAAGTTCTGTCCCGGCGGTTTAAAATGAAATCCGGTGAAATATTTTCAATTGCCTTCGATAAACCAATTTTGGAAACCGACTCGGCAAGGTAGCCGGCAATCAGTTTTTCGTCCAGAGAAGTGGGAACTGCAAGGTTCCAATTCTGATAGGCGCTTGCCTCCCAGTCGCCTATTGCATGCTGATAACGGTTCAGTGTCCAGACAGCAGAGGCATCATACTTGGCAAAACCGGATTCCGTTGTTTCTTTTTCTACCCCAAAAACAATCCGTGTTTCATCACTGTCAAGTATCAAGGCCATTTTTTCATTATCAATAAAATGCTGTTCTATCCTGTAAGAAAGTTTATCGGGTGTTACAATCGAAAAATAATTGCCGCTCTGTTCTACATGAGAACTCTGCTGAAGTTTTATTGGAATTTCCATACGGCTAAAAACTTTTGAAGATGTGCAAGAGATGCGCAATTCAGGCCCCGTCTGATATTCTGCCACAGCAAAGCTCAGCAGAGTCTGTTCCTGATTAGCTTCCGGGTTATCAGTATCTTTTGCAGGCTGCAGCGAAAAAACCAGACGGTTTTCTTCTTCCAGCATATACTCAGGCCTAAGATAGAGCTTCTCGTCTGAGGGCAGCATCATACAAAAATCAGCGCCAAAAAGATTGATGTCCACACCGCCAAAACTTAAACTGGTATTGCCATCAAGAAGAAAGGCTTCTTTGCCATTGTGCAACATGACGGTCTTCGTCCTGCCCTCTTCTTCAAGATGATAGCTATGCACAGTAAGTGAGCCGATTGCTGTGGTGAACTCGCCATTTTTCTGAAATTGTATAAGGATAATCACAAAAAATACTGCAAGATAGAGGATAAGAAAACCGAGCAAGCGGACAAGTACCGGTTTGCGAAGCGATAAAGTTGGCTTTCGAAGAATTGAGAACATCAAACTGAATTATAGCGATATTGACAATTTTATGCAAGCGGGTATACTGTATTACATGTATTTAACAGGATTTCATGCTATAGAAGAGCGTATTCGGGCCGGAAAATCGGGAATTATCAGTTTGATGGTGTCAAAAGCAGGCCCGCGGGCAAAAGAAATTCAGGCTTTGGCTCAGGGAGCAAAGATTCGTATTGACAGAACAGGAAGCTACGATTTAAACAGATTAGCCCCCGATAACCGGGGCATCGCCCTGTATGTAGAAGAGAGTGGTGAGATAAGCAGGGGGAGCCCCGCCAGTTTGGAAGAATTTATCAATAAGATAGACGAGGCTGCAAAGCAAAATTCATTGGTGCTGCTCCTTGATGAAATAACCGACCCCCATAATTACGGGGCTATTTTGCGTTCCAGTGCACAGTTTGATGTAGATTTAGTGATAAGCCGTAAAAGGCGTTCTGCAAAAAATGCCGACACTGTTGCTACGAGTTCTGCAGGTGCATGGACATTGGTTCCCCAGTTGGAGGTTGCCAATTTAACACAGGCAATAGAGCAGTTAAAGGATGCCGGTTACTGGGTCTACGGCGCCGATATGGACGGGGAGCCTGCCTGGAAAATAAAACTGCAAGGCAAGGTAGCCCTTGTGCTGGGAAGCGAAGGCTCCGGTTTAAGCAGACTTTTAAAAACAGACTGTGACGGCATTATTACCATACCGACAAGCAAAAAAATCGATTCCCTTAATGTCTCAGTCGCCGCAGGCATCCTTCTCTATGAAGTGTGGCGTCAACAAGGCTCGTAATACATAATTCCAGCATAAGGAGGCAGGGGGAGCAGGACAATCTTTTGTGAGGGCATTTGAAAGTTGCTGTCATCGCTTTGTCGGGAGACATAGCCACAAGACGCCGCCGAAGGCGGAACTTTCAACTAGCCCGAACAAAAGATTGTCCTGTCCCCCGTACGCTATGCTTGAATTATGATTACTGCAACAAACCCTAGTGCCAATAGGCAAAGCCTGTTGAGCCTGAAATCGCAATGCCTGTATAAAAGGTATACTTTACGGTGTTGCTTCCATAGCCTTTGGCGCTGCCTACAATTGCATCCCCGGAGGCGGTAAAAGTAATGCCCGGTAAAAATTGCATAGTGTAGGCAGCAGTTATTTTTCCTGAATTAAGGCTGAAATTATGCAGCCAGGAAAGGCCAAGCACCGGTTTAAAATTGCCACCGAAACGCCAGCCAATATTCAATGCGGTATTCCAGCCCTTATAAAAGGGAGAAGTTTCATATTCATCTTTGCCGTTTATAGCGCTTTCAATTTGGTCTTTTTGCCAGACATAGGCATTATTCTCGGTGTTGTAAAAAAGTTCTGCATTGACGGCAAGGCGGTTAGCAAAAAAAGTGTTGGAAACACCGGCATCGGCAGTCCAGGCGAAGGTATTATTGTGTAATTGATCGAGAATACCAACAAGTTCTGCATAGACTTCAAAGTCTAAAGGCAGTGTGGTATTAAGCGCAGTGTATGCACGCAGGGGCATTAAAGGCTGGTAGAAAATACCAATGTCCATATCCAGATGCTGCCTTGCCAAATTATACTTAAGCCCATAGCCTACTTGTTTAAACCAATCCGGCGATGTGCCGTCCCGTGCTATTGCGACAACCTGAAAACCACCAATGCCAAGCGGAAAATCTATACGAAGAAGGTAGGGCTTTCCGCTTAAATCGATATCAGGCACACGGTTCACCAGATTAGCTGCAGAAAAATTATGGGCTACTCCCCAGTTTATGCTGGTATAACCGACAGTAAAATAGGCTGCATTCAATAAATTGTAGTCCATGTAAAATGAATCAATAGCATTTTCCAAAGAAAGGCCGGGAAGGCTTAATGACAATGAGGTAGAAAGTTTTAAGTTTTCGGTAAATTGTGCAAAGAGAGAAAGGCTGCTGCTTAAAAGCACACCAATATTATACGCAGGCTCTGGCTTATCTGCCCAATCCAGTGTGCCGCCCAAATAGGCCCTTCCTTTAAGGTTAAGCGAAAAGCCCGTTTGGTTAAGGCCTATTGTTTCAGGCACAGTATTTGTAGTATCAGCATTTGTGGTATCACTATTTGTGGTATCAGTATCTGTGGTATCAGTATTAGTGTTTGCGTCTTTATTAAAGATAGAATCAATATCATCTACCCCAAAATGCAAGAGATCGTCGGTTTCGTCTGCTGCAAGGGGAAGCATACAGAAGAATAACAAGAGTAAAAAAAGAAGCGGTCCTTTCACCTGCTTTGATTCTCCAGATAGGTTTTTGAATAGATTGAACTATCGAGCTTATTAAAAGCAGGCTGCGAAATAGTTATTTGGGTTCTTTCATTAATAAATTTATTGTTTACCCAGGCGCCCTTGTTGTTATCGATAATTAAAATTCTTTTTGGCACATAATGATTATCAACAAAATGGTAGTCATCAATAGCCTGTGTCCGCATAAGCTCACCGGAAAGGCTGTAATCTTCTACCTTTCGAACAAGACCGTCAAGGCTAATCCATATCTTCATTCTGGGAAAACTCATGTCATTGGTTTTTGCCTGAAGGCTTAACACACGGCAAGAAAACTTTCCAAGCGTTTCGTTTTCGGCACTTATGATATTATAATCTTCGGATAAGGTAGAACGGGTAAAATCGGAATTTCGTGCATTGGTATTCTGAAAACGGCCGGCACTGCTGGTAGAATTGAAACGCTTGCTTTCAGGGTCGTAGAACCATAGGGTCTTCCCCTGTTTTAAATAACCCTGCCCTCTGTTTATATCGGGTTTCATAACAAGAATAAGATACATATCTTCTGCATCGCGGCGGAATACAGCAGCTACTATTGCCGTGTTCTTTTGCCCCGGTTTTGATTGCACAATTGCGTAAACAGCAGAAAAATCGCTGTCATAATAACTTGCAAGGGAATCCGCTTTTTTTAAGAGTGAAAGGTCATCAGTCGCATTTACCTGCCCTGCATTTTGAGCATTAGCATAATAGACAGAAAAACTACTCAGCAGGAGCAGAATAGGAAGGAGCTTTTTCACTCTTTTACGCCCCCTGCAAGCAAGCCGGGTAATTCTGTTCTTGAAATACGGAATGCCGGCGGCACAAAGGCTGCCAATAGAATAATATACACTGCCAAAATATTTCGCAGCACTGTGCCGGCCCGGTAAAGAGGCCGGAGGCTCCCCCCCTGCATAAACATGTCAAAGCCTGAAATCCAGGCAAAGGAGAAATGTGATACAATCCACGTTCCCAATAACATCAAAACAAAACCTGCTATAATAGCCAGGGTTCCTGCAGCAAAAGCTTCAAGAAACAGTATAAGACGCAGGTCTTGTTCATAACAACCGATAGCCCGCATCGTTCCAATATCCTTCGCCCTTTCCCTGAGTATCAGATTATAGGTAACAAGGGCGCTGACAAATATTATCAATAATAACATAGTATAAAGGAAAATCTCGATTAAGTCAAGGGCCTGTAAAAGTTCTGCAACTTCGGTTAAATACACTGTTATTGTTGCCAAAACAAGGCCGGGCGAACCGCCTTCACTTGAAATTGCATCGTATTGAGCCCGGGAATAGGGTAATTTTCGCACGCCTACCCCTTCTTTTTTAAGTTCCTCATAGAGGCTAAGCCTTTTTGCCTCAGCTATTTTGCTGTTATTTTCGGCCCCTTTAAAGTAAAAACCGATGACCGAACATTCGCCTTCAGAAAAAAGAATCAGGTCGTTCATTATTCTTCTGGAAAGAAATATCCGGGAAAAGCTGAGCACAGAAGAATCATTTATAATAGCGCCGACGATAAAATTCCCGGTGTTTTTCTGCCCCGTTTTCGTTTCCATTTCGAGCATTATCATGTCCCCTACATGAAGCAATAAAGTAGATGCAAGAGGGGAGGATACTACTACAGTATAATCATCAAATGCTTCGGCCTGTTTATCAATATAATACAGTGAATTAAAGTATTCTTCTTCGTTTTCCCAATCAACACCAACGGTGTGCATAATAGGTGTATAGGAGCCATCGTAATACAGCACAGTGCCGTCCAGTCTGGATGAATCAACAACTGTTCGGAATACTATTCGCTCCGGATTAAGACGGGCCCTTTCTGCAGCGGCAAGTGTTTCATCAATTAATTGTTTTGGCATATGGTTCTTTAGCTCTTGCCCAGGGTTTCGGCCGCGCACTACAAGGTCGCCTGAATAATGCCCCTGTGCTGCAAGATACACCGCATGGGTCATACCGTCTTTTAAAGAAGTAATGAGCATTATTATGCCAAAACCAAAGGAAAGGACTATAAACAAAAACAAAAAACGCCGTTTATAACGCCAGAGGTAATTCAGTGCAAGGCGAACAATAGT
>JAISIL010000112.1 GCA_031262035.1 Spirochaetaceae bacterium | reverse complement strand
TCATTTAACTTTGAAATCATAAAAAACAACCACGAATATACACGAATCGGCTTCGCCGACACGAATATTCTATGATAAGTAAGTAAAAATTCGTGTGGCCGAAGGCCATTCGTGTTATTTGTGGTTACTATAAAGCTAAATGATTTTGCCCTGAAATCTGAGGGCCAGCCCTTGACTTTATTGTTGGAGAAATATATATTTATATATCTATGCAATTACAATCTGGTGTGATTATTTTTCAGGTACAGGTGGATACGGATTTTGGGGAAGCGGTGATGCTTGATGGTAAACTGGCTTTTAACCACTGTGGCTTGAGTTTGGGCGGCGGTAAAATTATTGAGGCAAGGCAGAAGGAAGGTGTGGTTATTACCCCGGAAGATGTATTTCTTGCCTCTGCCCAAGAGTCGACTGCCGTGGAGGTTAAAGATACAAGCATTATCCCTGCGGCTTGCAAGCGTGCCCTTTCGTTCTTAGGCCGGCCGTATAATTTCAGTTTTGCGCCGGAGGGGCCGGGCATTTACTGTTCGCAACTTATCACCGAAAGTTTTAAAAAGGCCGATGGAACGGACTATTTTCCCCTGCAGCCAATGAGTTTTTGCGGTCCGGACGGCAAAACCCTGCCTTTTTGGCAGGACTATTACGAAAAACTAGGCAAACCGATACCGGAAGGCGTCCCCGGCTCTCACCCCGGCGGCCTTTTTCTCTGCAAAGAACTTTTTACCCCTCTTTTATTTCCCAGATAAATTCACTATACTTGTAAATAATCATTTAAATAGAAAGGAGAAATAACATGGATTTTGTAAAAGATATGAAGGCCAAGGCGGCCTCTATGAAAAAACGCCTGGTGTTGCCGGAAGGGCTTGAGCCACGGACAATAGCTGCAGCCCGCCGGATTTTAGACGAAGGGCTTGCAAGCGAAGTGACCCTTCTCGGTGCTCCTTCAGAAGTGCAGAAGGTGGCGGCCGAACAAAAGGTCGATTTAAAGGGCATTGTTCTGCTTGACCCTGCCGAAGCGCCGCAATTGGCAGCCTATACAGCCGATTACTATGAAACAAAGCATAAACACGATGAATCAAAAAAAGCGGCCGGGAAGCCGGTGCCCCATCCCTATACTCCGGAAAGCGCAAAGGCCGAACTGCTCGACCCAATGCACTTTGGCGGCATGATGGTGCATAAAGGCGATGCCGATGCAATGGTTGCAGGCGCCCTTGCCCCAACGGCAAAGATGATAAAGGCCGGCCTTAATACGGTAGGCACTACTTCCAAGACCGCCTCTTCCTGCTTTGTCATGGTCTGCCAGGACAAGAGCTGGGGCTGCGACGGCGCACTGATTTTCAGCGATTGCGCAGTTATCCCCGACCCAACGGCCGAACAGCTTCCCGATATTGCAGCCAGCGCCGCACAGTCCTGCCGTGAATTCCTGGGAACAGAGCCCGTGGTGGCCCTGCTTTCCTTTAGCACCAAGGGTTCGGCGGACAGCAAGTTTGCAGATGTCGGCAAGGTGCAGCAGGCTGTAGAATTGCTGAAAGCCCGAAAGCCCGACTTCCTTTTTGACGGTGAATTGCAGGCCGATGCTGCATTGGTGCCGAGCGTTACCCAGAAGAAGGCTCCGGGAAGCCCCATTACCGGAAAGGTAAATACCCTGGTCTTCCCCAATCTGGCGGCTGGCAATATCGGTTACAAACTGGTGCAGCGGCTGGGGAATGCCGAAGCCTTCGGCCCCTTCCTGCAGGGCTTTAAGAAACCGATTAGCGATTTGTCACGCGGGGCGAGCGTCGAGGATATTGTCGTTACCTGTGCTGTGACGCTGGCTCGTTGTCAGTAATCTCATGGGAATCCTGGACCGCTTAGGGGATGTAATTAAGAGTTATCTCAATGATGAGAGGGATGAGTATCGTCCCTCTCATCATGATCCGGATTTGGCGGATGCTTTTGCGGAACTGGATGATTTTCTGAATGATAAAAGCTCACGCGGAGGCGCGGAGGCGCGGAGGACTGATTACTCATCTTATTCCAAGCCTCGGGTGCCGCCGGAGAGTTTGCGGGGGGATTTTGTTGAATTAGGCGTTCCCTTTGGGGCTTCGGTTGAGGTTTGTAAGGATGCGTATAAGGCTTTGTTGAAGAGGCATCATCCCGACCGGCATGCGGGGAATCTGGCAAATCAGAAAATGGCTACCGAAAAAAGCGCCCGGGTCAATGCCGCCTACGACAGGATAGTTGCCTGGTATACTAACTAATAATTCGTGTGCCGCTAGGCATTCGTGTTATTCGTGGTTTATTTTTATGATTTCAAAGTTAAATGATTTTGCCCAGACGGCTATAATACGCTTTGTAAAAATTGCCTCGTTCGCTCATTATCCGGCTTGCTAAATATCTTTTCGGGTGGGCCTTCTTCTAAAATAATACCGTCATACATGAAAAGCACCCGGTCGGCTACTTCGCGGGCAAAACCCATTTCGTGGCTTACTACAATCATGGTCATGCCGCCTAAGGCAAGGTCCTTCATTACACTGAGGACTTCGCCTACCAGTTCGGGGTCGAGGGCGCTGGTCGGTTCGTCAAAAAGCATCGTTTTGGGGTCCATGGCAAGAGCCCTTGCGATTGCCACACGCTGCTGCTGCCCTCCGGAAAGCTGGCTGGGATAGGCGTCGAACTTATCGGCCAAACCAACACGGTTTAGCAAGGCCTCGGCTTTTTCCCGGGCCTCCTTCTCGCTGCGTTTTCGCACATGCACCTGGGTAAGCATCACATTTTCAATTGCCGTCTTGTGTGGGAACAAATTGAAACGCTGAAAGACCATTCCGACTTCCAAAAGCGAAGCGGCAAGCTCTTTTTTGGGCATCTTTACCCGATTGACGCCGCCCTCACAATCAAAAAGTAATTTATCTTCTATATATATCTTTCCCGAATCGATTTCTTCAAGATGATTCAGGCAGCGAAGATAGGTCGATTTCCCTGCCCCGGAAGGGCCGATGATACAAATCACCTCGCCCTGCTTCACGGTAAGTGAGACGCCTTTGAGGATATGCAGATTTTCGCCCTGCCGGTTCTTGAAGCTCTTATTGATATCGATAGTTTCTATCATCTTGCCGCTAGTGCCGGCGCTATTCATAGACGGCATATTTTTTCTCCAGTTTATGGAACACAAAGCTGAAAACCGCAGTGATAATCAGGTAAAGAATCATTGCCGGAATGTAGACAAGGGCGCTTCGGGTAGAACCGACAATGTTGTTTGTTGCCTTGGTAATATCGGTAAGGGCAATAATAGACACCAGGGATGCATCTTTTAAAAGCATGATAAACTCATTACCCACCGGCGGGATAAGCCGGCGAATCGACTGGGGGATAATCACCAACCGCATGGCCTGCCCATAAGACAGACCCAAAGCCCGTGATGCTTCCATCTGCCCCTTATCGATGCTCTGAATGGCCGCCCGGATAATTTCCGCACAATAGGCCGCAGAGTTTAGGCCGAATGCAATAAAAGCCGCCATAAAACGGTTATTGATAGTCAGAACGGGGGTAATCATTGGGAGCGCATAGTAGATAAAGTAGAGCTGCATAAGAAGCGGCGTTCCCCGGAAAAAGAAAATATAGGCCGAAGAAATCTTATTTGGAATAACATTTTTCGACATCTTCCCCAGGGACAAAAAGACCCCGGCTATAATGCCGAAAGTTACAGCGCAAAGGGTAAGAGCAATAGTAACCCGGGCTCCCTCCAAAAGGGCAGGGAGCCAGCGAATCATCTTCAGAAGTATTTCCAAGGTTTGTTATTTTCCCAGATAGCTATCTGCAACAGTGCTGTCTACAATGACTACATCAACACGTCCCAGTTTAAGGTCATCGAAGGCGCTCATGATGCTGTCGTATTCACGGGGGGTAAAGCTAAGGCCCTTGTCGGCCAGATCCTGCATATAATAGTCGGCAGTGGTTTCAGCCTGATAGGCCACCTGCAAGCCGGCGCATTCTTCGGGGCTCTTCGGGGCAGTTTTGCTGCCTTCAATGCCTACAAGCGAGAGTGCATTTGCGATATAGGGCCTTGTCCAGTTTCCTGTTGCAAGGCGGGCTTCTGTCATAGTAGCGGCGCTGATAACACAGTCGTAGTCGCCCTTATCGACACCGGCGAATATGCCGTCAAAACCGGTATTGACATACACGGGCTTTAGCCCCAGTTTTTCTGCAAGCATTTTTCCCAGGTCGACATCAAAACCCATCGGGGTCTTGCCGTCATCCGCCATATATTCAAAGGGCGGATAGGAAATTTCCATGCCGATTGAAAGCTCGCCGGGTTTAACCAGTTGAATTGCCCCGCCGTCGCCTGAAATGGCTGTTCCGCTAAAACCCTTCGCCATTGATGCCTTGTCGCCTTCAAGGTATTTTTCGCTGAGTTTGACAAGAGTGCCGTCCTCGAAAAATTCGCCCAAGGCCTTGTTTAAAGCCTGAGTGAGCCCGTCATTACCTTTTTTAAGGCCAATACCGAATAATTCATCCGGTTCCCCCTGCCAGAGAAGAACATATTTTTTGGCTGCGTCTTGTTGAGGCGAAGCAAAAACCATCGTTGCCGCAATAAGAATGATTAAGGCTGTTAATAAAATCTTTTTTGTGTTCATTTAAAACACCTCCTAAGTGTAAGTTTCATCATAATGAATAGCGCAAAAAGTGTCAATAGATAGGCAGGGTTATATATAGAAAGAAATAATTTCTCGCACCCTATTGACATTTTTCGCATTATTTACTATATTATTGCATATAATGTAATTTTCCGCATTGGGATTCTTGCATTTTTTTATCTCTATGTACTATACTATAAGTAGGAGTTGATAAGATTTATGGGTTTTGACATTAGCAAAATGAGAAACATCGGGATTAGCGCTCATATCGATAGCGGCAAGACAACGCTGAGCGAACGAATCCTCTTTTACAGTAACAAGATTCACGCCATTCACGAAGTTCGCGGAAAGGACGGCGTTGGCGCTACGATGGACCACATGGAACTTGAACGCGAGCGCGGCATCACTATTCAGAGCGCCGCCACACAGGTTACCTGGAAGGATTACACGGTCAATCTGATTGATACCCCCGGCCACGTGGACTTTACTATCGAAGTTGAACGGAGCCTCCGGGTGCTCGACGGGGCTATTCTGGTGCTCTGCGCCGTCGGCGGCGTGCAGAGCCAGTCGATTACCGTCGACCGCCAGTTAAAGCGTTACCATGTTCCCCGAATTGCCTTTGTCAACAAGTGCGACCGCACCGGGGCTAATCCCTTTAAGGTGAAGAACCAGCTTCGCGATAAACTGGGCCTCAATGCCGTCATGATTCAAATCCCTATCGGGCTCGAAGATAAGCTTGAAGGCATTGTCGACCTTGTTACGATGAAAGCCGTCTATTTTGACGGCGATGCCGGCACGGAACTTCGCTATGCCGATATTCCTGCGGCGCTCAAGGCCGATGCCGATAAATACCGCGATGAACTCCTTGATGCAGTTTCTATGTTTGATGATGATGTAGCCGAAAAATACCTTGAAGGGGCCGCCATCGACGAAGATTCTCTTCGCAAGGCTATCCGAAAAGGCACATTGGCCGAACAATTGGTTCCGGTAATGCTTGGTTCTGCCTATAAGAACAAGGGCATTCAGCCCCTGCTCGATGGCGTCGGCTACTATCTTCCTGATCCAACCGAAGTAAAAAACTATGCCCTGGACCTCAATAACAACGAGACACAGGTGCAATTAAGCTGTGACGAAAAGAACCCCTGTGTAGCCCTGGGCTTTAAGCTTGAAGACGGCCAGTATGGACAGTTGACCTACGTGCGTGTCTACCAGGGTATGCTGAAAAAGGGCGAGGAACTCTTGAACACCCGCAGCCGGAAGCGCTTTAAGGTAGGCCGCCTTGTCCGTATGCACAGTGACGATATGGAAGACATTAACGAGGGACTTCCCGGCGACATTGTAGCCCTTTTCGGCATCGATTGTGCCAGTGGCGATACCTTCTGCGGCGGCGGCCATAACTATGCTAGGACTTCTATGTTTGTGCCCAACCCGGTTATCAGTTTGG
>JAISIL010000097.1 GCA_031262035.1 Spirochaetaceae bacterium | reverse complement strand
TGAAACATATTACAACAGAATCCGCCGTCATTCGGCTATTGACAATATTGCGCCTATTGAGGTACAATGTATGGAGTTAGCGGCTTAATCTATTGTCTACCATACGGGGTCAGGTCCAGGCCAAAGGCCGTTGGATTTGTGTTATTCGTGGTTTGTTGTTTAAGGAGGTTAAAATGCGTTCAGATGTAGTAAAGAAGGGCCTTGCCCGTGCCCCACAACGCTCATTGTTTAAGGCGCTGGGTTTTATAGACGAAGAATTAGACCGCCCGCTTATTGGTGTAGCCGTGGCGGAAAGTGAAATAGTTCCGGGGCATAAGCACCTGGGGCAAATAGCACAGGCTGTATGCGATGGTGTGCGGCTTGCAGGCGGTGTGCCGGTCCGTTTTCCGGTGATTGGTGTCTGCGATGGTATTGCCATGGGGCATGCCGGCATGCGCTATAGCCTGGTTACCCGTGAGCTCATTGCGGACAGTGTTGAATGTATGGCCATGGCACACGGCTTTGATGCCCTGGTCTTAATCCCCAACTGCGATAAAATAGTTCCCGGTATGCTCATGGCCGCAGCCCGTTTAAATATACCCGCTGCCTTTGTGTCCGGTGGGCCAATGCTTGCAGGCCGGAAAGAAGGCAAACCATTAACCCTTACCACCATGTTTGAAGCGGTAGGGGCTGTTGGGGCAGGCAAAATGAGCAATGAAGAACTTGCCGAGCTGGAAAACACTGCCTGTCCGGGTTGCGGTTCCTGTAGCGGCATGTTCACCGCTAATTCGATGAACTGCGTCACCGAGGCTTTAGGTATGGCCTTGCCGGGTAATGGCACTATCCCGGCCGTCCTGGCAGAACGTGTTCGCCTTGCCAAAAAGACCGGCATGCTTATCCTGGACCTCCTGAAAAAAGACCTGAAACCCCGTGATATAATGACCGAAGCGGCATTCCGTAATGCATTGGCAATGGACATGGCCCTTGGCTGCTCAACCAATACAGCCTTGCACATACCGGCCATTGCCCACGAGGCAGGAATCACCATCACCCTGGATACTTTCAATGAAGTCTCGGCAAAAACCCCCAACCTCTGCCACCTTGCCCCCGCCGGCCCCGACGCAATCGAAGACCTCCATGCCGCAGGCGGCATCACAGCCGTAATGGCCGAACTCGTAGGGGCGAATAATCATCCACCCTTATTAGATACATCGGTATGCACCGTAGGCGGCTGCCTGCATGATATAATAGAGAACTACAAACTCCGCGCCTCCGCGCCTCCGCGTGAGCTTTCCGTAATAAGGCCCATCACAAACCCCTACTCAAAAACCGGCGGCCTTGCAGCCTTAAAGGGAAACATTGCCCCGAACGGCTGTATAGTAAAACAGAGCGCGGTAGCCCCTGAAATGATGCAGCACAAAGGGCCTGCCCGTATTTTCAACGACGAAGATTCTGCATTTGATGCCATTATGAAAGGGGCTATCAAAAAAGGCGATGTAATTGTAATCCGTTACGAAGGCCCCAAAGGCGGCCCCGGCATGAAGGAAATGCTTGGTCCAACCTCAGCCCTTGCCGGCATGGGTTTAGATAAAGACGTAGCCCTCATTACCGACGGCCGTTTCTCCGGCGCCTCAAGGGGAGCCAGCATTGGCCATGTCTCACCTGAAGCCGCAGAAGGCGGCCCCATAGGGCTCCTGGAAGAAGGCGACACAATCAGCATCGACATACCGGCACGCACAATAAACGCCGAAATCAGTGCAGAAGAATTTGCCAAACGAAAAGCAGCCTATAAAAAACCGGAAACAAAGGCCAAAACCGACTATGCCATCGCATCGAGCTACCTAGAACGCTATGCAAAACAGGTAGGTAGCGCAGCGACCGGCGCAATATTTGGTTAATATTCGTTCGCGTGGTTCGCGGTTAATTAATTACCCAACCATTGTTCAATCAATTTTCGTGCCACAGACCCGGTAAATGGCAGCTCCGGTAAATTATCCCGTGTCCACCACCTGGCGTCTTCTATCTCGCTATTAGGCAGAGCCCTTTGGGTGTCGGTTTGTATCTCACCGCCGGCCCAGTCGGCATAAAAGCCTGCCATAAGCGAATTGGGAAAGGGCCATGCTTGCGAAAAGGCGTAGCGAATGTTTTTTACCTCAATGCCGACCTCTTCACGGACTTCCCGGGTAACAGTCTCCTCTAATGTTTCACCTGCCTCAGTAAAACCGGCAATCAGGCTGTAGATACGGTTCAAAAACTTTTTATTATGGGCCAGGAGAATCTTATCGCCCCTGCTAACAAGGGTGATAATTGCCGGACATATCCTCGGATACTCAATTCTTCCACAGGCCGGACACACACGGGCAATTTCAATTCTGCTATCTTCATTTTTTACCCCGCAGGAACCGCAAAACCGCGAATCCTCTCGCCACTGCATAATATGATAGGCCCGCAACAATTGGGACGCATCATCCCGCACAGAAAAAATCCGCCTGATTTCCCCCTGGTCAAGGCCAATCTTTGCATCAGGCTTTAGCATAATTGCATGAATCGTCTCGTCATCAAGAAAAGCTTCGTCGGCAATCAAGTCAGCCGGAACATCATCTGCAACACTAATCAAATTCTTCTGCTGAAAAACATACTTTCTTTGCATACATTCAGTATAACACATTCTAAAAAATCATTCTACTAGACGAAACTTTTGCTTTCTGTTATACTCTTTTTGTGGCAGATAGACCGGATAATAACAATGGACTGATACGAACATCGGCAGAGCGCGAGCCGAAGACCCGGCGGGTAGCCAAGTTTCTCATTTTGATTGGCGCCGACCGGGCTGCCGAGGTGCTCTCGAAGCTTGATGAAAAGCAGGTTGAAGAGATTTCACGCGAAATAGCAACAATACATGGCATTCGCGCCGAGGAGGCCGATGGTATTCTTACCGAGTTTGGGGCGCTCCTCAAGAGTTCTTATGGAATCAGCGGGCAGCAGGCAGGGGGAATTGACGAGGCACGGCGTATCTTGTATAAGGCCTTTGGGCCGACACAGGGCGAGGCGATTATCAAGCGTTCGCTTCCCGAGACCGAGGAATCTCCTCTCGCCTTTCTTGATGATTTTTCGGGCAAGCAGATTGCCTTTTTGTTAAAAGATGAAGGAACTGCCGTAAAGGCAATGATTCTATCAAAGCTTTCTTCCCGGGAGGCTGCCGATACTATCGCTACTCTGCCAAAGGCCGAGCAGGTTGATCTTGCAATACGAATTGCCAAGATGGGGCCTATCGCAAGCGAAGCCCTTGACGCAGTTGCAAAGAGCCTGCGCAAAAAAATCGAAAAACTCTATCATAATGGTGAATTAAAAGATACCACACCCGACGGAATGAATGTGCTGACCCAAATCCTCAAAGCTTCTGATATTTCTTTTGGCGACCGGCTTTTGCAGGACCTGGCCTGGGATGCCCCTGAGCTGGGAAAAGATTTAAAAGAAAGGCTCTACACGCTCGATGACATTGTCAAGGCGGAAGACGGGCCGATAGAGGAAAAGTTAGCTACCATGGAAGACCGCTCAATCGTCTATCTTCTTCGCAGGCGGAGCCCGCAGTTTCAAGAGAAGATTCTTTCCAATGTGTCTACCCAAAGGCGGACAAGTATTCAGGAAGAAGATGAACTGGTCGGCCCGATTCCGAAAAAAGAGGCGGACGCTGTGGCACAAGATTTTCTTGATTGGTTCCGCAGAGGACGCGACCGGGGAACAATAATTTTAAAGGACGACGAGGATATTCTTATATGAGTTCTACTAACACGAAATGGCAGCTCATCGAAAAAGTTGCACTGCCCGAAGTAAAGGCCGAAGGTTTATGGTTTCGGCACAAGGCGACAGGCCTTGAAGTTTTTCATGTGCTCAATGACGATAGCGAAAATCTTTTTGCATTTTCCTTTCCCAGCCTTCCCAATGATTCATCGGGAACGCCGCATATCCTTGAGCATTTAACCCTCTGCGGCTCGGAAAAGTATCCATTAAAAGACCCCTTCCTTGTCCTCCTGCAGGGGAGCCTTCAAACCTTCCTCAATGCCGAAACGGCCCTTGACCACACTTCCTACCCGGCCAGCACGGCCAACGAAACTGATTACTTCAATTTGATGTCTGTCTATGGCGATGCTGTTTTCCGGCCGCTTCTAAAAGAACAGTTTTTCAGGCAGGAAGGCTGGCGCTACGAGGTGCAAAAAGGAAAGCTCGCCCTTACCGGCGTTGTCCACAACGAAATGAAGGCCGAGTATTATTCTTTTGAAAGCATCGCCAACGACTCAATCCGTGCCCTTTTCCCCAAAAGCCAATACAGCTACAACTCAGGCGGCGACCCTGAAGAAATACCGACACTGACTATCGAAAAACTCCGGGCCTTCCATCAGGACCACTATTCCCCGGCAAACTGCAAGGTCTTCCTGGCGGGAAATATCCCGACAGAGAAGCAGCTTGATTTTATAGACAAGATAATTGCATCGGATACCACAGAAGAACCCCCAAAAACAGATGGAACTGAAAAAAAGATCTCCTCCCCCTCTGGGGGAGGTAGGGTGGGGGTAAACTGTTGTAATACTGCCTCTTTCTCCCCTCCCCTTGCGGGAGGGGCTGGGGGAGGGGTCCCCAACAAGCTCCTCCTTACTGCTCCCGGCGGGCCGGAAAACAAAAAGCCGACCTTCCTCCTTTCCTGGGCCTATGGGCCGGCCAATGATATTGATGATTCAATGAGCCTTGCCTTCCTCGGCGAGATACTTATGGGCCATGACGGTTCGCCCTTAAACAAGGCGCTGGTAGAATCGGGCCTTGGCGAAGATATTGCACCGGCCAGCGGCATCGACATGAGCTTTCCCCAGTCCTGCTTCACCGTGGGCCTTCGGGGAATCAAATCGAAGGGCGAAGAAATCGAAGCCCTCATCTTCAAGACCCTTACAGAACTGGCAAGGCAAATTCCCCAATCAGAAATAGACGCCGCTTTGAACAGTGCAGAACTTTCTACAAAGGAAATCAAAAGAATCAGCGGCAGTCCTTTTTCCCTGGTCTGGTTGGAATTATCCCTTCGCGGCTGGCTTTCAGGAAAAAAGCCCTGGGAAACAATGCTCCTCGATAGCAGTATCGAAAGAATAAAGGCCAAGCTTGCAGCCGATAGCCGCTTTTTCGAAAAACTTATCGAAGAACGCCTTTTGAACAACACACATCGAATAAGCGTTACGGTAACACCGAAAAACAACTTCATGAAAAAAATTGAAGCAAAGCAACAAGCATTTCTAAAAGAAAAAACAAAAGAACTGGGAAAAGCCGGCTTTGCCGAAATTGAAAAAAAGAACGAGGAACTCAAAAAAATGCAGGAAACACCGGATAGCCCGGAACTCCTTGCCCTTATTCCCCATGTTTCACTCAAAGATTTATCGAATAAAATCGAAGAAGTGCCTCGCAAGCTGATAGAAAGCAGCACAATCCCCGTTCTGCAACACGATTTATTCACAAACGGCCTTTGCTATATCGACCTTGCCTTTCCCATTGATACCCTTGATGCCGAAGACTACCTCTGGCTAATGTTCTTTGCCGAGGCCATTACCGCAGTGGGCTTTAACGCAAGCGCCAACCGCAGTGCCCTTGACTATGCAGAAGTCTCCAGCCTCTTTGCGCAAAACACCGGCGGCCTTAATGCCGGCATGTATTCCTCAGGCCGCAGCCGTGATTGGATTGTCTTTTACTTTAAGGCCCTCAACGAAAAGCTCGATCTGGCAATACCGCTTCTTTTCGAAACCCTTGCCAATGCTTCCTTTAAAGACAGCCGCCGCATTGCCGACCTGGTAACCGAATTTAAAAATGATTCAGAGTCAGCAATCGTCCACGGCAGCTATGAACTTGCCCGTATCCGTTCAGCCTTAACACTCGGCCGGCGTGCCTCGGTTGTAGAACTTCTGCGGGGCGTCACCCAAATAAAATTCACCCGCCGCCTTAAAGAGATGAACATAAGCGAAGTTTCTGCAAAACTGGAGTCTCTTCGCAATAAAATTATTGCGTCAGGCTGCCTGGCAAATATTACCGCTAGCGGGGAAACCCTTACGAAGGTGCATAAAGCCATCACCGATAGGGCAGGCCAACTTGGCCTAAAAGCTCCCCAGCCCGAGAACAAGGCCCTCTATGCAGAAGGCGCCTTCAATCACCTTATATACCAACGCAATGATTCCTCTGTTGAAGTCTGGACCGACCGTAACCTGCATATCGGCACTGCATCGGCCTCACTTAAATCCTCAGCCTTCCCCGAACGGGCCTTTGTTGCCGAGTCTGTTTTCGCAAGCCTTATTTCCACCGGCAAACTCTGGGAAAATATCCGCATGAAAGGCGGGGCATACGGTTGTTCTGCAACGGCAGCCGGCCTGGAAAGCCGCTTTACCCTGTCCACCTACCGTGACCCATCCCCTGCTAAATCCCTTGCCGCCTTCCACGAGGCCCTGGGCCATGCCATCACCCAGGACGATTGCGAAAAGGCCATTATAAGCGTCTATGGCGATGATACCACACCAAAAAGCCCTGCCGAAAAGGCCGGCGGCGACTTTACCCGCTACCTTTCAAACACCAGCATGGAACAAAGGCAGGCCAAACGCAATGCCCTCATCAGCATGACCCTCGAAGACCTGCAATCTGCAGCAAAAAGAATTACAAATGGCTTGGAAATTGAAGCAAGAAAGGTCCTTTTTACCAGTTCTTCTGATGCAAAAGCTGCATCAAAAGAACTGAAAACCGATGTACTCAGTTTGTAAAAATGATTGAATTACGGGAGCGACGGGGCTTGAACCCGCGATCTCCGGCTTGACAGGCCAGCGTGATAAACCAGCTTCACTACGCCCCCAACGATAATTTGCTCGCTGCGCTTCGCAAATTATCTTACGGAGTTTTGCGGACAACTATCTGATAGATTACAGATACAGAGATGCAAAACTCCCCTAGCAACACTTATACTATAGCGGAAATGGGAAAAAGTGTCAATAGGTTTTGGGAAAAATTTTTTTGAAAGTTAGGAAAAAATTACTTGACAAAAGGGGAAAAGTGGTGTATAATGAAAGCATAAACTAACCCATTAGGGAGGATTTTTTTATGGCAAAGGTAGAACTTAAAGGCATAGCCAAAGTCTACGAGGGCAATGTTCGCGCTGTGGACAATGCCAACATCGTTGTCGAAGACAAAGAATTTGTTGTCTTCGTCGGTCCGTCAGGTTGCGGTAAATCCACAACCCTTCGTATGGTCGCAGGTCTGGAAGACATCACCGAAGGTGAGCTTTACATTGACGGCGAACTCATGAATGATGTCCCGCCCAAGGACAGGAACATCGCCATGGTTTTCCAGAACTACGCCCTGTATCCCCATATGTCGGTTTACGACAATATGGCTTTCGGTCTTAAGATTAAGAAAGTACCGAAAGATGAAATCGATCGCCGCGTAAAAGATGCAGCCCGCATTCTGGACATCGAGAAGTTCCTCGACAGAAAGCCCAAGGCTCTTTCAGGCGGTCAGAGGCAGCGTGTCGCAGTAGGCCGCGCCATCGTTCGAAGCCCCAAGGTCTTCTTGTTCGATGAGCCGCTTTCCAACCTCGATGCAAAACTTCGTGTCAGCATGCGTGCAGAAATTTCCAAGCTCCATCACGACCTTAATGCAACAATGATCTATGTTACCCACGACCAGGTCGAAGCTATGACCATGGCCAACAAGATTGTTGTTATGAAAGACGGCAAGGTTCAGCAGATTGGCGCCCCGATGTATCTTTACAACCACCCCTGCAACAAATTCGTCGCAGGCTTCATTGGTTCGCCGCCGATGAACTTTGTCCAGGTAAAGGTTGAGGTAAAGGGCGACCAGGTGATGCTTCGCGAAGAAGGCTTTACCCTGAAGGCTGCTGCAGAGCATGCCCCTTACCTTAAGGCATACGATGGCAAGGATGTATTCTTTGGTATTCGCCCCGAACATGTCAGCATTGTGCCCGAAAAAGGTGAAGATCCCATGAACCTCAAGGTATCTGTTGTTGAACCGCTTGGCGCAGAAACAAACGTCTATGTTAATACCTCAAAAGAATCATTGGTTTTCCGTATTTCAGGCCAGCATGATTACCATGTAGGCGACACCGTTCCCCTGTATCCCGAAATGGACCAGGCCCGGTATTTCGATAAAGACACCGAACTGTCAATCCTGGCAGAATTGGACGCAAAGGCCCTGTAAGGGCCTTTGTAGGGACACGGCTAGCCGTGTCCCCCACGGCGGGCGCTCTGCGCCCACCGCGTCCAAAAAAAGGCGGGTTAAAAACCCGCCTTTTTTTATCCCCACAAATCCTTCCGATACTGCAAGGGACCGATTCCCATGTATTTCTTGAATGTTTTTGTAAAGGTGCTGTGTTCGTTATAACCGCATTCCTGTGCTATTTCAAGGAGCGTCATTCCCTTTTTGGCAAGCAGCCTACAGGCATTTTCGATGCGTAATTTGTTTACATAATCGGTAAAACTGGTTTTCATTTCATCTTTAAAAATTGTGCAGAAATAAGGCGAGGAAAGGCCAATTTTTTCGGCAACAATAGGAAGGCGCAAACGCTCGGTGATATGTTGCAAAATATATTGGTTTGCATTTTTCAAAAGATAAGCATGGGGCAGGTTGTCAAACTTTGCATTTTCATCAACTATTGCCTGAATCAAAGTAAAGAAATTGTAAATAAGCTCATTAAAATTGTTTGCTTTACGAATTTCTCCAAACAAGGTAGAACTGGAAACTGAATGTTCTTGAGACAATATACTGCAAAATACAATCAAATGAATTTTTGTTTCTTCATAATTGCCATGCGAGGCAAAATGGTATGCGGCCAGCAAAGAAACGGTTTGTTCTTCTACAGTTTCCTTATTGTTTTTTCCAATTGAATTTAAAAATGATTCTTCTCTTCTGGCAATTTCCTCAGGAATTGGTTTGTGCCCGCAACGGCTGCCATCACAAGTCCAACATTTTGGGAATTTCTTTTTCAGAGCCTCAATTTCTTCGTTAATAAGGGCCCGCCGTGCATTCATTGAATTCAGTTTGTAAATATTAACCCCTGCCTTAACCGAAATATACTCGGCGCAGAGTAATAAAAGTTTGGCATACACATCTCGTTTGCTCACATCATAGCCTGCCGCAAGGAGGGCGCCTGCCATGTTATAGGGCTTTTCAAAAAAGGCTGCTGCCATAAAAATAATACCAATTGGGCAATTATAAACCGCAGTGGTCTGCCGGCTTCTTGAATACTCAATTTCCCTGATATGCATTGCACGGCAGCCTAAATGCTTGTCCTTATATTTAAGGCAGGCAATACAAGGCGAGTTTCCCGCAGCCATTTCAGGCCAAAATGCATTAGTAATTTGATTTTCCTTATTCGTAAACGCGGTATAACATCCTGTTACCGAAGTAAAATCATGTAATACTTGCATCTTTGTATTTTCTAATTCTTTCATTGGCTTATCCTCCCTTCTCGTTTTCGATATTCACCGGGGCTTGTTCCTGCGTATTTCTTGAAAACCTTGGTGAACCATGATTGGTCCTTAAAGCCGCACTGCACTGAAACCTGTCTTAAGGGTATTGTCAAGTCCCGTAAAAGTTTTTTTGCCTTCTCAATTCTCAGAATATTCAGATAGTTTGTAATACTTACCCCCCGTTCTTTTTTGAAAATCATGCAGAAGTATGCAGGTGAAAGGCCGGCGGCTTCCGAAATTTCCTTTAACCTGAGTTTTTTGGTGATATTTTCGTTGACATATTTTTCTGCATTCTTCAAAGCCTTCACATGGTTCATTCCACTGAAGGCAAAAGTGTAGGGGCTGACATGCTCGATCATCTGAAATACACAGTCACGAATGGCGCCTGCATCATCTGCCTCCTCAAGCTTTTTGATGAAGCGATACGGTTCCTCGTTTGTGTCCCGATAAATTTTGGAAAATAAATCGATACAGATGTTCCGAAGCTCCTCCAAAGTGTTTGAGCTTTCTGCACAATACGCATTGATTAACTGTTCTGCAAGCAGTTTACATGCCTTTTTTTCACCTTGCCTAAGCAGATTAATTATATCTGCTTCCCAATCCCTTCTTTTGTTTGTTTTGTGTTCTACAGCAAGAGACGGCTTAATAGAAACAGTGTTTTGCGATTGCAACATCTCCATTTCGGTGCAGAGGGTTAAAAGCCTGTGGGCGGCTTGTCCCGCTTCATCGCCAGTGTCAGGCAATGAATTCAGCATTTTAACGACATCCTTCATGTCCGGTAAATATTTTAATTCTTCCATGTATAAAATATACTAAAAAAGCAATAAAAAGTGAAGTGTCTTAAAGAAAAAAAAATGAAAAAGTAGAAAAAAAAAAATAATTTTTGTATATAATGGCGAACAGTAGGGCTTCTACCGTTCGCCATTGGTCAAATTACTCGTCTTCTTCTGCCAATTCGCTGTCAATTTCGTCGGCTATTGAAGATTCCAGGGCTTCCAGGTTGGCGGCAAATTTTGTGTCACCTGCAGCGGCAGCAGCTTCTTCCATTTCCATTTCACGCTGCTGTTCCTCCACTGCCCTCTGTTGGGCTTCTTCTTCCATAAGCCTTCGTTCTTCTTCGCGCTGGGCCAGAATATCTTCAAGCTGCTTGTCAAGGTCGGCATTCTGCTCATCGTAAAGCTTCACCTGCCGGTAACGCTTCATTCCCGTACCTGCCGGTATGGGGTGGCCAATAATGATGTTTTCCTTAAGGCCGCGCAGGTAATCAATATCCCCACGGATTGCCGCATTGGTAAGCACCTTGGTAGTTTCCTGGAAGGATGCTGCCGAAAGGAAGCTATCAATTGCAAGACTTGCCTTGGTAATACCCTGGAAGAGGGGCCTTGCAACCGCAGGCTGTCCGCCCTGTGCCATAACCCGTTCGTTTTCTTCCCGGAACTTATATTTGTCTACCATCTGCCCAAAGATAAACCTTGTGTCCCCTACCGCTGCAATTTCAACACGGCGCATCATCTGACGGATAATAACACCAATGTGCTTATCGTTAATAGACACACCCTGAAGCCGGTAAACCTTTTGAATTTCGTCCATCAGGTAGCGCTGTAGCATTGACTCGCCCTGAATGCGCAGAATATCATGGGGGTCGGTAACACCGATGCACAAAGGCTCGCCTGCCTCAATGGGGTCGCCGTCACGGACAAGAAGCCGTTTGGTCAAGGGAATCTGATGTTTGTATTCCTTGCCAAAGGCGTCTTCTACAATAATAACACGCTTACCCTTGGTAATTTTGTCAAAATGCACCGTGCCGGTAGCTTCCGCAAGCACCGCAGGATTTTTCGGTCGGCGTGCTTCAAATAGCTCGGATACACGGGGCAGACCCGAGGTAATATCAACGGCCTTAGCACTTTCATTAAGGGTCTTTGCAATAGTTCTACCGGCCTGAATCTTTTCACCTTCATCCACCTGAATGTAGGCGCCGCCGGGGAGGAAGTAAGAGGCAATCTCGTTACCTTCATCGTCTGCAATAAAGATACGGGGCTGCTTGCTTTCAACCTGCTGCTCGGTTATCTGCTTTTCAATGTTGCCGGTCTCTTCATCAATCTCTTCCTTCATGGTAGAACCGGGAATAATATCCTCGTATTGCACTGTTCCCGAAGCTTCAGCAATAATCGGGTCGCTAAAGGGGTCGAAGGTTGCCATTGTCTGTTCGCTTGCAAGAACATCGCCAATCTTTGCATGGAATTCCGAACCGTTTCGCACAATAATTTTTTGGTCCTGCCCAATAAGGTAGAGGGTTTTTCCTTCTTTCCCTTTGTCAATAATCATTACATTGGCATGTTCCGGCGAAACAATTTCGGTTTTTCCCTGCCGCATAACCAAAGCGCCCTTACTCACCCGTTCGCCGTCATGCAGGAGCACTTCATCTTTTGCCGTAATGGGGAATTCTGCCATGATTTTATTGACAAGCGCATTACCTTTACGGGTAAAGAGCCAGTTTCCATTGCTCAGTTCCACATGGGTGCCCTGCACATTGCGGATATACACCGGATAGCGCATGAAAATACGGTTATCTTCGCTGACCTTTGTTGCAACGCCCCCAATATGGAAGGTTCGAAGGGTCAACTGTGTGCCCGGCTGCCCAATTGACTGTGCTGCAACAATACCAACAGCCTCGCCAATATCAACAGCACGCCCGGTGGCAAGATTCCTGCCATAACAGCGCTTACAAACACCGTGCTGCGCCTCGCAGGTAAGAACGGTGCGGATACGAACACTTTCAATGCCGGCTTCTTCAATTTCCTGTGCAATTTCTTCAGTAATTTCCTGGTTCACATCGATAATAATTTCGCCTGTGATGGGGTGCTTTACCCGTTCAAGGGTATAACGGCCAACAATGCGGTCGGAAAGCGGCTCGACAATATCTTCACCGTCCTTAATGGCGCCATAGGCAATACCATTAATCGTTCCACAGTCCTCTTCGTTTACCACTACATCCTGCGCAATATCAACAAGCCGCCGTGTCAGGTAGCCTGCCGTTGAGGTCTTCAGGGCCGTATCGGCAAGACCCTTTCGGGCGCCGTTTGTTGAAATAAAGAATTCAATAACCGAAAGGCCTTCTTTAAAGTTTGAACGAATAGGAAGCTCAATAATCTGTCCACCCGGCTTTGCCATAAGGCCGCGCATGCCGGCAAGCTGCCGAATCTGGTTCTTGCTACCGCGGGCGCCGGAGTTAGCCATCATATAGATTGAATTGAAACCGTTTTTGTCGGCCTCAAGGGTCTTCATCATCACATTGGTCAGGTCTTCATTTGTCCTGTTCCACACTTCAATAACCCTGTTGTAACGTTCTTCGTTAGTGATGTGCCCTTGCCGCCACTGTTTTTGAATAGCTTCAACCTCTTTGTTGGCCTTTTCTATCATTTCAGGCTTTTCTTTGGGCACTACAATGTCATCGACACCGATAGTTGCACCAAAGACTGTTGCATATTTGTAACCGGTCGCCTTAATGGCGTCGAGCATTCGCACTGTTGACCAGGGGCCATTGTTGGTAAAAATATATTCAATAAGAGCCCGAAGTTCTTTATCCTTCATCTCATAATTGATAAAAGGAATGTCGCTGGGCATTTCTTCGTTGAAAACAAGACGGCCTGCTGTTGTCTCAATCATACGGTGTTCGTCAGGAAGTGCTTTATGGCCCAGTTTGTCCCAGATGAGGGGCTTGCCGGCAGTGGGTTCAACCTTAATCAAGGCCTCCCATTCAATAGCATGTTCTTCAACGGCCATACGAACTTCATCGGGGCTGGAGAATACCCGTCCGCTTCCCTTGGTGTTTGGTTTAACACGTGTCAAATAGTTAATACCCAAAACCATATCCTGAGAGGGATACACAATGGTCTTACCATTTGCCGGGTCAAGGAGGTTTCGTGCGGAAAGCATCAGTGTCCAGCATTCCATTTGTGCAGCCTGGGTAAGGGGCACATGTATTGGCATCTGGTCGCCGTCAAAGTCGGCATTAAAGGCATGACAAACAAGCGGGTGAAGCCTTATGGCCTTACTTTCAACCAAAACCGGTTCAAAAGCCTGGAAACCAAGGCGGTGCAGGGTAGGGGCACGGTTCAAAAGAACGGGATGCTCCTTAACCACTTCGTCAAGAATGGCAAAAACTTCCGGTTTTTCTTCCTCTACCATCTGCCTTGCCTTTTTGATATTATAAACCATGTCCTTATCGACAAGTTTCTTCATTATAAAAGGCTTAAAGAGCTCAAGGGCCATCTTGGTAGGTAAGCCGCATTGCCATATTTTCAGTTCAGGCCCTACAGTAATTACCGAACGGCCTGAATAGTCAACGCGCTTTCCAAGCAGGTTCTGCCTAAAGCGGCCCTGTTTGCCTTTCAGCATATCAGAGAGCGACTTTAAGGGCCTGTTCGAAGCTCCTTTTACTGCCTTCTTCTTCTTTGAATTATCGAAAAGGCCGTCAACCGCTTCCTGCAGCATCCGTTTTTCGTTACGGATAATGACATCCGGTGCATTCAGGGCAAGGAGCCTCTTTAAACGGTTGTTTCGGTTAATAACACGACGATACAGGTCGTTTAAATCGCTTGTTGCAAAACGGCCACCATCCAATTGCACCATTGGACGCAGTTCAGGGGGAATAACCGGGATAACACTCATTACCATCCATTCCGGCTTGTTTTCCGATGCCCTGAAGTTTTCGACTATTTCGATACGCTTTAAAAGGCGTGCATCACTCTTTGCACCTTTTTCAATCATCTTTGCCCGAAGCTCTGCCGCCATTTCCTCAAGGTTAAGCTGTTCAAGCAGGGTGCGGATTGACTCTGCCCCCATGCCGGCAGTAAAGGCCCCACCGTGACGGTCAAGGGCTTCATAGTATTCATCTTCGCTGAGGAGCTGCATCTTCTTCAGGTCTGTATCACCCGGATCTATAACAATATATTTTTCGTAATAGAGCACGGAACGAAGGGCGCCAACCGACATATCCAACAGAAGGCCCATACGGCTGGGCACAGAACGATAATACCAGATATGAGACACCGGTGTTGCCAGTTCTATATGGCCGCAGCGTTCACGGCGAACCTTAAAATGGGTTACTTCAACGCCGCAACGGTCGCAAATAACACCCTTGTAGCGAATTGATTTAAACTTTCCGCAGTAGCATTCCCATTCTTTGGTAGTGCCGAATATTCTTTCGCAAAAAAGCCCGTCTTTTTCAGGCCGCAGGGTGCGGTAATTGATAGTTTCAGGCTTCTTTACTTCGCCATAGCTCCAAGCCCGAATTGTATCAGGCGAAGCCAGCTTAATCATAATTGAATCAAAATCTTGTATATCACGCATTATCTTTCTCCCCTATATTTTTGTGGTCTCGACAGGCTCGACCACCGGGGGTTGAGCCTGTCGAAACCCTATCAGTAGTTAGAAATTACTACCTGATTTAGCGATAATTTCCTCATCACGTTCGGTCAGCGGTATCTGCTTGCCCTTTACATCCCAGATGCTCATGTCAAGGCCCAGGCCGCGTAACTCTTGCATTAATACATTGAAGCTTTCAGGAACGCCGGCTGTGGTGCTCGGTTCGCCTTTGACGATACTCTCGTAAATCTTGGTTCGTCCGGTCATATCGTCAGACTTTATCGTCAGGAGTTCCTGCAAGGTGTTTGCCGCACCATAGGCTTCAAGAGCCCAAACTTCCATTTCACCCAAACGCTGGCCGCCGAACTGTGCCTTTCCGCCGAGTGGCTGTTGGGTCACCAGGCTGTAAGGCCCTGTTGAACGGGCATGCATCTTGTCATCAACAAGGTGGTGCAGCTTCATGAAGTAAATAACACCGACAAAAATCGGATTAACAAAAAATTCGCCGGTCCGTCCATCGCGAAGCCTTGTTTTTGTTCGCAATTTTTGGTCGTCCTTATTCAAAACACCTGCTTCTTTCAGCTTGTCGGCAATCTGCTCGGTCGAGGGGCTCTGAAACACCGGTGTTGAATACTTTTCGTTGAGTTTAATGCCTGCCCAACCAAGTTCTGTTTCCAAAAGCTGGCCGATATTCATACGGGAAGGAACGCCAAGCGGTGTAAGGCAAAGGTCAAGCGAAGTGCCGTCTTCAAGGTAAGGCATATCCTCAACCGGAAGAACACGGGCAACAACGCCCTTGTTTCCATGCCGGCCTGCCATCTTATCACCTTCACGGAGCTTTCGTTTAACGGCTATCAGCACCTTTACTACCTCGTCAACACCGGGGTTAAGGTCGTCCTTTTGTGCCCGGCTTAAACGCTGAATATCAATGATAGTCCCCTCTGTTCCATGGGGCACCCGCAGTGAGGTATCCCGCACCTCTTTGGCCTTTTCGCCGAAGATTGAATTAAGGAGCTTAAATTCAGGTGTCGTTTCCGCTTCACTTTTTGGTGTAACCTTTCCAACAAGAATATCACCGGAACGGACTTTAGCGCCAATGCGGATAATCCCTTCAGAATCGAGGTTATCAATCGTTTTTTCCGCTGTATTGGGAATATCGCGGGTTATCTTTTCCGGGCCAAGCTTTGTTTCACGCACTTCAAGCTGGAATTCTTTTATATGGATAGAAGTGAACATATCTTCTTTTACAACCCGTTCGGAAATAAGAATAGAGTCTTCGTAATTGTAGCCATTCCAGGGCATAAAACCGACGAGAATATTGCGACCAAGGGCAAGTTCCCCATGCTGTGTCGCCGGGCCGTCTGCAATTACCTGGCCTGCTTCAATGTGTTCATCGCACTTGACTATAGGCCGCTGATTATAGCAGGTGTCCTGGTTTGTCCGCAAGTTTTTTACCAGCCGGTAAACATCAAGCCCTTCATCGTTTGTTTCAAGAATTCTTGCAGGCTGGCCTTTTGCAGGCTTGTCCGGCTTAATGGTAACGGCGTCTGCTGTAACCCGAATAACCGTCCCGGGACGGCGTGCCTTGCACATAACCCCAGAATCATAGGCACACTTGCCTTCCATGCCGGTTCCGACAACGGGCGATTCAGGGAAGACCAATGGCACTGCCTGGCGTTGCATGTTCGAACCCATCAAGGCACGGTTTGCGTCATCGTGTTCCAGGAAGGGAATAAGCGATGCAGACACCGAAATAACCTGCTTGGGCGACACGTCCATGAATTGAATATCCTTCGGGTCGCGGTTGGTATAATCACCCTGATGGCGGCTTGCCACCTGGCCTTCTGCAAAGGAACCGTCCTTGTTCAGCCTGGCCGAGGCCTGCCCGATATAGTAACGGTCTTCGTCTATTGCAGAAAGATACTCGATTTTCTTTGTTGTCTTGCCGTTTTCCACCTTGCGGTAGGGGCTTTCCAAAAAGCCGTATTCATTGACCTTTGTGTAGTTTGCAAGAGACACAATAAGACCGATATTTGGACCTTCCGGTGTTTCGATGGGGCACATGCGGCCATAGTGTGTATAATGAACGTCGCGCACCTCGAAACCGGCACGGTCGCGGCTTAAACCACCGGGCCCAAGAGCATTCAGGCGCCGTTTGTGGGTCAGCTCGGCCAGAGGATTCACCTGGTCCATGAACTGCGAAAGCTGGCTTGAACCATAGAATTCTTTGATGCCTGCAACAATCGGTTTAATCGAAATCAGATCCTGAGGCTTAATCGTCTCGGTTTCTTTTATGCTCATGCGCTCTTTGGCGATGCGTTCCATGCGCGAGAAGGCGCCCTTCATCTGGTTTGCCATCAGTTCCCCAACTGCACGAACACGACGGTTGCCCAAATGGTCAATATCATCGTAGTTTTCATCGCCCACATAAACTTTGATGAGGAACTTCATTGTCTCGATAATATCAGGATTCGAGAGGGTAAGATCCTCGATTGGCGGCTGAAAATTGAATTTTTTGTTGAGTTTATAGCGCCCAACCTGCCCCAGGTCATAGCGGCGGCTGGTAAAGAACATTGAATGCAGGTCTTTCTCGGCATTTTCCACGGTAATTGATTCCCCGGGGAGTAAAACCGAGTAGACTGCAGAAAGCGCATCGGCCTTGTTGGGCTCATTCTGGCCTTCCGGAGTAAATTTTGCCGCTTCCCGTTCAAAACAATTGATAAGCATCTCGGAATTCATTGAACTTGCATCGGTAAAATTGATAATACTTACCGTTTTTATCTTGAATTGCACCAGTTCTTCTATATTATGGGGGTGCAATTTCTCGCCGGCCTGCAGATAAAGCCGTTCCCCGGCATGTTCGCCGTCCTTTGCTTCATCGTCTGCATTTTCGGTAGTCTCTGCACTCTCGTCTTTTACCCAGATATTTTTTGCCAAAGTTTTTTCGGTAATCTTTTCCCGGGTTTTGGCATCGTCCTTTAGTTTAATTTCATCTACCGTATAAAAGGCTTTAATGATGTCTTCGCGGGTTTCAAGGCCCAGGGCACGGAGGAAAAGTGTTCCCAGGATTCTTTTTTTCCGGTCTATCTTTGCATAAATGAGGTCTTTTTTCTGGTCAATTTCAAATTCCAGCCAGGAACCGCGGTAGGGAATTAAGCGTGATGCATATACACCCTTTTCATGGCTAAAAACAACACCCGGCGAACGGTGAATCTGCGAAACAACAACTCTTTCGGCGCCGTTAATGACAAAAGTCCCTCGTTCAGTCATTAAAGGAAGGTCGCCAAGGTAAATATCCTTTTGGCGAATTTCACCGGTATCATTAAAAACAAGACTTACCTGTGCTTTAAGCGGCACACCATAGGTGAGCCCTTTTTGCTTACAATCATATTCGGTAAGTTTCAGGTTTTCTTCGTCAAGTGTATAGTAATTGTATTCAAGAGTCATATCGCCTGTGGGGCTTTCAATAGGAAAAGTTGTTTGGAAAACTTCTTCAAGGCCTTGCATTAATGGCTTTTCACCCGCTCGAATTCTATCACGTTGTAAAAATCTTTCATAAGAGCTCGTTTGAATTTCAATCAGGTCAGGCACTTCCATTACATCTTCTATATCCTGGCCGATATACTTTCGTTTGATTTCTTTCATATTGCTACCCCTCTATATACACTGATAGGGCCTCTGCTTATACAGAAAAGCCCGCTATTTTGAGTTACGAAATAAATTGTCATGCTGCCTTACCTCCGAAACAACCTGCCGGCTGGGTCGAAGGCAAGGCATATGTAAATAAAACAAGGATTTACTGAATCTCCACAGTTCCACCGGCGGCGGTAATCTGTTCCTTGATTTTTGCAGCATCTTCTTTCGAGACGCCTTCTTTTAAGGGCTTCGGTGCGCCTTCAACAAGGTCCTTTGCTTCCTTCAACCCTAAACCTGTAACTGCGCGCACTTCTTTAATAACTGCAATTTTCTTGCTGTCATCAAAGGCCTTGAGGATGACATTGAACTCTGTCTTTTCTTCCTCTGCCGGTGCTCCGCCTGCTGCAGGGCCTGCTACTGCTGCAACTGCCACAGGGGCTGCTGCAGATACGCCGAATTTTTCTTCCATTGCCTTAACCAGTTCGGATACTTCCAGAACTGTCATGGAAGAAATCGCTTCCAAAATGTCGTCTTTTGAAACTGCCATATTATCTTCTCCTTCTCATTTTAACCCGACAGGATGGCGAACAATTCGAAGCCTGACGGGTTTTTATTTTTAACCGCGAACCTCGCTAACCACGCGAACAAAAAATTAAATGTTCGTGGTGTTCGTGCCGTTCGTGGCTAAATTCCTAATTATGCAGCGGACTCCGCTTTCTTGTCCGCTATAGCCTTCACTGTTCGCACCAAGCGAGACGGAATGTCGTTCAATGCTGCTGCTAAATTGCGTGCGGGGCCGTTCATGACGGACATCAACATTGAAATAAGTTCCAGCCGGCCGGGCAGCTTGGAAAATGCCTCAACCTGTTTTGCATCGTATAGACTCTGTCCGATAAGGCCGCCTTTGATGTTTAATGCCGGTGTTTCTTTTGCAAAGTCATACATCAGTTTGGCTATTTCGTTGGAATCCTTTGGTGCAATTGCAATCGCTGTAGGCCCGGTTAAATAGGCCGACAAATCGGGGGCATTAAGCTCGTTAAAAGCAACCAATGCATAGTTGTTCTTTACAACCTTGAATGATGCTTCCTTTGCCCGCATCTGCCTGCGCAATGTGGTAATCTGCTCCACGGTAAGACCGCGGTAGTCCGCAAAGATAAAATCTTCTGAAGAACCAAAATTTTCTTTTAGTTCGCCAATAGCCTTTGTCTTTGCATCGTTTATTTTAGGCTCGTAGCCTTGAATTTTTTCTGTTCTTGCCATTTTTCTGCCTCCTATTCCGCCGTATCGGCAATGACCGCCCACACACCGGGGCTCATTGTCGAAGCAATTGAAATGCTCATGATAAACTCGCCTTTTGCATCGGCCGGCTTCTTCCGCTTGATTTCGCTGACCACAGTGGAAATATTTTCAGCGATTTTATCTACATCCATGGAAACCTTGCCAACAGGCAGGTGAACAACGCCGGTTTTGTCGGCCCGGAATTCAACACGGCCTTTTTTCAGTTCGGCCAATGCACTCTTGAGGTCGAAGGTGACAGTGCCGGTTTTTGGGTTGGGCATTAAACCTTTGCGGCCTAAGACCATACCGAGTTTACCAACATCCTTCATCATATCGGGTGTTGCAACTGCTACATCAAAATCGAGCCAGCCGCCCTTAATCTTTTCGATTAAATCGTCGGAACCGATGTATGTGGCGCCTGCTGCCTTTGCCTCTTCTTCTTTTTCGCTTTTGCAGAAGACCAAAATTCGCTTTTCAGCCTTAAACTGATTGGGTAAAACCACTGTGTCACGCACTGTCTGGCTTTTTTTCAGGTTAAGCTTTACCGAAAGGTCGACCGTTTCATCAAATTTGGCAAATGCCATTGACTTAACGGTTTCTACAGCCTGCTTGAGTTCATAGGTGGTGGCAGGGTCGTATTTCTTGATTGATTCGCGATATTTTTTTCCGTGTCTCATTTTTCTACCTCCACACCCATACTGCGGGCGGTGCCTGCAATAATTGCCATTGCGCCTTTAATATCGTTTGCATTCAGGTCGGGCATCTTTGTTTTGGCTATTTCTTCGAGTTTATTCTTGGGAAGTTTGCCAACCTTGTTTTTGTTCGGCTCGCCTGAACCTTTTTCGATACCTATAGCCTTTTTGATTAAAACTGCTGCAGGCGGCGTTTTAAGGATAAATGTGAAGGATTTATCCGCATAAACGGTGATAACAACCGGAATTATCAAACCCGGTTCCATACTCTTTGTCCGGTCATTAAACTGCTGGACAAACTGAGGGGCGCTTACCCCATGGGGCCCAAGGGCAGGGCCGACGGGCGGCGCAGGAGTCGCTTTCCCGGCTGGGCATTGCAACTTGATATACGCCGTTACCTTCTTCTTCGCCATATTCTTCTCCTTGTGGTGATAGCGGGCTCTCGCCCTCCCACTATATTTGCGTTGTTAGACAACGCATCGGGCGTAGCAACGCTACGCCCCTACAATATTCATTCATGGACACGACAAATCGTGTTCCAACAATATTAATCCATGGACACGATAAATCGTGTCCCTACTATATCTTCTCGACTTGCAAGAGGTCTACCTCTACGGGGGTGTTGCGGCCGAAAATTTGGACGGATACTTTCAATTTGTTCTTTTCCTGGTTCACCTCGTCTATGGTGCCGGTGAATGATTCGAAAGGACCGTCGATTATCTTTACCTGTTCGCCTTCATTGAAGGTCTGTTTTGCACGGATTGGCTTTTCGCCCTTTATTTCCCCTGCCTTTTGCAGGATTGCCCGTGCTTCATCTGCCGAAAGGGGCCGTGGTTTTACCCCCGCAGCGGCACCGGGAAAACCGGTAACACCATTGATGCTTCTGATTTTTGAAACGACAATCTTCCATTCCTGGGGATTATCCGGTAAATCCATTTCGATAAGGATATAGCCTGCAAGAAATTTTCGGCTGGTAATGCGTTTTTTGCCGTCCTTCACCTCGACAACCTCTTCGGAAGGAACTTTTACATCGCGGATTACATCATTATCAAGCTCGCCAATTTCCTTCCAGAGACGGATTTGTTTTTCGATTTTATTTTCATATCCTGAATAGACATGAAGGACATACCAACCGGCCATTTTCTCCTCGTTTTAAAAAAGCGCCTGAACGCCCATTAGAAGCAAGACATCCACCAAGCCCAACACCAGGGCAATTATCACCGTGGAGACAATCACTACCTTAACAGAACTGATGGCATCGGCTCTGCTTGGCCAGATAACCTTTTTGAGTTCCGCTACACATTCTTTGCAAAACTGAACAATCTTTTTCACTAGTTCTTCCTTTCCAGGGGCACGAGGCTTCGAACCCCGGACCTACGGTTTTGGAGACCGTCGCTCTACCAGCTGAGCTATACCCCTTTATATCAAGGAGCAAGTAGGAGGTAGCAAGTAGCAAAATTCTAATTTGCTATCTGCTCCTTGCTACCTGCTACTTAATTTTCGTTTCCTTGTGCAGGGTATGCTTGCGGTCGTGCGGACAGTACTTCATCAACTCGAGTTTTTCCTGGGTATTTCGCCTGTTCTTTGATGTTGTATAGTTCCGCCTCTTACATTCGCTGCATTGAAGCGCAATCAATTCCACAACCTGTTTCTTGCTTGCCATATTATTCTCCTACCAATACTTCAAGTTAAAAGGGCTCCCCCTTCTATTTTAACTTGAAGGATTAGCCCCCGTTCAGAATCGAACTGAAGACCTCATCCTTACCATGGATGTGCTCTACCGACTGAGCTACAAGGGCGAGCTAGCCCCCAGCTATACTTGCAGAGGACACCGCACTATAAATTTATCAAAATAACGAAAAATAGTCAAGGGGGTAAAAGAAAAAATTTTTGTGCCAGGTATAGACCCAGGGCAGAGGCCATGATTGCGTGTGTGTAAGGGGGTTTTCCCATGTTTTTGACCACTTCGGCCTCCTCGACCAGTTCTACATTGATAAATTCATCGGAATCGAGGTCCTGGGAGCCGGCTTTGGAAAGGCCCTCGGCCAAAAAGATATGGACATGGTTGGTCATGAAGGCAGAATTAGGGTTCATTGTTGCCAAAAGGCTTAGTTTTTCGGCCTTGTAACCGGTTTCTTCCTGAAGTTCGCGGCGTGCAGCCTCTTCGGGCGTCTCGCCTTGCTCGGCAACACCACCGGGGAATTCAAGGCTGACGGCCTTTTCGCCATGCCGCCACTGCCTGACCATAAGAAAACGGCGTTTATCGTTTTCTTCTATTAAAAGAGGCATTACAACGCACCAATCGGGTGCATCTAATAGAAAGAATTCGCCGGTTTCCCCCTGCGGCGAGACGGCCCTTGTTGAAGCCACATCGAAGACGCGGGTATGATAGAGATGCTTTTGTTCTAGTTCTTGCCACAAAATGGCACTGTCCTTGTTGGTCATAGTCTTAGTGTAATAGAAAAAAGGTTTTGCGTCAAGGGTTGATTTGTGTCTGTCAGGGCAAAATTATTTAAAACAATAAAGAATCTCACGCGGAGCCGCAGAGGCGCGGAGAAAAATATTTTTGTATTTTATTTCGAATTTCGATAGATTTGAATGATAAAAATAAGTTTTTCATGCTAAAACTCCGCGGTCTCTGCGCCTCCGCGTGAGAATATTCTAAAATGATTTTGCCCTGTTTAGATAATAGACACAAATGTTGGTATCAAGAAAATACATTATATTAATTCCCGTCTTGCTTCATGTTCCCATGCAATTTCGCCCGGAATGTCAAAAGTTTCGTCTGTAATTGAACCAAAAAGATTAAAAAAACCATCGGGATATCCGGAATTGGCTATTTTTTTATGAGGCGCAGTATCTAAGGGCATAATAATGATTTCAATCCGTTGTTTTGCAAAAGATTTTGGTAAAGAGAGCACATTCATAAATTGTTTTGCGTCTGCGATTTTCCGTATTGCCTGCATAACTACCTCGCTTTAAATATATATTAAAAACTAAAAAATGTCAATCCTGACCGAGGATGTCTATCATTTTTTCTATGAGGGTTTTGTATTTGGGGGGGAGGTCTTTGTAGGCGTTGAGGAGGCGGGCGAATTGGGGGTCATCGTTGGTGGTGAACATTTCGCCTTCGCCGGTGCTCAGCCAGGCTTCGTTGACAGAGAATTCTGAGGCGATGAGCTTGATGAGGCGGATATTTACCGGTTTTCCTGTTTCGATACCGGCAATAAGCCCATGAGAAGCAGATAATCTAGTGGCAAAATCTCTCTGATTGAGTTTAAGAGCCTCGCGAACGAGTTTTATTCGTTGGTTAATAGATAACTTTCTAATATCGCCTTCATTCATCTTTTCTATATTATAATAAAGTAGTGCATTTTTCAAGCAAGCAACGCTCATTTTTTTTATTTTTTTTACGAAATTTCAAAATTTGCTTGACAAGATTGTAAATTGAGCGTATAATGGACATATTATGACCATAGAAAAGAATAGCACAACTGAAAAAACCGCTATAGACCAACTCGGGATTGCCTTTGCTAGATTAAGCTCAGAGGATAAGGCCTTGGTGGTGCAGGTGGCGGAGGAATTAAGGGAAAGGAATGTAAGTGGCAGAAATAGTTAAAACAAGATTGGTAAAACGATAATTAACAACGAAAACACGAAAATTACGAAAAATATTTAGGAATAAAGGTATGGAAAATTGGAAAATTCGCATTCTAGTTAGTATTATCTCGGTTTTAATTGCCGGAAAGGTGTTTTCGCAGGATATTGTCCCTCAGTGGGTGACTGATAAGGCCGGCGCTTATCCGGATAGCCAGTGGCTGGCTGTGGTGGTCGAGGGAAATAGCCGGAAAAGCGCAGAAACTGCGGCGATGAATGCATTGGCAAGGGCCTTTAACACCAGCCTTTCGACCATAAACAATGCGAACCAGTCTTTCAGTAACACCGTGACGGAGATGGCGGGGAAAAAGGCTATCGATTCTACGCAGAGTCAGGAATTTTCGCAGAAACTGACTCAGACCTCGAATGTGAGCGGCCTCATTGGTGTGGAAACAGATTTCTGGCAGGGATTGGACAAGAAGACCTGGTTTTTTATCGCCCGTATGAACCGCCGGGAATGCGCTTCGCAGTATCACCGTCTTATGGCAGAGAACGAGAAGAATATCGTCTCGCTTTTGTCCGATGCTGAAACGGTGTCCGGCACTCTCGACGCTTACTCGCGCCAGTCTTTTGCGCTGAATATTGCGACGGCAAACGATAACTTTCAATCTATTGCCCATGTGCTGCTTCCTTCAATGGATAAAAAGTTTTCCTATGGCAATGCCGATGCGATACGGGCGCTGCTTTTGAAGACGGCAGCGGCTATTACGATTTATGTGGACAAGGTAGAAGGCGATACAAACGGGCGGATTGAAAAGGCTTTTACGACCTTTTTTACCGACAGGGGTTTTAAGACAGGCGATAAAAACAATGCGAAGTATTTATTGACTGCTTCTTTCTCAAGCGAGGAGTCTGATTTTGGCGCTGCCCAGACCAACAAGTATATCAATTATACGCTGGACGCATTGTTGAGCGACAAGGAAGGCAGCGAAGTCTTCTCGTATCTTGGAGAAGACCGGAAAGGCCACAAGACTTTGCAGCAGGCACGGCAGATGGTGATGCGCTCTGTGGAAAATTCAATCACCGATTCTGAAGAAGATGGTTTTGCGAAAAATTTTGAAGATTATTTATCTTCATTATTATAAAGTTAAAAAATATAAATCAACAGGAGGATTTGTATGAAAAGGTTAGAAAAAATCGTGTTGGCTGCCATCACCATTTGTGTAGTGGCAGTGTTCGGAAGCTGTGCAACACCAGGTGTCAAGGTTGTGCCGATGGAAACAAAAGGCACGGCAACAGGGGCGGTGACGCCCGAATGGGTGAATACCTATATTGAAAAAGGTATCTCCGCAGTTCAGGCGCTGCCGCAGTTCAAAGACAAGTATTGCATTGTTGGCGAGGAAACCGGGGTGAACAAGCAGTTTGTTCTTGCCTGGGCGGATAACTTCAGTGCACAGCAGCGGATTGGCGCAATGCTTCGCACCAATATTGAAACAAAGTATCAGGCTACTGTTAATGCTCAAGCTGAATCGTCCGGAGTGGGGACATCGGGGCAGGGACAGAACACTGCCTATGGCGATTACAAACAGGAAATTGATAACAGCATCAATTCAGTGGTAAATGTATCCTACTCCGGTGCACAGCTTGAAGCGAATTGGTGGGTCTTGCAGCGCCGCTACGACCCCGACCAGAAAGATGTCTATAATGATGAGTATGTAGCATATGTGTTATATACCATTCCTAAAGCAGAACTCAACAGGCAGATTGCAAGCGCCCTTGAAACAAGCGTGTCGAAGGATTCACAGTTGTATGATATTACTATTCAACTGGCAAAAGATATATTGCTTGATGGTATAGGGGATATTCCGCCTGTGGTAGAAAATGAAAGCAGTGCTGGAAATACCACCAATGCTACACTGAATTTGAATCTATAGAAATTGACAGAACCACGCAAACGACGCGGGCGCAGCATGCTGCGCCCCTACAAAACACACTGTCGGTGTGTTTTGTAGGGGCCTGGTTCACCACGCCCATGGTTAAAAAATAGGAGGATATACTATGAAAAATAAATTATTGCCGGTAATAGCGCTATTGCTTTTATCTTTGTTAAGCGGCTGTTTCAGCACTCCGGCTCCTGCACCGGCAGCAGTAACTCCCGACGAGTTAGACGATGCAATTCGTGAAGCATCCGATTATTTAAATGAAAATATTCCGCAGGGCAGCCAGGTTGCCATTCTTAATGTCAATTCCGGTTCAACAGCATTGTCGGAATACATTATTGATGAACTTATTGCCAATATTGTAAATGATAAGGTGCTTACTATTGTTGACCGACAGCAATTAGATGCAATTCGTGCCGAACAGAACATTGGCCTTTCAGGCGAGGTAGACGATGCAACCGCAGCAGAAATTGGTAAATTTATTGGCGCACAAACAATAGTAACCGGCGCAGTAAGCCAATTCGGCGACCTCTACCGTATGCGCATCCGCGCTATGGAAGTCCAGACAGCACAAGTGCAGGGCCAGTATAACCGCAACATACCAAGCGGGCCGACGATTACAGCACTGGTGAACAGCAAGGATAGCGGGTATGGGGATGGCGCACTGGCGAGCGGCACAGCAAATGTGGCACCTGCGACAAAGGCGGCAGAACCAGCAGTTGAAACACAAAAGGTAGAAGAAACAAAACCGGCAGCGGCAACAGCACAAGCGGCGGCCCCGGCGGCAGAACCAGTCAAGACATATAAGATTGGTGATACCGGCCCGGCAGGCGGAATTATATTTTATGATAAGGGCAATAAATCCAGTGGATGGCAATATATGGAGGCAGCACCGGAGGAAACTGAGAGGCAAGTCGTATGGGGTGGTGATTGGCGTAATGAAGTTAAGGGAACGAAAACAGATGTAGGCACTGGAAAGGAAAATACACGCCTTATTGTTGATTCTTTTACAAATAATGGATTAACTGGCGCAGCAACACAATGTGAGGATTTAATATTCAATAATTTTGATGATTGGTTCTTGCCAAGCACGGGTGAACTAAGTCTTATATACCGAATGCTTAAAAGCAATAATCTGGGAAATTTTAGAAATGATAAGTATTGGTCATCTAGTGATTGGAATGGTGATACGAGAACATACTATATAAATTTCGCAGATGGTATCAGGGGTGGTGCAGAACGGGAGAATGTTTTATATGTCCGCCCCATACGGCAGTTTTAGGGGATAGGTTGACCGCGAACCACGCTGACCACGCGAACGGCTTGGGGGTGCGACAGGGCTGTTCGCGGGGTTGGTGGAGGGCGGGATATCTCTCGATGTTTCGGTCTAAATCAGCGAGAAAAGGAGTAAATTATGAGAAATATGAATATGAAGAGCAAAATTTTTGTATTGAGAATGCTAAGTTTGGTATTTATTTGTGTTTTTATATCTTGTCAGCAAACTGTGTCAACAACAGGTGGTGATGAGCCATATCCTGCTCTAAAGGCTGTGACCGTTCCTAAGTCAGATACCGGTATACCAGACATAATCTATTCGTGGACTGATGGCGAATCAAATATTTTTGTATGCGACCTTGGGTGGATTACGAATACATTTGCCGGCGCCAGTGCCGGACCGGCTTATTATGACGGGACTCACACGCCTACGCTGACCGCAACTGATTACAACGAGACCACGGTAAGCAATGCGTTGAGTGAAATCCTGACTGACAGCATTGAGGTCACAAATGAGACATCTATAGGGCATGAGGAAGGAACTGAAACAGGCTCCTCAGATTCATTGGGTGGGGAAGTCGGCGGTAGTATTAAAAAATTTTTAGATATAAAAGGGACGTATGAACATGTGTGGTCTACAACAGAAACATCTTCTGATTCAATAATTCAGGCGATTGCCAACACAGTGGGGAGCAGTCGGTCGACGGAAACATCACTTGAAACGGCTGTAACAAAGGGCAAACAAAGTTCAGTTGGTTTTAGTGTGGTTGACAGTGACCCAATCGGATTGTACCGTATTGGAGTTTATACTATTGCAGATGCATATCTTGTTGTAAAGACGAGTCGTGATAATCAAACCTTGCTTGAGTACGCATACGTGATATGTGCGCGAGATGAGTACTTCTCACAATTGGACTATACGTCGAAGGGAGAGGATTTTGATAATACGCCAGAGGCCAAATTCGAAATTATTGATGGCTTTTGGAAGAATTTGGCTATACCTGAATATAACCCAGGCACGAATCCTAGCATAACATCAATCACGGTAATGCCTTCGACTGCCTCGGTAGCGACTGGTGATACACAACAGTTTACAGCGGTTGTCAACGGCACGAATAATCCATCCCAAATGGTAACATGGAGTGTGTCTGGGAATGCATCAACTGGTACGACTATCGCTGACGGCTTATTGACTATTGGTTCCAATGAAACTGCTGTGGCCTTGACGGTCATGGCAACCTCTGTCATTGACGATAGTGTGAGTACGACTGTCACGGTAACTATAGAGTCAGGGTATATGGTATCATTCGATGCCAATAATGGAAGCGGTACGGTACCGTCTTCACAGACGGTCGATATTGGGTTAGGTATCATTCTTCCCGCAAATAATTTGTCGAAAGACACTTATATATTTGGTGGATGGTATGACACAAGTAGTGGAATGACATATCAACCAGGCTCGTATTATATACCACTCGGAAATACAACATTTCAGGCAAAATGGGTGCTAAGAACGAGTGGTTTTTCAAAAGATGAAGGCGCTAAATATTCTCGTTGGTCTAATGGTTTTGGTGAGTGGGTAGGTAACTGGTCTTCATATGAAAAAATGGATTCATTGTCAGATATTGCTTCTTCAATCGGCTTTGATATTGATGCATTAAAAAATGACGGCTATAACAAACTTACTCTTACGATTGATTATGCATATAGTGGAAATACAGGTAGTGCTAATTTAATGATGCGAGTTAGAAATACAACAACAAAAACAGTATTGTATGAATCAAATTCATCCGAACCTAATGGCCGATGGAAACAATCATTTTCAATAACTGGCTGGCACTCTGGTGATTCAATTATAGTGGAAGTAAGGGGTAAAAAAGATAATGTGTTTAGTATAGCAGATGTTAATATTAAAGGTAATAGAACATATACTCTTAGTTTTAGTAAATGATTTATGGATAGTTATGTATGAGGACGGAGAATCAGCTTAAATGAGTATACTGCTCAATTACCTTCAATTAGTCTCATCTTGTGAGTCCATCACATCTAATACCGTCAGTCCTGGCCATGCAAGGTTTTTCATGTGGTCGTCGCTGGATAAAAGTGTAGCTCCCAGTTCGAGGGCTGTTGCTGCTATTACGGCATCAGGTAGTTTTATCGTTTTCTTGAATCGGCGGATCTGTATGGCCTTTTCGCGAATCGAAGGCGTAATATCCATGATTTCACAGTCTGAGAGAAAGTCTCTGGCTTCCTGGTCATCTTCAGGAGATATGTCGGGTTTTGATAAAACCTCGATAAAACCGACAACGCTGATGCACCTTCCACATTCGGGCCAGGCACTAAGAAAACTATCCAGATTGATTGCATCATTCAGGTGCAGCATTATGGTGTTGGCGTCCAGCACAAACTTTGTGTCAGGCATGAACGACCTCTTTCTTTTCATATTGTTCCCAAAGATTTGGCCATTCCTCATCGCGCATCCTTCGTATCTCTGCAACAACATCCACATCCTTACCCCAAGCCTTACTGTTCTTCAGCGCTCCATGTGTGCGTTTCAGCATTTTATGGAAATGAGCTTTAGCCTCTGGTGTATTCTGGCGTTTGAAGGCTTCCTCAGCCTCTTCGACGGAATGGCAGGTATGTATGGGATACAGAGCAGCGATTTCTTCCATTCGCTTGAGGCGAGCCTGTTCCTCTGGAGTGAAGCAGCTAAAATCATCTTTTGCATACTTTGGTGCAAGTGTTTGAGGTTTTACTTTGGAAGAAGCACTTTGTGCGGGAATTTCCTCATATACAATAAGGATGTGCACAGTAGCCCCCAGTGGGAGATTGGCCGGCTGGGGAATATCCCAATGTCCGGCCTTGGTCGTTCTAAGGGTTCTTTCTATTACGCTCATACCTTAAGTCTAGTAAATTCTAGGAGATTTGTCAATAGCATTGTATAGAATCAGGCAAAAACGGCAAGTCTTTGGCTGGTTTGTTTAATAGAGGAGATATTTTATGAACAAAAAACATCTGTTCCACCAAGCCTTGGTCCTGGCCTTCGCCTTCGCCTTGACCCTGCTCGTTTCATGCGGCACAAGCAGCGCTCCGGTAGCTGAAACACAGCCGGAACCCGTAGCGCCAACATTGACGCTGGACGATGTAATTCGCGAGGTTTCAGACTACCTCAATGAACGCCTTACTTCAGGCAGCAAAGTGGTCTTTCTCAACTTCCAGTCCGACTATCCCGACCTTTCCAGTTATATCATCGACGGCCTTATCATAAATGCTGCAAATGATGATGTTTTTGTGCCGGTGGATCGTGAAAACCTAGATTTGATACAACAAGAAATGAATTTCCAGCTATCTGGTGAAGTGAGTGATGAATCGGCTCAAGCAATAGGGAAAAAACTCGGAGCGCAAACCATCGTTTCAGGAAGCATTACGGATTTGGATGGTGAATATTTATTGGTAGTACGTGCAATTGGTGTTGAGGATGCGGCAATTCAAGGGCAGTTTCGCAAAGACCTTCCTCATGGCGCGCGTCTTGTCGCCCTTACCAAGAATAAAGTCCCTTCTGACATGCAAAATTCTTCGAAAACAACTTCAAATGTGCCTGGAATGTTTTCGTTTTCAGCACCTGATAAACCTTTTGCGCCTAATGAATTGGGTGGCGTATGGAATGGTACTTTGGCATACACTACAGATGTTCAATCTTACAGGGACGATTATGAAATTCGCCTATATGCGGACAGTACTTGCTGGGTGGCAATTACAGACCAAGATGGAAACAAACAAGCCACCGAAGGGCATTGGTCAGAAGAAGACGGCAAATTTCGTCTGGATTGTGAATTCAGAAATGCGACTATCGCTAGGCTTAATAATATCAATTGGTTAAGCATTTATGCTTTCCAAAATAACAATCGCACATTACGCATAAACATACGGCCTGAACCTGGATATTCAGGAGTAGTGGCCTTAAATCTCTATAAGGAAGGTTAAAAGATTTGTATGAAAAAGATTTTAACAGTGTTTTTATTCACACTTGTCTTGCTTTCGCTCAGTGCCCAGGCAAAGAAGACACGTGTGGCAGTGTTCCCCTTCGAGGTTGCTAACAACGCCGTAAACGCCACAGAGGCGGTGATCATACGAGAAGACTTTAGCAACCGATTGGCCCAGACCGGTCTCTTCGACCTAGTCCCTCGAACCGATGTTGATAAGCTGTTCAGGCAAGAAGCGGCGTTCCAATTGGACGATCTTTCCGACTCGTCAAAAACTGCTGAATACGGAAAAGTGCTGAATGCCGACTGGATAATGTCGGGACGGCTGGCAAAAGTCGGTAGCAGGATTGCGCTGGTAGTGTCGATGTACACATACCCGGACTTTGTGCAGAAGCCCGGATCCCAAGTTTATGCTTCAAATATTGACCAGTTGGTTGACGGAATCCCCTCGCTCATTAGCGACATTCAGGCGGCAAATGGTGTTCTGCCTTCCGCAGGAGCTATCGCGGCGACAAGAACGGCGTTAACATCTCCAGCGCAAGGCTCTTTGTCCGCAACACCAGCGATAAGACCTGCTGGCACCGCTACTGCGCAGTCATTAACAGCCGCCACTATCAACAACGCGGCAAATCTGGCAAATTTTCTGCAAGTAAACTGCGCCGGAGGAACCCCTGACAAACTGAAAACCCTGAAACTTTCCGGAAAGATATCTGGTGGACAACTGGCAACAGTTATTGCAGGTTTAGTAAATATCGATTCGTTTGTCGAACTTGATATGACCGATGTCACTGGACTCACTACTACTGCCATTGGTAATTGCATGGATGAGAATAGCGACCGGGGAAAGGCCTATGTTAGAAATCTTTTACTGCCGATGATTTTAACCACAATTGAGGATTATTCGTTTCAAGATTGTATTCATTTAATTTACGTTAGCATACCCAATGGTGTAACATCAATTGGAAGATCTGCTTTTGAGAGATGTTCAAATCTTAAAAATGTTAGCATACCCAATGGTGTAATATCAATTGGAAGAGCTGCTTTTGCAAACTGTACAAATCTAGCCAATATCACCATACCTAATACTGTAGGAACAATTTCGGGTCAAGCCTTCATGGAGTGTTCAAATCTAAGAAGTATTATTATACCAAATGGTGTAGTAGCAATAGAAGGAGGATCCTTTTATGGTTGTACATCTCTAACCAATGTCAAAATAGGCAATGGTGTTTCCTCAATATTAACTCAAACCTTTGATAACTGTCCTAATCTTAATAATGTTGTTATTGGTTATAGTGTAGTTTCAATTAGCAGTGATAGAGCTTTCCCGGGAGATCTGAAAGAAGCCTTTGAAACAGACGGCGGCGGCACATATATTCGTAACGGGGATAGCTGGTCAAAACAGTGAATTCAAGGCACGGCAAAACATCCGTGTTTTGCCGCTTCGTAGCAGTTCTTTTATTGCTGCGTTCGAGAAAGAATGCGATGAGTAGTTCGTGGCAACATCATAAACTTAAGTCTTAGTAGCTGGGGTTGAGATTGCATTTGTATTTGTTTGAAGTATTCCACTTTTGGGGTCTTCCTGATAAATGGCGGTAAGGTAGCGTATAGCGTTTCATTCGTGCCCATAGTGTATCGTATAATGCTCTTCGCTTGTTGTTATCCTCTTCCATTACAAGATTTACAAACTGTTGCTTGAACAACCCTATCGCCATATTTTCATTTATATGATATTTGTATTTCAGTTTCTTATGTTTATTCTTCCGGGCAAGACGCTGGTTCGTAGCATTTATCATATCGTGAATTACACACACAACAGGGTTTAATCGGAGCTGCCACAGCATGTGATGATTATAACATCAATGGATTTGGTGATTGGTTTTTACCAAGTTCGGGGGAATTGGCGTTGATGTATCGAGTGCTTAAAAATAATAATTTAGGTGATTTCAAAGCAGATAATTACTGGTCATCTACATATAGCACATCAGGTATGGGCTTATTGTATTCATTTTATATAAACTTCAAGGATGGCACAAGAGAACATAAATGGCAAACAGTAGAATATTATGTCCGCCCCATCCGGCAGTTTTAGAGGATAGCAGCGAACCGTAGGGACTTGTGGTCTCGACAGGCTCGACCACCGG
>JAISIL010000151.1 GCA_031262035.1 Spirochaetaceae bacterium | reverse complement strand
TTTCATATCCACATCCATTTGTTCTACACCTCTGTAGAACTATTATATATTTTGGACTAGATATTGAGTTTTGAGTCAGCCATCCCTTTCGGCTAGATTTAGTTTTGAGGCATCGCGGTATTCTTTTTTGGTGTTACCTACTCTTATTTTGTTGTGCTGTTGGGGGAAAGCCTTTTGAAACTAATTTCAAAAGGCTTTCCCCCGACACCACACGCGAGAGATAAGTGAACGAACAGATACCAATCTGAGCCACTAAGTATGCACACATTTAGAACAACCAACCACATGTATATGGGCCTTGTCGTTGCGGCCGGAGAAGGCGTTTTTTTCGTAGAAGCGGGCGATAACTACCTCGTGTTGGGATAAAAGTTCGCTGCATACCGGGCAGTAGCGGGGAACAAGGCCTTCAAGGCAGTGGACACAGCCTTTTACATGGACTACCCGTGCTCCATGCTCGTTTTTTTCGTCAAACATCACGGTTTTTACCTGCTCGCCGGGGGCCAGTTGGCTGGAACAGATAGGACAGCGCTTTATCACGGTATTGGCAGGCCCGGTATTCACCTGCGGAGCGGCAGTATTTCGGACATAGCCCTCTTTCTCCTTCCGCCATCTTCGAACTATTCCGACGCCGCAAATAAGCAGAATCAACAGAATACCGGCAGCCGCTGCAATCAAACTGGAAAAATACATAGCCTATTCTACCATTGATTTTTCTTTTTGAAAAGATTATACTTTATGTATGGGATATTTTGATACAAACAAACAGTATTGGGACCGGGTAAGCGGCATGGAATATGATTCACGCAAGATTCAGCCCGGCAACATCTATTTTGCCCTGCCCGGCATTCACACCGATGGAAGCCTCTATATAAAGGATGCAATTGAAAGGGGCGCCCTGGTAGTAGTCTGCGAAACAAATGTTGATACGCTAAAATATGACCATAAATACTCCGATGTGCTTTTTATAAAGGTTAAGGATGTCCGCCTTGCCATGTCCTCCATCTCTGCCGCCTTCTACGATAACCCATCGGGCAAGCTCGTTTGCATCGGCGTTACCGGCACCGAAGGGAAGAGCACAACGGTCTTTCTTATCTGGCAGCTCCTCCGTCTTTTGGGAAAGAAGGCCGGCTTTATCTCTACTGTTCAGAGCAGCAATGGCAGCTCTGCGCTAGACAACAGCGAGCATCAGACAACGCCCGAGGCCACGGTTATTCACGGGAAGCTCCACGAGATGCATAAAAACGGATGCAATTATGCCGTTATCGAAGCGAGCTCTCATGGCCTATCGCATCGCACCGGACGGCTCGCAGACATCAAGTTCCATGCGGGGGTGATGACCAATGTCCGCCACGAACACCTTGAGTTCCACGGCACCTGGGAGCAGTATCGAAGTGATAAGGCGAACCTCTTTCGGGCAACAAGCGGCTTTGGGGTAGTTAATGCAGATGATGAGAGCGCCGATTACTTTGCCAAGGCCCTGGCCGAAGGAAAGCCTGCCGATAAGGCGCCCCCCTGTTTCCGTTTCAGCACAGAAAGCAAGGAGGCCGATGCAAGCCTTGCGACTATTCACGGGGTAAATTTTGAAGAGAACCTTCCCGGCGCCTTTAATGCAGGCAATGTGCTGGCAGCCTTGATTACCGTATCGCGCCTTGTTCAAATGCCGGTAGAAAACCTGGTATCTCTGGTGCCCGAACTAAAGCCGGTAAAAGGCCGCATGACCAGGATCGAAAAGGGCCAGCCCTTTCAACTGGTGGTCGATTATGCTCACACGCCATCTTCTTTTAAGACTATTTTCCCCCCCATACGGGAACAGCTAGATAAGGCCAACAAAGAAGACCCCGCTTCCCCGCCCAGGCGGATAATTACCGTCTTCGGTTCTGCCGGGGAACGGGACACGGAAAAAAGGCCGCAGCAGGGGGCCATAGCGGCAAAATACTGCGATATCCTCTATATAACAGACGAAGACCCGCGGGGAGAAGTTCCCCTGGACATCTGCCGTGCAATAGCCAAGGGGGCAATGGCCGAAAAGAAAACCCTTATCGAAAATGACAATCTCTTTCTTATACCCGACCGCCCCGCCGCCATACGGGCAGCCTTTAAGCAGGCAAAGGAAGGCGACATCGTTCTGCTTCTTGGAAAGGGCCACGAAAACAGCATCATCTACAAAGACCACACCATGCCCTACGACGAAATAAGCGAAGCCGAAAAAGCCCTCGCCGATATGGGGTACAAATAGCTAGCATAGCGTACGGAGGACAGGACAATCTTTTGTTCGGGCTGTTGAAAGTTCCGCCTTCGGCGGCGTCTTGATGTGTTGCCTACCGACAATGCGATGACAGCAACTTTCAAATGCCCTCACAAAAGATTGTCCTGTCCCCCTGCCCCATGCTGAGCATTGTAATATTGTAATACTCAAATTAGACAAATTTGTTCAGCACCCTATCTTTTTGGCGCCAGTTGGGGGCTGTTTTTACTCGGAGGTCGAGTGATACCTTCCAGTCGAATATTTGGTTGAGCTTTTTCTCGGCTGCTATGCGGATTGTCTTTATTAAAAGGCCGCCTTTGCCGACAATCATCCCCTTTTGCGATTCCCTTTCGCACATGATAAAAGCCCTGACCCAGAGGGTATTAGCCTTAAGCTCTGTGTCCGCAACCTCGACATAAATGGAATGGGGAAGTTCTTCGTGCAGCCTCTGGACCGCCTCGCCGCGAATCACCTCGGCAATCCTGAAGGGGATATTCTGGTCGGTATACATGTCATCAGGATACAAGGCTTCCCCCTCCGGTGCAATAGAAAAAAGATAATCCACCAAGGCCGCTACCCCTTCATTTTTCAGAGCAGATATAGAGAAGAGAGTTACGCCCTCAAAAAAGGTGCCGGAAAAGGTGCCTGGCACCATTTTCGCCTTATCGACTGCTTCAGAATTCTTTAGTCTATCTATCTTATTTATCGCCGTCACTACCTTGCCCGCCGCCTTGTAGGGGGCAAGTATCGCCTGTATTGCCTCTTCTTCTGCACCGGCAGGACGGGTGGCGTCTATTAGATAGAGGATACTATCAGCGTCCTCCAGGGCTTTTAACGAGGTTTCTCTGAGTTTCAGGTTGAGTTTTTTTTCCGAAAGATGGAGGCCCGGCGTATCGATAAAGATAATCTGCCCGACAAGTTCCCCCTCTGCGTCCTTGCGACTGAGGATACCGCGAATAGAGTTACGGGTTGTCTGGGGAACCTTGCTGACAATAGATACCGGTTCCCCACAGATAGTGTTTAAAAGAGTTGATTTCCCCGACGAGGGCCGGCCGACTATTGCGACTACTGCTACTTGCATAATTTATTCATTTACAGTATAATAAAAAACGATGGATTTGTCCAGAATCTTCAAAAGAAAAGACGGAAGCTATCGGGTTTCTTCTTTTAGTTTTTTTTGTATTTCATTGGTTCTCCTCATGTTTATTGCTGCCTTGGCGGCATTTTTCTTTGATGTAAACGGTGCAGAACAAACCATGGTTCCCGATGTCCGGGGAACAGAGCTTCCCAATGCACTTTTGGAATTGCAGGTAAAAGAACTCTATCCCCGTATTCAGTTGGTCTATTCAAACACCGAAGCCGATAAGGGAACAATCCTTTCGCAAGACCCGCAACCGGGCACCATTGTCAAGGCAGGCAGGCGCATAAGGCTTGTGGTCAGCCAAGGGGTAGTGATAAATACCGTAGGCAACTACATTGGCCGCCAGGCGGAAGATGTTCGCATGGACATTCGCACACTCTTTGTGCCGGGCAGCACCGGAAGCAAGGCCCTGCTAACCGTTCAGGAACCTTTTATCTATGAATATGCACCGGAAGACCCGGGAACCGTTATTCAACAGGACCCTGCACCGGGAACAGCCCTTTCAGGCCCTGCGGTATTGAGCCTTGTTGTAAGCCTGGGGCCTGAATTTACCGAAGTTATTACCCCAAACCTTGTCGGCCTTGACCCAAAAGCCGCAGCAGATAAGCTTATTCAGGCAGACCTTGGTTTTGAGTTTGCCATTCGCCAGCCCCGCGAAGGGGAACAGGCCAATATTGTTGTCTATCAGGAACCTTCTGCAAACAGCCCCACAGAAACAGGGGCGCATATTTATGTCCTGAGCAACTCGCCGGGCCTCTTTGAATATACCCTTCCCGAAAACCCCTACCCCCTTACCCTAAGCCTTGAAGCCCTGCCCCCCAATGCCGGCGAAAGAACCCTGCTCGTTGAATGCCGTTTCTCCGGCGGCAACTTTACCTTCCCCTACTCCGAAGCAGAAGGCACTACCCTAATCCTCTCCCAAATGGGCCGTGAAATATACCGGGAAGTCGTTACGGGTAGCCAATAAATTAGCCGCTAATAACGCGAATTTACGCGAATAAATGCTTATATTGGCGTTCATTCGCGCTATTCGCAGCAAAATTGACAAAATACTGCGTAACATGAGTAATTAATACAGAAACAACTCTTTTGCCTCTGTGCTTTGAGCCTCAATGCTAAAGGCATCGGCACGGGCAAGCTTTAAGATATCGCTGTCACGGTAGGGGTCTGCAAGGCCGATGCGTTTAAAGCCCGATTGTTCGGTGCCGGTAATTAAGCCCGGGCCGCGGAACTTCAGGTCCTTTTCGGCAATAACAAAGCCATTTGTTTCATTAAGCATTACCCGAAGCCGCTGTCCCATTTTGCTCTGTTCATCTTCGCTTAGGTCCTCGGGGCGTTTCCAGGCAAACATACCGTCCTCTTCATTCTGGTCGGCATAGATTAAAAAACAGTAGGATTGCTCGCTTCCCCGGCCGACACGCCCACGCAGTTGGTGCAAGGCCGTTAAACCAAAGCGCTCGGCATGCTCAATTACCATGCAGGTAGCGTTTGGCACATCTACCCCAACCTCCACCACCGATGTTGCAACCAGAATCTGCACCTCGCCTTTACGGAAGGCCTCCATGGTCAGCCGTTTTTGTTCTTCATCCAGGCGCGAGTGTATTAATGCCAGGCTATACTTGGGGAAAATCTCTTCGGAAAGGGTCTTGGCCATTGTTTCAACATCTTTTAACTCGCTGCTTTTTGACCCTCCTTCATCATCTGTCTGCTGTTCAATCAATGGGTAGACAAAATAGGCCTGATGGCCTTTGGAAAGCACATTCCGTTCTACAAAATCGTATACATTTTGTTGCCGGCTCATTTTGGCAAGGTGCGTTTCAATGGGCTTTCGTCCAAGGGGCATCTCGTGTATTTCCGTTACTTCAAGGTCGCCGTAAAGCGTCCAGGCAAGGCTCCGGGGAATAGGCGTAGCGCTCATCATTAAAAGATGGGGATTATTGCCCTTTTCCATAACGGCCTGCCTTTGGGCCACACCAAAACGGTGTTGTTCGTCGATAACCACAAGGCGCAGGTTCTTGTAGACCACATCCTTCGAAAAAAGGGCATGCGTTCCCACTACAATGTCAATATCCCCTGCGGCAAGTGCCTTCAAAAGCTCCTTTCGTCCGGCTGCCTTTACATTCCCGCTGAGGAAGGCAATACTCAGGCCCAAAGGCTCAAGCAGTTTCGCCGCCGTCTCCGCATGCTGCCGTGCCAAAAGCTCCGTCGGCGCCATTATTGCACTCTGCCCCCCTGCATCAACAATAAAAAGAGAGGCCAAAAAAGCCACCAGCGTCTTCCCACTCCCCACATCCCCCTGCAAAAGCCTCGCCATCGGGAAAGGGGCACTCAAATCTGTGTTTATCTCAGCAATAGCATCCATCTGACTATTAGTCAACTTGAAAGGTAAGCGCTCAATTAGCTTTTGTTGTAAACCGCGAACCACGCGAACATTTTTATTTTCTGTACTTAATCCATTCTCTGTATCAATTTCATTTAAACCAATTAAACCGTTCGCGTGGTCTGCGTGGTTCGCGGTTAATCCTTTCCTCCTGATAGCCCGCTGCGCCACGACAACTTCAAGGGCAAACAATTCCTCATACTTGATGCTTCGCACAGCCTTATCCAAATCGCCCTGTGAAGCAGGAAAATGCACGGTGCTCAGCGCCTCGCCCTTGCCCATAAAGCCATGGGCCTTCCTAAAGCGTTCGGGCACTTCTTCATCGAGCTTGCCTGCATAGTCCTCCAGGGCTTGTGCAATAAACTTCCGCAGAATATTTTGGTCAAGCCCCTCGGTAAGCCGGTAAACAGGAAGAATCTTCCCAAAAACACTTCGGCCGGAAAGGCTATGCAGGGGCTCAAATTCAAAAGAACTGGATTGCAATTCGCCATATTTATAGAAAAAACTTCCCCAAAGCCGGTATTCCTCGCCAACACGCAGGGTATTTTCCAAAAAAGGCCGTCCAAAGCAGGCAAGAGAGGCCCGCATGGTTTCGTCTTCTACAATTACCTTAAGGGTTTTCATGCGTCCAAAGCCAAACCATTCATGGGAAAGAACCCGGACCACCGTGCAAATATTCTTCCCATTCCGTTTCCACTGGTTTAAAGGCACTGTGCGGCTTCGGTCTTCGTAATCCCGTGGGTAATGGCCAAGGAGTTCTGCAATGTTTGTAATGCCAAGCCGGCCCAGTTGCTCAAGCCGCTTAGGCCCGCAACCTTGAAGGTCCTTTAATCCGCCTGTTAATTCCCGCAGATACATCGGCACACCAGAGCAGCCGGCCTAAAAGGGAAGGCGTGCCAACAGGCCAATACCCACACGGGCAAGCGAACCGGCAAGCAGACGGACAATAATCACCGCCGCTGTAGAAACAAGCAGGGCTGTTTTATACTGCACCACCCGCCTGTTAAAAAGAATCCGTGAAATACCATGCAAAATCGGCTTACTGATGTTGTCGATAATGCTCCAGAAGCCGCTAAAAGTATTCCGGTTAGTCCAGTAGGCAATAAGGCGCAGAATCAGTATTACGGCAGTAAAGGAAAGCCCAAAGGAAATCACCGACCAGAGCATATCGGCAAGGAGGGCAAGCACAATCCCCACAGAAATACGCCCCATTGTTGCAATGGTATTAAACACCGAATTGGCAACGGAAAGAAGGCCAATCCCCAGTATCGGCGAAAAATCAATCATTCCAAGCCGTAGGGGAAGCTTCCCGGAAAGACGACTAAACCAATTCAGGTAAGGGTCCGTCACCCGGGCAAGCAACTGCACTGGCTTCCCGGTCAAATAGGGCCCCTGCAACCAGCTCATAAGCACCCGTATAAGGATAAGAAACATATAAATCCCTGTCACCCCGCCAAGCAGGCCAAAAATAAAACTCATACTATAATATACAAAACAATAATTAAAAATTCAAGCCTTGCATACGGGGGAGCAGGACAATCTTTTGTTCGGGCTGGTGAAAGTACCGCCTTCGGCGGCGTCTTGCCGCTCTGTCTCCCGAGTAATTGCAGATAGCAACTTTCAAATGCCCTCACAAAAGATTGTCCTGCTCCCCCTGCCCCACGCATTGCGCAGTAATTTTTAATTCCAGCATAAGGAGGCAGGGGCGGGGTGTTTTTTGCCCCCTGTTTTCCTTAAAATCAGGTTGTCTAAAACGCTATTGGGCGAGTTTATATATAACCAACCCACTATTCGTGCGCGCCACCAGGCAGTCGCCAAATATTTGCGCATTTAATTCTGTTGTGAATGAATCACCTAATGTTAATATTGCTTCGATTCTGCCATCGGTGAATGTGTAAGTACAAATTTCGCTGTTGTTGTAGGGATGGCGCTTATTGTTGTTGTAGTAGTATTCCCAACTTGTTGTATCAACAAACTTGTAAGAGCTGGGAACAATAGTTAAAACAGATATCTCATTCCAGCTTGTCCCAGAAAGAGACGATACGCTTGGCGTTGTGCTTGTGCTAACCCGCGTATAATGCCCCGGGAAGAGCCATGTGCCTGGTATGTCCGCGATAACCATATCAGTCGCATCAGCTCCAATCGTAGAAAATCCCCCATTGTATGTAGCGCTTGTATAGAATCCAGAGGCAGAACTGGAACTTCCATCATCACCATCTAGCTGAATATATCCATCTTGATAAGTGTATGAACCTGTCGCATCATCATTTGAAGCCATAATAAGCCGATATCTCTTTGTATCACCATAAAAGACAAGAACGGCTTTCTTATTATTAGCGGAGGACATATCATCATCTTGCCACCATACACCTGTAAGATTAGCTTCATAAGTTAAGGGGGTTGAAATGGTATAAGCGGCTTCAAGTGTATCACTATCAGTCATACCATTGGCTACCGCAAATGCTTTTATGGTCATAGCCGTATTAATCATTATTCCAGTTCCCCCTGGATTGTATCGGAGACTTTCGGTTGTTGGCGTTGAGCCGTCCGTAGTATAATAGATTGTTGAATCCGTTGTAGAGCAAGACAATGTAACAATTGTTCCCGCGCTGATTTCACCTGCGGGTGGTGTTGCAGCTGGTGTAGCTACTTTATCGCCTCCGCCACTTCCGCCTCCGCCGCCAGTATCACAGCCGACAAACAAGACAGCCATTGCCAGCAGAGCCACCAAGGCCCCCAGAATCACTTTACTTTTCCCTTTCATAACATACTCCTATAAAACGATATATTACCCATGCCGTACGGCAGGGCTGTTTTAAGGGGCACCCCAGTCCCAATAAACCAAGTTATGCCTTCCTGTCCTTTTTACAGAAAGAACAGCAAGAGTGTTCTTGCCGTTCCAAAACATCGCTATTAAGGTTTTGAACCTCTAAAAGCTTCTTTGCTGCCGTTAGCACAGCGTCCTTTTCCGTTTCAGGCAGGTCATTAAATCTTTTCCGCAAGTTAGCGACCTTTTTTTCAGTATCCATAAACAATCGCCTCTTCTATTGACATTCTATAGGTCATTATAAAGAACTCTAAGAAGTCGGTCAAGCACCCTCTTATAAGGTATTGAAAGAAACAAACCAAGCCTGAAAAACAATTTAATGGCGTTGAATGTTTAGAGTTGGCATGATATAATTTCAGGAGGTTAGTATATGGAACAAGGAGTCAATGAAAGAATCAAAGCGGTCAGGCAAGGTCTCGGCCTCTCTCAAAGGGCTTTCGCAAAGGAAATCTACATAAGCCAAAGCTTCTATGGAGCTATAGAGCTGGGTCAAAAGGAGCCAAACAACCGCATTATTCAACTGATTGCCACACGCTTTAATGTCAATAAAGATTGGCTCATCACAGGGAAAAGCGAGATGTTTGAAAAGTCCCCGCCCGATGTTAAGCTAGAACAACTTGTAGCGATTTTTAAGCAGCTTAACGGCCTTTTCCAAGATTATATTTTACTACAAATTAACGCACTTCTAAAAGTCCAAAATAAAAGCGAGGAATCCAACCAAACGCTCAGCCGTGAATAAGTGAGACGCCTGCCCCGGATTAGACCACTCAAAACGCCAGATAAGCTCCACAATCCCTTGTTTTTGGCCTTGCGATAAAATTCGCCCAACGAGAAAAGCAGCCCTTGCCGTTAAGTTTGCAGTAATTAAAAATTCGAGCATAGCGTACGGGGAGGGAGAGAAAAAGGGCGGCTTATCTCGCTAAGTTATCTCTGCGTAGGGGGCGCCGGATATTTTACCTTTTCACTAGATTCGGAGCTTCCCCGTCTAACCTTCATGAACACTCCTCATAATTCGTTCAAAGGTAAAATATCCGGCGCCCCCAACACGATATGAGTGCTTACGCCGCCCCTTTCCTCTCCCTCCCCTGCCTCTGTCTGTTTTTTAATACAGTATTACAAAGATGAGCATGAGGCAGGGGGAGCAGGACAATCTTTTGAGAGGGCATTTGAAAGTTGCTGTCATCGCTTTGTCGGCAGGCATCATATCAAGACGCCGCCGAAGGCGGAACTTTCAACTAGCCCG
>JAISIL010000145.1 GCA_031262035.1 Spirochaetaceae bacterium | reverse complement strand
TTTCATATCCACATCCATTTGTTCTACACCTCTGTAGAACTATTATATATTTTGGACTAGATATTGAGTTTTGAGTCAGCCATCCCTTTCGGCTAGATTTAGTTTTGAGGCATCGCGGTGCTTATATCTCAGAAAGGCATCAGCATCCCTAGACAAAACCCCAATTCCGTGCTACAATGGTTTATTATGAAACTTCAGGAACTGGATGCTTTTTTTCGGGATTATCTTGCTATTGATTCTTTTGTGCAGGCCGACACCTCTTTGAATGGGCTGCAGGTGGAGGTTACGAGGGAAGTTCAGAAGATTGCCTTTGCCGTTGATGCAAGCCTTGAGACTTTTAAAAAGGCTGCTTCGATTGGGGCCAATCTTCTGTTTGTGCACCATGGCCTTTTTTGGGGGAAGCCCCTTGCCATTAGGGGCATTCTCAGGCAGCGTGTGCAGTTTCTTTTGGATAATGACCTGGGTTTGTATGCCTGCCATCTGCCTTTGGACGCACACCCGGTGGTGGGAAACAATGCCGGCCTGGCCGAGCTGCTTGGTATCGAAAAACCTGAGCCTTTTGCTCTTTACCATGGAAAGATGATTGGCTTTAAAGGCCGCCTTGCAAAGCCTCTTACTATAGAAGAATCTTGCACAAAAATCGCCTGGCAGGGGAGGCCGCCTTTAGGGGTCTATCCTTTTGGGAAGGAACTGAACGAGACCGCTGCCGTGGTTTCAGGCGGAGGCCCCTACGAAGTTGCCGAGGCAATTGCCGAGGGCATCGACCTCTATGTAACCGGCGAAATGAGCCACGGTGTCTGGGCAGACATTCAGGAAGCAGGCATCAACATGATAGCCGGCGGCCACCATTCCACCGAAGTCTGGGGCGTGCAAAGGCTGATGGAACATTGTAAGAAAGAATTAAAACTGGATTGCACATTCATCGATGTGCCATCAGGTTTGTAAAAAGGAGATAAAACGATGAGCAATGTATTTTCATTTCAAATTGGCGTGTATATCATTTACACCATGCTGGAGGCGCAGGGGCCGGGGAATGCAGGCATTCTGATAAATCCCGACAAGGCCGATGTGGACAAGTACCTGAAAGGGGGTTTTCAGCATGCAACAAACACCTTTCTGGTGCAGGGACAGGGGAAAAATGTGCTGATAGACACCGGTTTTGGCACAAATCTCTTCAATTGCCTGAAAGAAATTGGTGTTGCACCGGAAAAAATTGACGCCATTTTTTTAACCCACATGCACGGCGACCATATTGGCGGCATGCAGAAAGACGGGAAGGCCCTTTTCCCCAATGCAAAGGTGTATCTGTCTGAAATCGAAAAAGAATATTGGACAGTAACAAACCAAAACCGGGGAGCCATAGCCGCATTGGATGCCTACAAGGGTAGGGTAGAAACCTTTAAGCCCGGTGCTTTAGGCAATGCGCCTGAAGTCCTGGTCGGCATCACCGGGATTGCATCTTACGGACACACGCCGGGGCATACATCCTATAGCATTAAGGACGGCGGCAAGGAACTGATTGTCTGGGGCGACCTGATGCATGTCGAACTGATACAATTCCCTGTGCCAAGTCAGGCTGTTACCTACGACACCGACCCAAAAGCAGCCACCACAGCCCGCCTTGAAACACTGCAATACGCTGCCCAAACCGGCACCGCCATCGCCGGGCATCATCTCTTGTTCCCTGCGATAGGAACTGTTAGTGCTGCTGGGGACGGGTATTTATTTAACCACGAATGACACAAATCCGCTTCGCGGACACGAATATTCGTGTAGCCGAAGGCTATTCGTGTCATTCGTGGTTAATACAGAGCGATAGCGCTCGCTACAGCATAATCATCTTCGTTGGATAGCGAGACATCAATCTGAATATCAATAGTGCTGAGCGCTTCGGCGGTTTTGCCGTGCAGTTTGACGACAGGCCGTTCGAGGGCGCCGCCTAGAATTTCGATGTCGGCGGGGATAAAGCCGGGGAATGAGCCGCTTCGTTTTGCCGCCTCTGCAAGGGCTTCACTGATGGCCTTAAACACTGCCTCTTTTCCGGCAAAACGGGTGGCATAATAGGAACGGAAGGCCGCTTCAGTTTTTAATTCCGAGGCCTTTTCCCTTTCGCCTGCAGTGAATGCCCGTTTGACCAATGGGTCATCGGGCTTGTAGCCCTTGCGAAAAAAGCGGGAGATTTTGCTAATATCAATTCCGGTCTTTATGGTCATCCTTTTCTATTATATAAAGTTTAAATTTTTTTTTCAATATTTCATTTATTTTTTCACTTATTTTTTTTGCAATGAGTGCCGACAATTATGGTAAGTGAAAAGAACAATTTTGACCATTTTATCAGTCCTCGTATTGTCGACAGGCTTGTTCGGACAGGTTGCCTTGCCTTTGTATACAGGGCTTCCCTTGTATCAGCAGGGGAACGGGCTGGCGCTTTTAGCCCGGGGAATGTCGGCTGAACGGGACGGCGCTCTTGGAGAAGCATTAATTTGCTACACACATGCCGTGGCACTTGACCCGACACTGACCGAAGCAGCACAGCGTCTGCAGGCTTTGACCGACAGGGTTTTAAGTGGTTCCGTCAACAAAAAAGCGGATTGGTATGTAGTATTCAAAAATTTGTCATCTTTCTTTAAGATGTATCTCCCCTTCGAGATTATCTACGATCCGGTCTTAACGGTAAGTCCTCCGTATATGGATGGCACAAAAGATGTGTCATTCAGCTATGGTGTGTGGCCCGAGACCAGCGCCTATAAGGTGCTCAACACTATTATTGACGGCATTATTGCAACGGGGAATGCAGCCGATTGGCAGTATGCTTCCTGGTTATTCCCGGCAGGCGACCGCAATGCCGCTTCCGATGCAATTCTTTTTCCCGAAAAGACCAGCAAATTAAATGTAGTGTTTGCACTGCAGAACGAAAGAGGCGATACGGTAGCAACATCGGGCACAGAAATTAATGTTCTCAATGGTTCATTCGAAGAGGGCAGGTGGATAATGCCCCAGCCTAATGCAGTAACAGTAGTCTTCGAAAATGTGCGCACTGATTCTGATAATTTAAGCCTGCGTATAAAGAGTGTGAACAGTGTTGATGCAAAAGTGGCCATGGAAAACGGCATGGTTAAAATTTCTACCGCCGATATCAGGCAGCTCTTTTTGGGCGATTCAAACTTTATGTATAGCTGGCTTGATGACGGTAATGTAGCAATTGCCGGAATGAAGTCCTATGGCGGCTCTGTTACTATTCCTTCATCTGTTTCCCGCTGGAAGATTACCGGTATTGGGAAGCGTGCCTTTGCAAATAAGCAATTAAGCGGTGTTACTATTCCTGAAGGTATTGAATTTATTGGCGAAGAAGCCTTTTATGTAAATAACATGGAAAGCATTAATTTCCCCAAGTCCTTAAAGCAAATAGGGGATTGGGCTTTCTTTAGTAATAAACTAAAGAAGGTGAGCATTCCTTCGGGTATCAAAACACTGAACAATGGGGTGTTCTCTGATAATCAGATTGAAGACTTAAGCTTAAGTAACGGCATTGTTTCAATTGGTGAATATGCTTTTTATGATAACAAGATTAAGCAACTTAGCCTGCCCGATACAGTTACCAGTATTGCCTACCGTGCATTTTACAGTAACGAGATTAGTCAATTGAAACTGGGGCAAAGAACCGAAATTATTGGCGATTCTGCCTTTGCTTTTAATAAAATAAGCAGCCTGACACTGCCTCCAACGCTCGGCGTCATTGGTGTGGCCGCCTTCTCGGGTAATTTAATCGACAGCCTGAGCCTCGGCGATAAACTGACCAGCATAGGTGACAGTGCCTTCTATAACAATAGAATACAGGAGCTGAAGCTCGGCGCTTCTATAGAAAACATTGGAACAAATGCCTTTTATGACAATAAAATTACTTCGCTTGTTGTTCCTGCAAAAGTGCAGAGCATTGGAAGCAGGGCTTTTTATAACAATGAATTAAGCACTGTGCAAATCGCTGCCAATGTAAACCTGTATAATTCGGCAATCAATTTTGGTTTTGTCGATTATTATGACTCAAGCAGTAAGGCTGCCGGGGTATACAATTATAGTAATGGTGCCTGGAAACGCTACAATAACCGTGAAGAATTACGTATGGCACAGGTTCGTGCACAGGGAACAGCCACTGAGGTAAAACCTGTAGCACCGCCTGCTCCGGTAAAAACGGCAGAAGCAGAACCGGTTGTCTCGGATGAAGGCCCGGAAACACTGTCTGCACCGCCGGCTGCCAATGCAAAGGCTACAGTGGCCGAAATGCCTGAATCTTTAAAGCCTTCTTCTTCTGCCGTATTTACCTTCGAGAAAGGCGAGATAAAAGACTATACGGGAAGCAGCAAAGATGTAGTTATTCCTTCGAGCATAAACGGCGAGCCGGTTATTTCGATTGGACAGGAAGCCTTTGTAAAAAAAGGTATAAATTCTGTGTATATACCTGATACGGTAGTAAGTATTGCTTTGCGTGCATTCGCAGATAACAGTATCAAGAACCTTGTGCTGCCCGGTAGTGTTGTTCGCATGGGAACACAGGCATTCGCAGGGAATCCATTGGAAAGCATTACGATTTCCGGTATCTGGAATTTCAAGAGCGAATCGGAGTTCTTCCCCAAAAACTTCGCCCTGTATTTTAATAATAATGGCCGAAGAGGGGGAACATACAATTATGTAAATTCAGGCTGGATGTGGAGTCCGCCCGAAATACATATTCCCAAAGGCGAAACAGAGATTTCAGAACGGGCATTCTACAATTACCAAATGGTAAGTGTGAGTATTCCTGAAGGAATTAAAAAGATTGGCGAACTTGCCTTTGCAGCAAATCAGCTATACACAGTAAGTATACCTGATAGTGTTATAAGTATTGGAAAGGGTGCATTCAATGGAAACAATCAACTAACCAGTATTGTTATTGGTAAGGGTGTTGATTCCATTTCGGAACTGGCATTCAGAAACAAGGATGACAGTAATAGTAAAGTAACCAGCATTGTTATGCCCGAAGGTGTGTCATTACTTATTGAGGAATTTGGTGTATTCCCCTTAAAGTTTGACTCCTTCTACAATGCCAATGGAAGAAAGGCGGGAACCTATACTTATAGGGATGGCGCCTGGACATTATAACTGGGCATTATAAAATGAAAATGAAAGTGTATTGTATAGAAGAAAAAGATATTGCTCATCAGCGGTTTTCTCAACTGGAAGGGGGAAAAGCGTTAAATCATATGAGAAGGAGATTTCGCATGAAAACGAAAACCCAAAAACGAATGATGGTCATGTTTGGCCTGATACTTGTTGCTGTGCTATCACTCGGCGCCTATTCTTGTGCATCATCTGATGCAGCACAGGATACTCCGGCAGCCGAAGCCGGCGCAGATGCAAACGCTGCAACCCCCTCCACTGGTGCTACATCGTCTAGCTCTACTGCGCCTGCTGCAACAGGAGCACAAGCGGGAACACAGCCTGCAACAACACCTGCAACCACACCGATTGCAACTGTGGCGCCTGCGGCCGCCGCCCCTGTTCCAACAACAACAGCAGAACCGGTAACCGAAGCTCGTCCGGCAGTAGTAAGTGAGCCGATAGCATCGACAGCGCCGAATATTACTCCGACACAGCAGTATGTGCTCGACTGGAGTAACAGAAGCTTTGGCCTGCCCTTCAATCCCGAATGGTTACAGAGAATTGTGCAGGGCGATGGTACACTTGTCAAGGCGAATTATCATCTTCCCGAAGGCACAATGATTCGTTATGCAGTGGCAAGTTCGCCTTACAAAAACAATGCTATGACAATGGCGGACAGCAATTATGCTGTGCAGTTATCAAATGAATTAAAGAGGGTAGTGCTCTCGCAGACCGGTGGTATATTAACCGGCGCTGAATTCAGGGCATTAAATAGCGCAGTCAGCGGAGCCAAGGTAACACTGGTAGGGCACCGCCGTCTGGTAGATTTCTGGCAGTTAATAGAAACACGCAACACAATGACCGGCGAGCGGAATCGTGAGTATATCTACTATGTTATCTTTGCCGTAAACGAAATGAACTGGGACGAGATGATCAATATGTATGTTAAGCAAATTCTGGGTTATCTGCCTGCCGATAAAATCAAGGCTTCAGACTTGGCTTCACAGATCAAAGACCAGACAACACAGGATAGTGTAAAGAATCAGAGGCAGCTTCTGGACCAACTGGAAGCCCAACTTAATGCTTTGGAATCTGAATTAAGTACCGACAAACAGCAGCAGGCTTACAAAAGCGGCGACCCCAATGCCGAAGCTGCAGCCAGCGTATCGCCTGAAGATTCAGAATGGATTAATGCTTTGATACAGAGCTCGAATGTTTTGTTTCAATAATAAATTGTATATAGGAGGATAAACGATGAAAAAATTAATCTTTTTATCAATTATCTTAGCGCTTGCCTGTGGGGGGGGAGTATTTGGACAGGATGCAAGCGCTGCTCCGGGAACGGGAGCGGCACCACAACCTGCTGCACAACCTGCGACTGCACCTGCTGCACAACCTGCAGCAGCACCGGCGGCACAAACGCCGGCTAAGGCAGCCAATGATTCTACCCCTGTAATGGTGTCTGCACCCGTTTATTCTCCGACGCCTTCTCTTACCCCGACACAGCAGTATGTGTTGGATTGGAGCAATCGCAGCCTGGGTATGGAATACAACCCCAGGTGGCTCCAAAAGATGGTGCAGGGGGATAGTTCAGATGTGCGTGCAAATCTGAAACTCCCGGACACAATGGTTATGCGTCTTGCAGTAGCGACATCGCTCTACAAGAACAATGCAGAAACCATAGCGGATGTGAACTATGCCTCACAATTGGCAAATGAGCTTAAGCGAACAGTGCTTTCCCAAACAGGCGGCACCCTGAGCGGTTCTGAGTTCAAGGCCTTGAATAGCGCCATAAGCGCTGCCAAGGTTACCATTGTAGGCCACCGGCGTCTTCTCGATTTTTGGCAACTGATTGAAACCCGGAATACAATGACCGGTGAACGAAGCCGCGAGTATGTCTACTACATTGTTTATGGAGTAGATGAAAACAACTGGGACGGCATGATCAACAACTATGTAAAAGAGCTTTTGGGTTATATCCCTGCTGAAAAGGTCCGTTCTGAAGAGCTTGCCAAAAAGGTCGCAGAAAAGACGGCTGCCGACAATGTGCTCGACCAGCGCTCTGTTCTTGACCAACTTCGTTCGCAAATCAGCGCACTTGAACAGCAGATGAGCGCCGATGCCCAGCAAAAGGCATACAGCTCAGGCGACGAAGCGGCTGCAGCAGCAGCAAGCATAAGCCCCGATGACCGCGGCTGGATAGAAGCCTTAATCAAGAGCACCAACACCCTGTTCGAATGATTCTTCCTCCCCCAGAGGGGGAGGCTAGGTGGGGGCACTTCGCCCTGATTAACTCCCCGCAAGGGGAGTTTTTTTTTGCAATTTAAAAAAAATATTTGACAAATCAGAAAACTCATGCTATAATATTTGGAGCCGGAAAAAACGCCGTTGGCGGATAACCCGGTGAAAAGTATCTTTATAGGAGGAAAGACGTATGAAGAAATTACTTCTTATCGTTCTTGTCTTGGTCCTTGCGATGAGCATGATTTTCGCAGGTGGACAACAGGGGGGGGGGGCAGCTTCGGCAGCTGCTGGTGACCCTTCGGTTACAGGCGTGTTCCCACGCAATGAATCTCTCTATTTTAATGGGATTCTGTGGGATAAAGTGAACAGCATGAACCCCTACTCGGTAGGCGGCGTCACCATCTTTATTGATGGCGTAAATGCCCGGCAGGCTGTATTTGAAACCTTGATGGTCTACGACATCCTTTCCGGAACGCTCAAGCCCCAATTGGCAGACAGCGCAACCTGGGATTCGGGCCTTCAGAACATGACGGTAAAACTCAGCCCCAATGCGGCCTGGTGGGATGGCAGCAAGGTGACTGCAGACGATGTCAAGAATTCATTTGACCTTCAGAAAAAATATGTTACCGGCTATACCGGCACCGTATCTTATGTTGAAAGTGTTACCACACAGGGCACAGACACCATAGTTATCAAGGCGGCAAGCGGCAGCAATTATAATCCCTTGCAGGTAGAAAGTCTTGTTTCCCAGCTCTATATCACCAAAAAGGCTGATATGGATGCTCTTGTTGCCCAAATCGGCGCAGACGAAACAGCACTTGGGAAGTGGGCAAACCTTACCGGCAATAAAATGGATGTGCAGGGTTCAGGCCCCTATCAATTCTACTTTGGCGATGAAACAAAGGCAATGTGCGTTCGTGTAGACAGCTACTGGGGCGCAAAAGCCGGTTCGCGCTATGGCAAATTGGCAGCCCCGAAGTATCTCGGCCACGCAATCTACAAAGACAATGCGGCAGGCGATGCGGCATTCCGCGCAGGCGAAGTTGATATTTCCCAGCAGTTCATTTCTTCAATCTGGACCTTCCCCAAATTCGGGCAGAAGGGCGGCATCAACACCTTTATTCCCCAGGCTCCTTACTATCTGCCTGGCGTCATTCCCGCAATTATCTTCAATGTGCAGGATGAAAGGCTTGCCGACCCGGCAGTCCGCCGCGCTATTGCAATGTCCCTCGATTATAACACCATCGGACAGAACGCTATGTCCGGTTACACTGCCCCCTACGAAGCAAACTATATGCTCCCCGTTCCGGCAGAACAGGCCCTTATCGACAAAGCCTCATTGGCACAGTATGGCTGGCCCCAGGACCGGGCGGCGGCCATTGCTCAGGCCAAGAAAGAACTTGATGCAGCCGGCTGGGCAGTCGGTGCAGACGGTATCCGTGCAAAGGGCGGCGTCAAACTCTCAGGCCTTCAGGCTGAATGCCCCCAGGGCTGGTCAGACTGGAATGCTTCTCTTGAAGTTGTAGCGGCTACCGGTAAGGAACTGGGTATTGATATTCAGACCTACTTCCCCAATGCAACAGTTTGGACACAGGATTTGCAGAACGGCAGCTTCACCATCATTATGAACAGTTATGGTGGTATTGGTATTTCCTCGCCCTATTCCCGCTTCTATGGCACCATGAACGATGTCGGCCTGCCCCCCAAAGGCACCCCGAACCCCATCGGAAACTATGGCCGCTGGCACAGCGATCGGGCAAATGAACTCATCACTCAGATTCCGACAGCAACAGATGCAGCAAAACTGAAGGCAATCTACACAGAACTGAACAAGATTTATCTTCAGGAAATGCCCGCAGCCGGCCTTATGTATCGCCCCGGTGTCTTCCACACGGTGAACGAAACAGTCTGGACAGGCTTCCCCCAGATGAACGACGGTTCAGGCGTTGGCCCGCAGCTCGACATCGACGGTTACGGCATCAAAGGTCTCTATAACCTGACCTTGTTGAAATAACAGGGTAGGGACAGGTTTGAAACCTGTCCCTACGACATGTAGGGGCATTGTAGGGGCGAATAATTATTCGCCCCTACAGCCCCTACATGTCCCCCCAATTTCACCTATCACATCCTGGAGGTTCATGATTCATGAATAACTATTGGAAATATGCCGGGAAAAAGGCGCTGTGGTATTTTATCACCCTTATTGTTGCCCTTCTTTTGAATTTTATTCTGCCCCGTTTAATTCCCGGAAACCCGGTCGATGCACTGGTGGCAAATTCTCTTGCCGGTATAACAGATGCGTCAACTATTGCCAGAATTCGTAATGCCTATCTTGTAGAATTTGGGCTTGACAAGCCGATGTGGCAGCAATTCTTTATTTATGTTGGAAAATTATTCAAGGGCGATATGGGTATCTCCTTTAGTCAGTATCCCCGCTCTGTTTCAGATATTCTTGCAGGGGCCTTACCCTGGACGCTCCGCCTGCAAATTCCGGCAATTTTAGTCGGCTGGTTTTTGGGCAATGTGCTTGGGGCTATTACCGGTTACCGTAAAAAGGTATGGGATAAGGTTATCTTCCCCGTCTTTCTTTTTATTGCGGCAATACCGGTTTTTGGTTTAGGTATTGTTCTTGTTTATTATTTTGCAAATATATTAGGCTGGTTCCCCGGCCGTCTCGGCTATGCTTTTGACATGTATCCTAACTGGTCGAACCCTGCATTTATTTTATCGATGTTAAACCATTATCGTCTGCCATTCCTTACGATGGTGCTGGTTGCTATCGGCGGGCAGTCGCTCGGTATGCGCGAAATGTCGATATATGAACTCAATGCAGATTATGTAAAATACAGCCGCCTTATGGGCGTTAAAGATAAAAAAATTGTCTGGTATGTATTTCGCAATGCCATGCTTCCCCAAATTACCGGCCTTGCCCTTTCGCTTGGCACCATGATAGGGGGCAATGTTGTTGCCGAAATTGTTTTTTCGTATCCGGGAATAGGGACTACCCTCTTAAATGGTATTAGTCTACAGGACTTCCCGCTTATATCGGGCTGCACGTTGATAATTTCTATCACCGTTCTTATAGCAAATTTTCTGGTCGACCTTTTGCTTGGCGTCATAGACCCCCGCATACGAATGAACCAGTCAGAAGAAGAGGGCTAAACTATGGGATACTATTTAAAAACAGCCTGGAAATCCGGTAAATTCCGTTTCGGCTCTATTTGTATATTGGCAATTGTTCTTTTAATAATTGTCTTTCCAATTTTTAATCATACCGACCCGCTTGCCATGAACGGCGGCCTTTTTGAAAAACCCAATCTGGTAGAATACCTGAAGGGCGGCGACCTGGGAAATGCTGCATCCTCTGCCCCCACTGCCGATGATGCTGTTGCCGCTGATATTATGGCACAGTTTGGTTTAACGGCCATCAAAAAAGAACCGCCAAAGGTGCTGCATGTTCTGGGCACCGATAACTTCGGCCGCGATGTTTTGGCAGAACTGGTGGCCGCTACACGCACCAGTTTGATTATCGGAATTGTGGCAGGTATAATTGCTACTATAATAGGAATGATAATCGGCCTTATTGCCGGTTATGTCGGCGGGCAGGTTGATAATATATTAACATCTGTGAACAACATATTTATTGTTATCCCATCATTTGTTATCTTAATTTTAATTTCGGTAAGCATCGGTTCACGAAACTATATGACTACTGCAATGGTTATCGGTTTTACTGCCTGGCCCTGGACGGCACGCTCTGTTCGTGCACAAACCTCGAGCCTCCGAAACCGCGACCATGTGAACCTGTCAAAAATTTCAGGGCACAGTATGTGGAGCATTATCATTCGTGATATTCTTCCCTACCTGGGCTCTTATGTTATGATGGCCTTTATTCTGCAAGTGTCCAGCGCTATCCTTTCGGAAGCCTCCCTTTCGATGCTCGGCCTTGGCCCCCAGAATGTGGCCAGTTTAGGTTTGATGATGAGTTGGGCGATGCAGTTCAGCGCATTGCAGGTAGGCGCCTGGTGGGCCTTCCTCCCCGTTGTTCTGATGATTACCCTGATTACCTATTCGCTCAACCTGGTAAATTCAGGCCTTGACCAGATTTTCAACCCGCAATTGCGGTCGTAGGAGGAAAGACAATGAAAAACATGCTAGAAATTAAAAACCTTACCACCTTCTACAAAACCCGCATGAACGAAGAGGTCTGTTCGGTAGACAATGTAAGTTTTACCCTGGAAGAAGGGAAGTCGATTGGCATTGCAGGCGAATCAGGCTGCGGAAAAAGCACCCTCGCAATGAGCGTGATGGGTTATTATTTTCCGCCCCTTTACTATCGTTCAGGGACAATCATTATTGACGGCAATGAAATTACCAACCTGGACCCCGATAAAATCCGCACCTCGGTTTTGGGCACAGAGATTGCCTACATTCCCCAGGCGGCCATGAATGCCCTAAACCCCACCCGGAAAATAATCAAGTTTATAGAAGATATTTTTCAGGCGCATGGTATAGCGAAGACAAAGCAAGAGGTTCGTGAATTTGTTGAAGAGCGGTTTAACATATTGAACCTCCCTCCAAAGGTTCTTGACCAATATGCAGTAGAACTTTCTGGCGGCATGAAGCAGCGTGCCGTTATAGCCATTTCGACAATCCTCTCGCCCAAGGTCCTTATTGCAGATGAACCTTCTTCGGCACTGGATGTATCCAGCCAGAAGATTGTCATCAAATTGCTAAAAGACCTTATGGCAAAGGGAATAGTCAAGTCAATGCTGTTCATCACCCACGAACTGCCCCTTTTGTATAATGTTACCGATGATATTATGGTAATGTATGCAGGGGAAATAGTTGAACGGGGTAGTGCAAAGGAAATGGTCTTTGACCCAATCATGCCTTATTCCAAGGGCCTTATGAACAGCATCATTGTCCCGGAGGAAGGCACAAGGGGGCATGTCTTACAGGCAATCCCCGGTGCGCCGCCTAACCTAAAGAAAAAACCGGTTGGCTGCCGTTTCCACGAACGCTGTAAATATGCCGATGAAACCTGTGCAAAAGAATCGGTAGGGGAAAGGTCGGCCGTCCTTGCAGGTAAAGACTTCCCCGGCAGAACCTACCGCTGCCGCCACAACATGGACGAACTATACGCCATGTATGAGGCAGATTTGCCCAATTTGTTGGATGGAAAATAGAAACTCACGCGGAGACGCGGAGGGCGCGGGGTTGTTGTTAGCAATCAAATCTAACCCTCTGCGTTTCCGCGCCTCCGCGTGAGATAAATTTATAAGGAATAACGAGATGCAAGAAACTTATATGCAAGGCAAGAGCCTCACAAGAGTCTTCGGCTACGGTGCCAGTAAAACCATAGCCGTGAACAATGTCGACTTCGATTTCCATAAAGGCGAAATCATCAGCATAGTAGGCGAATCAGGCAGCGGCAAAACAACCCTTGCCAAAATGGTCTTGGGCCTTCTTACCCCCACAACCGGTGAAATAAATTATGAAGGCAAGCCCCGTGACATATCAAGCCACGCCAAACGCAGGGAATACTGGAAGGACATACAGGCAATCTTCCAGGATCCATTTTCTACCTACAACATTTTCAACAAGGTAGATGATGTGTTGTTGGACTGCATTAATTTAACCGGCGGCAAAAATCTGACTTACGAAGAAAAATTTGCCAAGATGAAAGAGGCATGCTCCTTTGTCAACCTGAAATTTGAAGAGATGACAAACAAGTATCCTTTTGAACTATCAGGCGGCCAAATGCAGCGCTTAATGATAGCCCGCATCTTCATGCTAAAACCAAAACTCCTCATTGCCGATGAACCAACCAGCATGATAGACGCCTGCAGCCGCGCCACAATCCTCGACTTCCTCCTGAAACTCCGTGACGACATTGGCATGACCATCGTATTTATCACCCATGATATTGGTTTAGCCTACTACATAAGCGACACCGTCTACATAATGGAACATGGAGTCATAGTGGAAAGAGGCACAGCCGATGAAGCAATCCTCCACCCCAAGAGCGACTACACCAAACGCCTCATAGGCGATGTCCCAAAAATCTACGAACCGTGGGAGTTCTAGGAAGTAGCAGGTAGCAGGTAGCAAGTAGCAATATAACTACAAAAATGGCTACCTGCTACTTGCTACTTGCTACTTAGAAAAAATGTTGTCCGGCAGCCCGCTTTCAAATATCGTGCGCTACTCCATTCTCATTTTCTTTGCCGAGTTCTTTCAGGCCTTCTACAATATTGCTGATACCTTCATTGTAGGCCGCTTCCTCGGTATGGAAGCCCTGGCTGCAGTGGGGTCAACCCGTTCACTCTATGTATTTGTTTTTGGTTTTGCCATCGGCCTCTGCAATGGAACAACAATTATACTCGCACAGCGTTTTGGTGAAAACTTTTGTGTAATAAATGAAGGTGTGCGGAAAAGTGCCGCAACTTGTTTATTTATCATCACTGTCTTTGCCATTTTACTCACCATCATTTTATCCCCCTTAATTAAACCGGTGCTTACCCTGATGAACACTCCACTGGAAATCTACACAATGGCTGTAGACTATGTAAGTATCATATTTTATTTTATGTGTGTTACCTTTTTTGCCAATATATTAAATTCCTTCCTCTATGCAATCGGTAATTCCCGTGTCCCCTTTATCATTTTAATTATATCATCATTACTAAACATTATTCTGGATATTCTGTTTATTAGTATTTTTAAAATGGGTGTTAAAGGAGCAGCCTCTGCAACAGTCATCGCACAAGCAGTAAACCTGCTATTAGTATTTGTGTATATTTACAAAAGACATCGTGAACTACTGCCGTTTTCTTTTGCACACTCTGTGCCCTCTGTGTTCTCTGTGGTTTATTTAAAAGAAGAACTCAAAGCCCACCTACCCTTAGGTTTAACCATGGCCCTGCAACAATCAATCATAGAAGCAGGCAATATCCTGGTGCAGGCTGCAACCAATGTCCTGGGAACAGTAGCCGTAGCGGCAGTTGCAACAGCTCAGCGTATACGGCAGGTTAATTTAATGCCCTTCTTTTCGCTTATGCGGGGAGTCACCACCTTTACCGCACAGAACTATGGGGCAGGGCAATTAACCCGTGTCCGTCAGGGAATGAAGGCGGCTTGTGTTTTGGGCATCGCAATGGCCCTTATCATGGGTGCCGCCAACTTTATCTGGGGCGAGGCTGCTTCAAGCTTATTTATCGCAGGGGCCGGAAGCAGCACGGATGTCGTAGCCTTCAACACAGCCCGGGAAGCGGTCCGTCTTTCCGGCTTGTATCTCCGTTATGTAGGCGCAAGCCTTTTTATCCTGGCCATTATGCTCAACTTCCGCGGCGCAACCCAGGGGCTTGGCAAAAAAATGGCTCCAACCCTGTGCAGCATCATGGAAACAGCAATGAGCATCCTCACCGCCTTTATCCTCATTCCGGCATTCGGCTACGAATGCGCCGCAATGGCCAACCCCCTTTCCTGGCTGGCATCCGCAGTACCGGTTATCTGGAACTATGCTGTATGGATAAGGGCAAAATCATTTAAAAAAAGCCACGAATAACACGAATCGGCTTCGCCGACACGAATAATCTACGATAAGTAAGCGAAAATTCGTGTGATTTGCCGTAGGCAATCATTCGTGTTATTCGTGGCTGTCTTTTTCGAGGGCTTTTTCGAGGGCTTTTTCGAGGGCTTGACAAGAAATCGCGTTTTTGCTATATTATAAGTGTAGGCTGTATTGGCCTGCCATCCTTACTCGTCCGGGCCTGTGCCACGGGGCGAGTCAATAGTCCATGAGGAGGAAAAATGAGACTATACGAACTAACCACGGTCTATCCGCTGGAGGAAGACCAGTATCAGGCAGGGCGCGACCAAGTGCTCGCAGATCTTGCCGCTCAGGGTGTCGAAATCGTCAAAACAGGCGATCCTATCGACCGTGACCTCGCTTACGAGGTTCAAAAACGCCGCAGAGCCCGCTACGTGCTTTACAATCTCAACATTGAGCCCGAAAAAATCACTCTGCTTGACCGTAGTTTTAAGCTGAATGCAAATCTGCTTAAATATTTATTCGTCCGTGTTGAGCAATAGGGAGGCTAGACTATGGCAGATATTAATAGCGTCATGCTGATTGGCCGCCTTACCCGCGATGCGGAGCTCAAGTATACGGCAACAGGGCAGGCTGTTTGCAAATTTTCCATTGCAGTAAACAGGCGGAAGAAGAACGGCGATGTTTGGGAAGATGAACCAAGTTTCTTCGACATCGTTGTCTGGGGCAGACAGGGCGAGTCCATTAACCAGTATCTGGTAAAGGGCAAGCTGGTCGGCATTCAGGGTGAACTCCGGCAGGACCGCTGGACACAAGAGGGCCAAAATCGCTCCAAGGTCGAAGTTATTGCGAACAACATCCAGTTGCTTGGCGGAAACAATGGCACGCAGGGTGCTGCCGGTGGTCAGGGCGGCGCTTATCATCCTGCAGGCGATGCGGGAATGGGCGGCGCGCCTTCATATAGGCCTGCGGCTCCGGCGGGGGGTTCTGCAGCTCCGGATACCGGGCATGCAGATGATAGTTTTGCAGATGATATTCCATTTTAATGGATAATCTAATCAATAGGAGAATAAAATATGTCAGATGAAAGATATATGGCCGCCGGCCTTGACGAAAATAGCAATTTTGAAAGCCGCTATGAAGGCCGCGAAGGCGAGGAACGGGGCGGCAGAGGCCGCCAGGGGAATGGCGCTGCCAATGGAAAACCTTTTTTCAAGAAGAAGGTCTGCCGTTTCTGCAATCAAAAACTGAAGATTGATTACAAAGACCCCGATACCCTTCGCCGTTTTATAACGGAAAGGGGTAAGATTCTTCCCCGGAGAATCACCGGCACCTGTGCAAAACACCAGCGTGTCTTGGCTATTGCTATAAAAAGGGCAAGAATACTGGCTTTATTACCCTTTGTCGCAGACTAATGCAGGCAATTCCGGCCCTTGTGCCGCTTATTTGCGGGATGCTGTCTGCAATGGCAACCCGCACCGGCGCCTTGTCGGTCTTTTTTCTTCTGCCCATTGGTTTTGCGGCCTCTGTGTGGGGGAAAAAGGCGGCATTATTAAGCGCCTTGGTGGCATTTCTGGCAAATATTGTTTCTGTAATAATGCTGGGAAGGGCCTTTGAAGCAAGTTTTCTTGAAAGCCTGGTAGATATTATCTACTTTAGCATCATGTTGGGCATGTTTTTATTCAGCATGCTGCCTTTGCAGGTAAAGCTGAAAGGCCGTGTTCTAAGGCTTTCAGGCGAATACCGGCTGTGCATAGCTGCACTGGTTTGCTTTATCGCCATTGCCCTTTCGATGCAGGTGCTTTACGAAGGGGGCATTGACGGTTTTATTTACGGGCAGGCGGAAGCCTTTTCGGCCCTGTTTCAGGCGGAGACCTTAAATGTATCTGCCATTGCCGATATGGCCAAAACGGTTCTGCTGCGTGGCGCAATGTGTGCCAGTCTGATGCTTTTGTTCTATTTTACCAGGGTGCTGTCCCTTTGGGCGGGCAGGCTGGTGAAAAGGCTTAAGGGCAAGGAGCTTTCGGTGCAAAAAACCGGACTTGTTGCTTTTCATATAGACCGGCATGTGTTGTGGATTTTTGCAGGTGCTGTGGTTTTGAGCATTGTGGGGAATGTCCTTAAGTGGCAGCCCCTGGAAATTGCATCGTGGAACCTGCTTGTCATGCTGGCCTTGCTCTATCTGGGGCAGGGTTACGGCATTGTAATGGCGTTTATCGCAAGTAAGACAAAAAGGCGGCCGAACGGCGGATTTTTCCCCGGCCTGCTTTTCGTCATTATTCTGATGACGCCAATGTTAAATATGGTTTTTTTGGCTATCCTGGCCTTGCTGGGAATAGCAGAAAATTGGCTGCCACTCCGGCAGCAATAATAGGAGCTTGTTATGAAGGTTATTTTAAACCAAGACCTTGCGCCATTGGGCGAAGAAGGCGATGTAAAGGATGTAGCAAAAGGCTACTATCGGAATTATCTAGGGCCCCGGAACATTGCTGTTCCCTACAACGAGGAAACCGTCAAGATTTTCGAGGCACGTAAAGACCAAATCGAGGCACGTAAGGCCTTGAAGAGGCAGGATGCCGCCAGTGTAAAGGCACGGCTCGAGGAAATGGTTATCGAATTTTCTCTGCCCGCCGGCCCCAACGGAAAACTCTATGGCGCTGTTACTTCACAGACCATTATTGATGAACTGTCGAAACAGGGCTATGTGGCCGAACGAAAACGGATTGAAATTCCCGGCAATGTTATCAAGAGCACCGGTAAACACAAGGTTATTGTAAAACTCTATGAAGGCGCAACTGCCGAAGTAACTGTTACCGTGAAGGCCCAGGAAAGCAGTCACACAGAACAGCATGCAGGGCATGAACGGAAACGGAAAACTGCCGAAGAAAAGGCCGAGAATGTAGCCCCGGCAGAAGAACAGGTAGTAAATACCGAAGAAGCAAGCGCTGAAACCGAAGCACCGGTTGCCGAAAGCGAAAGCGTGGAGGCCCCCGCTGAATAATGAGCGAGGAGCTGAAAGAGCGAATCCCTCCTCATAATGATGACGCCGAAAAGGCGACATTAGGCGCTATGTTGCAGGATGCCGATGCCATTATAACGGTGTCCGGTATCCTGCACGGAAGCGACTTTTATTCAAATGCCCACCGTAGAATATACGAGGCGATTTTAGCGCTAAGCAATACCGGCCGGCCTGCCGACATCATCACCGTAGTTGAAAAACTAAAGGAAAAGAACGAGCTCGACCTGGCAGGCGGGGCTGCTTACATCAGTAGTCTGACCAATGTGGTGCCGGCGGCGGTTAATGTTGATTATTTTGCTACAATTGTTCAAAACTATTCTCTGCGCCGCTCGCTTATCCGCATTTCGAACCGGATAAACCTTAATTCTTTTGATGAATCCCAGGAACCGCGGCTTGTTGTAGAAGATGCACAGCAAAAAATATTTGAACTTGCCGAAACGGGGCAAACCTCTGCAATTAAAAGCCTGGAAGAAGTAATTCCTGAATTTATTGATGTCATTGAAGAACGAAAAAAGATGAAAAAAGAGGGGGTGCTCTATTCGGGCGTCCCCGCCGGTATTCGGGGGCTTGACCAATGCACATCGGGTTTCCAGAAATCGCAACTGGTTATTATAGGGGCGCGGCCTTCGATTGGTAAAACATCCCTGGCCCTTTCTTTTGCAAGCCATGCGGCAATACAAGAGAAAAAATCTGTTGCCTTTTTTACCCTGGAAATGCCTGCACGCGATTTAGCTGAACGGCTTGTCGCCATGGAAACAAGCCTTGATGCAAGCCGGCTTCGTAATTGGACCCTGAAAAAAAGCGAAATTGCCCAAATGATGGACGGCCTTGGCCGTCTAAGCGAGGCGAAACTCTATATCGTCGACATGCCCAACATGAATCTGCTCGATTTACGCACTCAGGCGCGCCGTTTACGCTCACAATATCATGTTGATATCATCTTTATCGACTACATCGGGCTTATTACCCTGGATAATCAGAGTAATTACGGGGCGCGGCCCCGCTTTGAGCAGGTTGCAGAAATTTCCCGTTCGCTCAAGAGCATGGCTCGCGAGCTGAATGTTCCTGTTGTGGCCTTGAGCCAGTTAGTTCGCGAGGCTGAGAAGAATCGGCCCGATCTTGCATCGCTGCGCGATTCTGGGTCAGTTGAGCAGGACGCTGATATCATCATGTTTCTTCACCGGGAAAGGGAAAAACTTGAGGATCAGTCAAAAGATGCGCTGGAAACGGAGCTTATTTTGGCGAAAAACCGGAATGGGCCCACCGGTTTCTTTAAATTGATGTTTGTAAAGAACCAAACACGGTATTATGAGATAGAAAGAGAGCATAACGCTTAAGTTTAATATTAAGTTTATAATTAAGTGGAGGAGGTTACTATGGCCTTTATGGATGATTACGATTTAGAAAATTTGGTAAACGAAACAGAAGAATTCGTTCTTGCCGAATTAGGCAGGCAGTTGGAGTCTTATCCCGGCGAAATCTGCAAATGCAATGACTGTGTTTGCGATATGGCAACTCTTGCATTGAATCAGGCGCCCCCAAAGTATCGCTGGACAATAATGGGGCACATGTACACTGAAAGTTCTTTAAATGATGAGAACTTTAAGAAAGAGATAAGCCGTATTGTCAGCCAGGCTATCGAAAAAGTCCGTAAAAATCCTGCACACACAGCGCTTGACACAAATTGAAAATTTTAGTATATTGAAAGCGTAGACCATTAAGGAGATTTTTATGGAAGAACAGGTAAAAGCAGCCCTCGAAATGGTGCGCCCTTCGTTGCAGGCCGATGGCGGCGATGTTGAGTTCGTGTCCGTCGATGATGCCGGGAATGTGTCGGTGCGTTTAACAGGCGCTTGTGGTGGTTGCCCCATGGCACAGATGACCCTGAAAATGGGCATTGAAAACTACCTGAAAAAGCAGGTGCCCGAAGTAGCCAGCGTTGTTGGCGTCTAATTTTTTAGATGGCACATTTTTGTGCAAAGGGCTTGACAGTTTTTGTCAATTTCTTTATATTTATAGATAGAAGATAGGAGTATTTTATGTCCCGAACATGTGATATTTGTGGAAAACATACAGTAACCGGAAACAAGGTAAGCCACGCAAAAAACCATAGCCGTCGTGTATGGAAACCCAACCTGAAAAAGGTAAAAACCGAAATAGGTGGCAGCACGGTAACCCTAAAAATCTGCACCCGCTGCCTCAAAAGCGATTACATCACCAAGAAAGTCTAAACAAGACCAGAAAAGAATAGAAACGCAACTACACAGTCCCCTTCCGGTGGTCGAGCTTGTCGAGACCACTGTGCATGGTGGTCTCGACAGGCTCGACCACCGTATGTGGTATATTACCGTATAGTTACAAATCCTTTAAAGTATCATTAGATATTGCTATTATTTCCTGTAAAGCTTGTTTAACCTCATTTAATCTTGCCATTTGGCTGTTTTTGATTGAAAACAACTCTAAAACATCAATATTTAAGGCTATAGCAATACGTTCGAGCATAGGAATAGACGGAAATTGCTTTTCTGACTCAATCTTTGAGATATAATTCGTTGCCGTTCCAATTTTCTCAGCAAGAGTAGCTTGCGACAAACCTGTCTTATGGCGATTTAAGCGCATATTCACAGCAAGGACATTCCTAATATCTGTCATGATGTCATTATACCAACCTATAAAGTATTTTTTTTCACTTTTTTATAAAAAACAATTTAAAAGGTATTGACAACAATTAAATAAGTTTATATACTCTTAATATAAATCTAATCGATTTATACTGTGTGAGCATATTACATATATACGATTTATACCGCTCGGCTCGGGCTGACCTTATAAGGGTATATACAAAGCTAGTTCTTGTGGGCTAGAAAAAGAAGAAGCCTCGTAGGCGCCAATGGAGAAGGTCTGTCCGAATGAGTATATACTGCCTTTTTTGCGAGACAGGAAGGGAAATTACTGTAGAAGATGCACTGAAACGGCGTAATTACGAGCTTATTGAGGCGCACAAAGAACGGCTTATCTGGGAAAAAGTTGGGAAGCGGGATAAAGCGAAGGCGAAAGAATATAAGCCGCTTATCCCCGGCTATATCTTTTTTGCTACCGATGATGAGGCCGACGCCGCTTTCTGGCAGGAAATAACAAAGATACCAAGTGTCTATTATCCGCTTAAATACGGAGACGGCACCCATGCCCTTCGGGGAAATGACCTGAAGTTTGCTATCTGGCTGCAAACACAACAGGGCCTTGTAAGGCCAATCAAGGTATTTAAAAAAGAAGACAAGGTTGTAATAGCCGAAGGCCCCCTCAAAGAAATGGGCGGCACCATACTTGAAGTAAATCACAAAAGAAAATGCGCAAAGGTTAGGCTGCACGGCGAAGGAATTCAGCTTTCACTGTGGTTGCAATACCAAATGCTAAATATAGAATGATATACTGCCTCTGCTGCGTGAGCGGCAAAGAAGACTATGTCGAAGAAGGACTCAAACTGCAGGGTTTAAAGATTGTTGGCTCAAGGCAGAAGCATCTTTTCTGGAAGAATGAAGAAGGCCAAACAAGAAAATGGTCTGAAAATGTCCCCTTATTGCCGGGTTTTTTATTTTTTGAATCTGAAGAAGATATTGATGTAACATGCAGGCGGAATATCAAGAAAGTTCCCTATGTGCTCAGCCTTATGGAATATGGCGATGGAAGCCATGCCCTTCGTGGAAATGATTTGGTATTTGCCAGATGGCTTGAAAAACAAAACGGTATAGTCCAGCCGCTGAGCGCATACAAAAAAGACGGGCGTGTGGTAATACCGGAAGATGAAATGGCAAAAATAGGTTGCAGGCTTATCAAGGCAAACTATAAAAGGCAGAGTGTCCAGGTTAAACTTGTCGGCGAAGGCCTTAATACCATGCTCTGGCTGCAATATGAAATACAATAGAATATAACACAAAAAATGTAATGAAGAATACAGAAGCATACTTGATACTGGAAGATTACCGAAAGGGCCTATTTACCCATGGCCTGCGTATTTCGCAGGAGACATTGGAGGCAGAACCAAAAAGCCTTATGTCAATTAAATTGGAAAGAGCAGAGGCCCCTGAAAGCTTGCCGAAAAAAATAAATTTGCAAAAAATAAATTTGCCTGAAAAAACAGATGGGGCAACTACCTACTACAAGTGCAAGAAAGAAAAAAAGAGGTATAAAAGCCTTGATAATCCCGGTGAGCCATTTGAGATAGAATCAAGAGGTGCAGACATAGTAGGCAACAGTTCGCAAGTTTCCCTTGGCGAAAGTGCCTTGGTTCAATTTAATGGCAGCCTCTACTGCGAAGAAACGCTACAGCCACTTGCCCGGGTAATAGATAACTACCACATAAGCACTCACCTTACGGTAGAAGACGGCGGCATCCTCGAGGTGCAAGGCGATGCACACCTGGGAAAAAAAGCCACGGTAATGGTGCACCGGGGCGGCCGCCTGGTGATGCAGGCCGGTGCGCATGTAGGCCCGGGATGCAGGATAGAGGTGGGGGTGGGGGAAATAAGGGTGGTGGGGGGTTGAGCTTGCCGAAACCACAGAGCCTACAGAAACCACTTTTGTAGCCCAAAAGTCCCTTGTGGCTTTGGGAGTAAATATACGGAATGTCCTGCTCTTTAGAGGGCTTGACTTTTCTCCGATAAGTACAATATAATGAGACTTACTGGAGGAAAATATGGTTAAATTTACCGCACAGGTGATGGCAGATTTGCAAAGATATGCCAATCCCAGAGCAAAACTGAGTCGGCTAATAAAACAAGGTGCGCTGGTGCCTTTACGGCGTGGCTTATATGCAGATAGTTTTGATACCTCACCGCGCACCATAGCCGCCTCTCTATATGGGCCATCGTATATATCTTTTCAATATGCATTATCTATTTCCGGTCTCATACCGGAGCGGGTGGCGGTGGTAACTTGTGCAAGTTTTCACAAGAATAAAAATAAAGTCTATCGTACGCCGTTGGGTGAATATCGATATTATTGTGTCCCGTCTGCCATTTATCCCTATGGTGTTGCGCAGGCTACGGAAGAAGGCGCCGGTTACCTTATAGCATCAGCGGAAAAGGCTTTGTGTGATTTAGTATATCGAACACCATCAATAAGTTCGTTCAACGCTATAGAAACGCTTTTATTTTCTGACTGGCGAATAGATGAAGAAGATATTTTAGGTCTGGACCTAGGTTTTATCATGCAAATTGCCCCTCTGTATCACCGGAAATCGTTAGATACGCTTTCAAGTTGGTTCAAAAGGAGGCAGTTATGATAAGCCAGACACCGGTTCAGAAGATGTTCGATACCTATCACTGTCATACTATTGATGAACGCCGAAATGCATTAAAGGAAATAGTTCAGGAAATTGCGCTTTTAGGGCTTGACCGCGGAGGCTTCTTTAAAAAAGCTGCTTTTTATGGTGGTACAGCCTTACGAATTTTTCATGGACCGCGATGCCTCAAAACTAAATCTAGCCGAAAGGGATGGCTGACTCAAAACTCAATATCTAGTCCAAAATATATAATAGTTCTACAGAGGTGTAGAACAAATGGATGTGGATATGAAA